>NZ_JARWLB010000225.1:0-502 GCF_047445835.1 Rhizobium sp. BR 317 | reverse complement strand
TCATCATGTCGTTGGAGCGGAGCGTTTTCGCCKGAGAGGACGAGTTCGCCGAGCATCAGCTGGAAGGGGAGACCGAAATATTCGGGCGCATTACCATTAACCTCCGGGACGATCTCGAAATCGATTTCGACACGCACGAATATCGCATCAACGGCGACKATTGGGCGATCGCTTTGACKGCGGACAATACCGKCGTCGACATCGACTATCCGGAGTTGATCGCGCTCACCGACGACGAACTCGGCTCACTTGCGCCGATCATCAAGGAGATCACGTCGGAAACGGGGATCGCGGTAAATGCGTCCCGTGCCTGCTACATCAGGTGCGGGGGTTCCTGATCGGTCCTGCGGTGCGGTCTCGATAGTCMGAGGGGCGGCGAGAGCAGCCTCTMAGTTGAGATCTACGAAACCATMGCAATGGTGACGATAGCGACCAGTTGAGCCTCTMCTTTCGACTCGGCTGTCATCTCTCATCGGGGATGTTGCAGCCCGTTCTTCACGAC
>NZ_JARWLB010000224.1:0-513 GCF_047445835.1 Rhizobium sp. BR 317 | reverse complement strand
GCCTGATGCGGGCCATCTGGTTCAGCATGCGCACGTCCCTGCGCAGATGGGCAAGGATCAACGACGTCTTCGCCGGATCGTAATCGCGGTCCCAGGCGGCGATGAGGTTGTCGACGGCGTCGGCCTTCAGATCCCATCCGATCACCTTGCCATTGGTACGGTAGGCATCGATCGCCTTGCCGACGTTGCCACGCGCMAAATCAAGCGAGGCATCGCGCATCCATTGCTGGCGTTGGCGGTAGATGGTTTMGAGTTCGGCATAGCYGATGCGATCGGCAATCGCGCGAAACGCGGCGCCGGCTTCGATCGGTTGGAGCTGTTCGGGATCGCCGATGAGAACGAGCTTGGCGCCGGCCTTCGTTACCGCTTCGACGAACAGCGCCATCTGCCGCTACGACACCATGCCGGCTTCGTCCAGTACGAAGACCGTCTTGCTGTCGATCTGGTTTCGTCCCTCGTTCCAGCGAAGCTCCCACGAGGAAAGTGTCCGGGAAAGGATCCCCGCTTCTTTCT
>NZ_JARWLB010000223.1:0-519 GCF_047445835.1 Rhizobium sp. BR 317 | reverse complement strand
CTGCTGTTCGTAGCGACCGCTCTGCTTCTGGTGGTCGGCGCCGTCGCGCCAGCCAGCTTCATGAGCCATTTCGTCGTCTTTGTACTTTCCTGTTTCGTCGGCTTCCAGGTGATCTGGAATGTCAGCCATTCCCTCCACACGCCGCTGATGGCAGTGACGAATGCGGTCTCCGGTATCGTCATCCTTGGCGCGCTTCTTCAGGTCGGCTCAAGCCATTGRCTTGTCGTGGCGCTGGCAGCGCTTTCGGTGCTGGTCGCCACGATCAACATTGTCGGCGGCTTCCTCGTAACACGCCGCATGCTCGCCATGTTCCAGAAGTCCTGAGTTAGAGGCTTTAATCCATGACCATCGGTATCGTTTCGGCTGCCTATATCTCCGCGGCTGTCCTCTTCATTCTGTCGCTCGGCGGGCTCTCCGGCCAGGAAAGCGCCAAGCGCGCCGTCTGGTACGGCATTGTCGGCATGGCGCTCGCCGTAGTCGCCACCGTCTTCGGACCCGGCGTCGGCAACTGGTTCATCA
>NZ_JARWLB010000222.1:0-530 GCF_047445835.1 Rhizobium sp. BR 317 | reverse complement strand
CCGGCTTCGCTCGTCCTGGCGGCCCCGGACCCTGAAACGCCCGTCTTCCGCCGGCTCCTTTTGACCGCACCGAAGGGCAGACCGGCAAGGGCCGGAACCGCTTCGGAGGAACCTGAAAGGACAAGCCCATGGCAAAGCCCGCAACCCAATCCCGCCACTCCGCCCGCGTGGTGCAGCTTCGAAAGGGCGCCACACTCGAAATGGTCCGGCTCACCTGCCCGGACGCCGCCCAGGCGATGGCGATTACCGAAAGCTTCGGCACGGCCGTAATCGACGGCGACGGGATCCGCGACCTGCACGAGCGCCTGATCATCGAAACCGCCGAGAGCCTGTCCGAAGGCCTTGGCGAACGGGCGATGCAGATCCACCTCCAGCGCATCGTCGGCGCCTATGTCGGCTCTGCCCATGGCGCCGGACAGTTCTACTCCCGCGCCGTCAGTGAGGCACGCGATGCCACCGCCAAGGCCGCCAATGACGCACGCGACGAGGATCTCGACGGTCCGGTCGGCTACGACAGCGCCGCCCAGCGC
>NZ_JARWLB010000221.1:0-533 GCF_047445835.1 Rhizobium sp. BR 317 | reverse complement strand
GCCGAGAACGCCGTTCTTCTGCATACCAGCGATACCGTCGACATGGCGCGGCTCTTGAAGAGCACCATGCGGCTGCGTCCGGACCGGATCGTCGTCGGCGAGGTCCGCGACGGCGCTGCGCTGACGTTGCTGAAAGCATGGAACACGGGCCATCCCGGAGGGGTGGCCACCATCCATTCCAACACGGCTATGTCGGCGCTACGCCGCCTGGAGCAACTGACCGCCGAAGCCAGCCAGCAGCCGATGCATGAAGTGATCGGGGAAGCGGTCGATCTCATCGTCTCGATCGAGCGGACGCCACGCGGGCGGCGCGTTCGCGACGTCATCCAGATCGAGCGCTTCGCGGGCGGCCAATATGAAGTCGAATCCGACCAGCTCACGGAAGAACAGGAGGCGCGCCATGTCGCGTAGAAAAGCATTCATCGCCGTCACACTCCTTGCGGCACCCATCGTTCTTGCCTCGGTCTCGCCGGCGCTCGCCAGTTCCGG
The DNA here is from genome assembly GCF_047445835.1 of Rhizobium sp. BR 317. NCBI lineage: Bacteria > Pseudomonadati > Pseudomonadota > Alphaproteobacteria > Hyphomicrobiales > Rhizobiaceae > Rhizobium > Rhizobium sp. BR 317. The sequence goes on along the minus strand of NZ_JARWLB010000221.1, from coordinate 44 downwards.
CGGCAGTCTTCCCTKGGAAGGACCTTTGCAGCAAATTCAGGAGT
>NZ_JARWLB010000220.1:0-540 GCF_047445835.1 Rhizobium sp. BR 317 | reverse complement strand
CTTCTCGTAGCGAAGACCGGCTTTGACGATCAAACCGCCGAGCTCGATCTTTTCCCGCGTGTCCTTCTTCCGGGCATCGGATGTTGTCGTGCGCGCCATCCGCTCAAGCTTCAGCAGTCCCGCCCGCAGCCGCGCCAGCCGCGTTCTGCGTGGACGGTGCGCTGGTTTCGCCGACGCCTGCTCCCCTCTTCCCTCCGGTCGTACGAACCTCGCCTCCGCGAAACCGCTTCGCCAGATCCTCGAAGGCCACCTGCAGCTCGGCCTCGTCGATTTCGATCTCGCCGAGACCTGCCTTCAGCGCGATCCGGCCGATCCGTTCGGCCTCACGCGTCTCTGCTGCCTTGAGCTGCTCCTGGAGTTTGGCGATTTCGTCGCGGATCTTCGAGGATGGTTTCTTCATTCCGTCTGTCTCCCTTGGGTGAGAAAGCGTGTCTTTCGAACCCAGTTTCAGGGAACTGATTGCGGAACGCACTACTGTGAATCCTACAATCGCCAAAGCGCGAGCTTTGGTGAATGATCCCGGCCGTTCCGAAGGAGCGG
>NZ_JARWLB010000219.1:0-540 GCF_047445835.1 Rhizobium sp. BR 317 | reverse complement strand
CTATATCGACGCCCGCGACGKGGCACAGGCGATCCGTCGCTCGCTCGAGTGGAGCGGCAAAGGTGCCGAGGTGTTCATCATCGCAAACGACGATGGGGTCATGACCACCTCCAACGAGGAACTCGTCAGGAGGTGGTATCCGGGGGTCCCGTTCAAGAAGCAGATCGGGAACAACGAAACCTTGCTGTCGATCGACAAAGCAAAGAGCGTTCTCGGATACCAGCCTGAACATAGCTGGCGAAAATATGTAGGCTCCTGAGAAATCAGCCAGCTTGAAGGKAAAGAAAATGCCGACCAGGAAACAGACAGCACCGGTCTCAGAGATCAAAGAGGACGCCTTCGCGAAAACAATGACMGYGACAGCCCACCTTCGGTTGCGCCAGCTCATCCTGGATAACAAGTGGGCGCCCGGTTACCAGGCGACCGAACAGGAAGTCGCGTCCMAGTTGGGGATGAGCCGGACGCCCGTAAGGGAGGCGCTCATGCGCCTCCAGCAGGACGGACTTGTCTCGGTGATCCCGAGGCACGGAATGCGGGTTC
>NZ_JARWLB010000218.1:0-542 GCF_047445835.1 Rhizobium sp. BR 317 | reverse complement strand
CATTCATMGGGCGCTGTCGCGTCCGAACCTGCTGATGGGCGCGGACCGGGAGCTGGTGCTTATTACCGGTCTTGCMGCAGTCATCCTCATCTTCRTCGTCCTGACGATCTATTCCGCGCTCTTCGGCGTCGCCGTCTGGATCGTCGTCGTTGGGCTTTTGAGGGTGATTGCAAAGGMGGATCCGCTGATGCGACAGGTCTATGTCCGCCATATCTCCTACAAGCATTACTATAAGGCGACCTCCTCGCCCTGGCGCCGGTATTGAGGAGAAGGCATGGTCGCGCTCAAACGCTTMCGGGCTACCGGCCCGTCCTTTGCGGATCTCGTCCCCTATGCCGGCCTMGTCGACAATGGCGTGCTCCTGTTAAAAGACGGAAGCCTGATGGCCGGCTGGTATTTTGCCGGGCCGGACTCGGAGAGCGCCACGGACTTGGAGCGCAACGACCTGGCGCGGCAGATMAATACAATCCTGTCGCGGCTTGGGAGCGGCTGGATGATCCAGGTCGAAGCCGTTCGCATCCCGACATTCGACTATCCGTCGG
>NZ_JARWLB010000217.1:0-548 GCF_047445835.1 Rhizobium sp. BR 317 | reverse complement strand
TCGCCGTTCCGCGCCTTTATTAGCACCGGGTGCTCTTCTGGGGCATTCTGGGTGTCATCCTCTTGCGCGCTGTCATGATCGGCGTCGGCGCAACGCTGGTCGCCGAGTTCTCCTGGCTGCTTTACGTCTTTGCCGCGTTCCTGATMGCGACCGGTATCAAAATGCTTGTCGTAAAAGATGCCGAGCCCGATGTGTCGAAGAACCCGCTMATCCGCTTCATGCGCAGTCGCTTCAACGTMACCGACAGCCACCACGGCGAACGGTTTTTCGTGAAGCAGGCGCATCCGCAGACCGGCAAGATGGTCTGGTTMATTACGCCGCTCTTCATGGCCCTGGTGCTGATCGAAGTCGCCGACGTCATCTTCGCGGTCGACTCGGTTCCGGCGATCTTTGCGATCACGACAGATCCGTTCATCGTCTACACGTCGAACATTTTCGCGATCCTCGGCTTGCGCGCCCTCTACTTCGCGTTGGCAGCGATGATCCATCGTTTCAAATATCTGAAGCCGGCTCTTGCRATAGTCCTCGTCTTCATCGGCTCGAAAATC
>NZ_JARWLB010000216.1:0-564 GCF_047445835.1 Rhizobium sp. BR 317 | reverse complement strand
GTCGAAGATCCCGCCACCGGCAAGTTCAAAGCATCGCAAGAGGCGGGGTTCAAACCGGGATGGGACGTCGACGCGTTCAAGATTGAGGGATKGGACGTCAGCCGCCTGCCCGTCTGCAATGTTTACTCCGCTGGCGGAACCGTTCGCGTCAATCTCGAGGCCTACCGCAAGCGGCAGGAGCAAATCGCCAACTTMATCGCTCGTTMCATACCAGCCGACATTATCGCCTTTCAGGAAGTCAGTGGCGAGCAGTCAGTCCGGGAAGTGCTTCCGAACGGTGGTAGCGATTACGATTTCTGTCCGGTGACCGGCTACAAGGTGCAGCGCCTGGTCATCGCATGGAAGAAAGCGCTGGGCGAAAAGGTGTCCTGTACCATTGAGGACGCGCTTAGCCTTCCCACCAATCCCGACGACAAGCGGCCACGCCCAGGCCTTGCGCTCACCCTCAGGATCGATGGGAAACTGTTTCGGATCATGGATGTCCACCTCAAGTCGAGCTGCGTGTCGCCATTCGACGGCGGAAACCTGGAGGGATCGGACAAGGATTGCACGATCCTGCAGCAA
>NZ_JARWLB010000215.1:0-572 GCF_047445835.1 Rhizobium sp. BR 317 | reverse complement strand
GTATAGCCGACAATGGTCACACCATTCGGCGAGACGATCTTTTGGTCGGGCACCGTCAGGTMGCAATTGCCGCCGCGTTMGGCCGCAAGGTCGACGACGACGGAGCCCGGCTTCATCGCCGCGACCATGTCTTCGAGCCACAGTTTGGGCGCATCGCGGCCGGGGATCAGCGCCGTGGTGATGACGATGTCGATCTCAGGCGCCAGTTCACGGAACTTCGCCAACTGCTTCTCGCGGAATTCCGGCGAGGACGGGGCGGCATAACCGCCGGTCGCAGCACCATCCTGCTGACCGCCACCCTGACTGTGGGCAAAATCGAGATAGACGAACTCAGCCCCCATGCTCTCGATCTGCTCGGCCACCTCAGGCCGCACGTCGAACGCATAGGTGATCGCGCCGAGCGACGTCGCCGTGCCGATCGCGGCCAGGCCGGCGACGCCGGCGCCGATCACCAGCACCTTGGCCGGCGGCACCTTGCCTGCCGCCGTCACCTGGCCCGTGAAGAACCGCCCGAAATTGCTGCCCGCCTCGATCACCGCCCGGTAACCGGCAACGTTGGCCATCGACGACAG
>NZ_JARWLB010000214.1:0-572 GCF_047445835.1 Rhizobium sp. BR 317 | reverse complement strand
GGTTGATGGCGCAGAGCCGGCGCACGTACGGAGGGGAATGACCACTCMGCCCGCCATCATCGCCGATGAACCTGCATGCTAATTGACTTCTCGCAAGTCAATTCCACTCGTTTCTCTCCACGTTGCTACCACGCCCGCTGCTATTAGAACTACAACCACAACATACAGGTTAAACACCCAGGAGAGGTTCATGCTTGAGAACCAGCTGCTCAAATAGGGTGCTGTGCCGCCGAACAGAGCAAGTGAAAGGGGGAGAGAAATACCCATGATGCGCGAACGGTACCGTGTTGGAACACGTTCAGCAATGATTGCAGGTAGCGTTCCACCAATACAACCAGTAACCGAGAGCATCACGCCTTGCGCGACAAATAGCGTCCAAGGTTCATTGGATATGAAGCCGATTAGGGGAAATGTTAGCACCGCTACTGCCAGAAAATAAAAAATCGTTACGGGCTTCCTACCGATTCGATCGGAAACGTAACCCCATATAGGGACAGCGATGATATAGGGAATTTGTGCAAACAGACTCGCGGTGAAGGCGCCGCTTGGATCCATGCCACGCTGCGTTATAG
>NZ_JARWLB010000213.1:0-574 GCF_047445835.1 Rhizobium sp. BR 317 | reverse complement strand
ATTTGAGCCAGCGCTTGAAAAGCAACGACCCCGAACGCTCGCGACTGATGGCGATCGGCGCGGAGGCCTTTGGCAACAGCGATGAATAGGATCATTCTTTTCATCGCGCCTGTCGCGCTGATGTTCCTGGTCACGATCGGATTGACCGGGGTCGAACACTGGCTGTCCGGCTTTGKAAAGACGGAAGCTGCTCGGCAGACGCTCGGCCAAGCGGGCATTGCCCTGCCTTATGTCGCAGCGGCCGCCATCGGCATCRTCTTCCTGTTCGCGAGCGCCGGCGCGATCAGGATCAAGAYGGCAGGATGGGGAGTCGTTGCCGGCGGTGTAGCGACGATCGTTGTCGCCATCGCTCGCGAGGCAATYAGGCTGTCGGCATTCTCGGAGCAGATTCCGGCCGGCAAGTCGATCCTGTCCTATGTCGATCCCGCGACGCTGATCGGAGCGGCCGCGGCAGTGCTTTGTGCCTGCTTCGCCTTACGTGTCGCGCTCGTCGGCAACGCGGCCTTCGCCAGCGCCGAGCCCAAACGCATACGCGGCAAGCGGGCGCTGCACGGCGAGGCCGACTGGATGAAGA
>NZ_JARWLB010000212.1:0-583 GCF_047445835.1 Rhizobium sp. BR 317 | reverse complement strand
TCTCGATACTGTGCTTAGACAATGAACGATAGGCGCCGACATGGCCAAGGCCTCGCGCGCCTGCACCTTCAAAAACGCAATATACCCGCTGCTTTTCCAACCGAAAATCCCACCCAACACGACGAGGCYATCAGCGTCGGCAGCTACAGTGCTAGCCKACAAATCTGCTCCTACACCAGCTCATCATCGATGTCCCGTTGGCAGCGTCMGTATTCATCAGATCTTGCACGGACGACCGGATGAAAAGTTTGCCCGCGGTGGTCAAGGCAGCTGATGACAGCAAGGTGGCGGGCAACGTTTATTCGATGATTTTCCCGGGCTCGGGCATTGTAAGGCCGAGCGCCTCGAAGGAGGCTATGGCTGCTACGCGGTCGCAGGTCACGTCATGAACAAGATAATGGCCGTCAAATAGCTCCACATTTTTTATCAGAGCCGGTGAAGCGGCGTTACCAGAATTGCGGACCGAAGTGATGCTTGCGGCGTCGTGTTGGTCACGGTTTTTTTAAGGAAGGAGCTGGCATGGCTGGATTTCGGGCGTCATGATCGTCAGCGCGCGCCKAGCCCGGGTGGCGGCGACATGGAG
>NZ_JARWLB010000211.1:0-588 GCF_047445835.1 Rhizobium sp. BR 317 | reverse complement strand
GTCCACGACGCCGCGGCTGAAGGTGCTGAAGACCGAGGAGCCGAGTGGCCGCAAGGCCGGCGTCAAGGTCAAGTCGGTCGCTGAGCTGGTCGACAAGCTCAAGAACGAAGCCGGCGTGCTGTAATCGGGCAGGAACAGGAGCAACTATCATGACCATTCTTCTTCTGGCCGACCACGACAACGTCAGCCTCACCGATMAGACCGCCAAGGCGCTGACGGCAGCAACGCAGATCGGCTCMGATATCCATGTGCTGGTTGCCGGCAAGGGCGCCAAGGCTGCGGCCGATGCTGCTGCCAGGMTCTCCGGCGTCTCCAAGGTGCTGCTGGCCGAAAGCGACGAGCATGCCAACAACCTCGCCGAACCGCTTGCCKACCTGATCGTCTCGCTGGCCGGTTCCTATGACACGATCATCTCGGCTGCAACCTCGACCGGCAAGGATGTGTTGCCGCGGGTGGCTGCCCTGCTCGACGTCGCCCAGGTCTCGGAAATCATCGAAGTGATCTCGGCCGATACCTTCAAGCGGCCGATCTATGCCGGCAATGCCATCCAGACGGTGCAGGCAAGCGACGCCAAGAAGGTCATCACTG
>NZ_JARWLB010000210.1:0-596 GCF_047445835.1 Rhizobium sp. BR 317 | reverse complement strand
AGCCCGCGTTCGGCGAGGGCCGCATGCCCGAGCAGGCGTTGKAGCGAGAACATCTCGCCRAGCGTATTGGTGATCGGCGTGCCGGAYGCCAGMACCAAMGCSCGRCCMGGGTTYTTSGTCTCGATGAAGCGAGACTTGACGTAGAGGTCCCAGGCACGCTGCGATCCGTTCGGATCGATGCCYTTCAASGTCGACATGTTGGTGGCRAAGGARAGYTTKCKGAAYTCCTGCGCCTCRTCGACGAYGATCTGRTCGACGCCGATYTCMGAGATSGTCAGYAGGTCGTCCTTGCGGGTGGACARCSCYTCCAGTCGTTCCTTCAAGCCTTCCTTGAGCCGCTCGAGCCTCTTGCGCGACACGCGATCCTCACTGTCGACCTTGGTCAGCAGATCCTCGTAGAGCTCGAGCTCATCCTGGATCATCTGTTGCTCGAAACTCGACGGCACGGCTATKAACCGGAATGCCGAATGCGTGATGATAATCGCGTCCCACGTGGCGGTCGCCGCGCGTGACAGGAACCGAGCGCGTTTGTCCTTCGAAAAATTCGTCTCGTCGGCAACGAGAATGCGGGCGTTTGGATAAAGCGCCAGGAACTC
>NZ_JARWLB010000209.1:0-599 GCF_047445835.1 Rhizobium sp. BR 317 | reverse complement strand
TGTCCGGCCGGATCGACTGGATGATCGCTTCGGCATTCAAATGCTTCGGCAGCGGCAATTGCACCAGGATGCCGTGGATGGACGCATCCTCGTTCAGCGTCGCCACCAGCTTTGCCAGCTCAGCTTGCGTCGTCTCGGCCGGCAGCGTGTGCTGGATGGAGGTAAAGCCGCATTCCTTGGCCATGCGGCCCTTGGCGCCGACATAGGTGTGGCTTGCCGGATCATCACCGACGATGACGACCGCAAGGCCGGTCTTCACGCCAGTGTTCTTTTCCAGTGCTGCGGTCGCCGTCTTCACCGCATCAATTACCGAAGCAGCCACCTGCTTGCCATCGATGATGTCAGCCATCGCTCAGCCCATGCGTTCCGAAGCATAGCTTCCCGGGCTTGCCGGGAAGACGATGGTGCGGTTGCCGTTGAGGAAGGTGCGGTAGTGGATATGGGCATGGATGGCGCGGGCCAGCACCTGGCTTTCGACATCGCGGCCGATCGAGACATAGTCTTCCGCCGACTGCGCATGCGTGATGCGCGCCGTGTCCTGCTCGATGATCGGACCTTCGTCGAGATCGCCGGTGACGTAATGCGCCGTGGCCCCGATC
>NZ_JARWLB010000208.1:0-600 GCF_047445835.1 Rhizobium sp. BR 317 | reverse complement strand
GTTTATCTCAGCACGGGTGGCGGCTGGTCGCCGACCACGGAGGCGGCKATGCGGGCGTTGGCTGCGAGATCTGGCGTCCAAGTGGTTGCGGCGACCGACGCCAATCCCCAGGGCGACATGTTTGCAGAACGATTGCGGGCGCTCGCCGACAATGCAGGCTGCGACTGGACGCGGCTTCGRCCGACCGAGGAGGATTGGAACGAAACCCTGAAAATCAKGGAGAGGGAAAAGAAGGATGGAGAAGGCGTGCCGCATGCGCGCCGCCCGCGTCAAGGGAGGCTTCGCCCGGCTTAAGCCGGCCCTTGACCCCGGCAGCTGCGATGCCGGCGGCCCGGAAGGGGTCATGAAGGACTGAAGAGGAAGGCAAGGTCGTAGGGACCGCGCCGCGCTTCGGTCCAGAACCTCTGAATGGAGCCGCAGATGAACCCCTCTCCCGCAATCCGAAAAGTCTTCCATGGCATCGCAAATCGATCGCAAATGTTCCGCATGTTCGACCGTCATCTCCAACGACCCGACCGCTGGGACGGCGACGCGACGCCTCTCCACGCCGGCGAATGGTTCGAGATTGGCGAGGCCGAGCACGACTATATGTTCGAGATC
>NZ_JARWLB010000207.1:0-602 GCF_047445835.1 Rhizobium sp. BR 317 | reverse complement strand
ATCGATATGTTGCCGGCGCCAAKGATCTGATCGGTAACGTCCACGCGACCGCTTGCGGTCGTCGTGCCGATCGCGCCGCCGAGTATCATGTCGCCATGGGCGGAGATATCGTCGGCCGCAATGGTCGCGGCGCTGGCAGTAAGATCGCCTGACGACAGCAGCGTTCCGGCGCTGAGCGCGCCGGAGGCGGTCAATGTCAGATGGCCGGTTCCGGCTGCCGTTGTGCCAAGGACAATCGTGCCGCCGGCCGCATTGGTGGCGGCGATATCGACGCCGGAGACGAGGGCGTCGGCMGCGATGCTGGAACCGGAGACGCTGACATTGCCGGCGCCGAGGACCTGGCCGCTGATGTCAATACGACCGCTGCCAGCCGTCGTGCCGGTGGTGCCGGCAAGGGTGATATCCTTATGGCCGGTGATATTGTCGGCAGTGATCGTCTGACCGACCGCATCGATCGTGCCGGCCGACAGGATGGTGCCCGCCTTTATGGCGCCGGCGCTGTCGTTGATGGTCAGATCGCCGCTATTCGCMAACACGATATTGCCGCCGGCCGCCTGGGTCGCGGCAAAATCGACGCCGGAGGCGAGAAGATCGGCGCTGAC
>NZ_JARWLB010000206.1:0-608 GCF_047445835.1 Rhizobium sp. BR 317 | reverse complement strand
GACATCACGTCCCATCCGCGCATCCAGCGCTTTGTCATCCCTCCTTTCACTGTTGTCCGGGAAGTGAAGACCACGTTGGCGGGCACGTCGGTGAAGGTCGGCGCGCAGAACATGCATTGGGACGAGGAGGGCGCCTGGACGGGCGAGATTTCACCCTTGATGCTCAAGGACTGCAACCTCGACATCGTCGAGCTTGGTCACTCCGAGAGGCGTGAACATTTCGGTGAGACGGACGTGACGGTAGGACTGAAAGTCGGGGCGGCGGTTCGCCACGGCTTGATCCCGCTCATCTGCATAGGGGAGACACTTTCCGAACGCGAGGCCGGGCGAGCCCGCGACGTCCTCGAGCGCCAGGTTCGCGGCGCGTTGGGAAGCCTTTCTACCGACCAGAAGCACAAACCGATACTGCTTGCCTACGAGCCTGTTTGGGCCATTGGCGTCGATGGGATCCCCGCGACAGCGGACTACGCCGACGCCCGCCAGGCCGAGATCATCGCGTTCGCGGAAGCCGTGCTCGGCCGGCGCATTCCCTGCCTTTACGGCGGTTCGGTCAACGCGGACAACTGCGAAGAGCTCATATCCTGCCCCCATGTCGATGGGCTGTTCAT
>NZ_JARWLB010000205.1:0-610 GCF_047445835.1 Rhizobium sp. BR 317 | reverse complement strand
GCTCCAGTATCTGCCCAAAGGAACCGACTGGCGGAGGCGACAAAAAACCTGGCGTCCGAGCTCGGCTGGATAGCTGAAATGGCTGGCGATTCCATCTCGTGATGACCGATGCGGCCGWTCAGCTTCCCGACGACGTTGCAAGTGCACACGCGACGATCTTCGCCGAGCGCGGCACCCCATGAAGCCGTTGCCGTCGCTGCCGCCCAGGCGGTGAACTCGCATTCGGTCAACGTTGATCGGAGGCTGCCGATCCAAGAGCTCAAACGCGAGATTCATAGCATTCGCGCGGAGCGCAGGCCCGTTTTCTCGAACAGATTKAATTGCAGTTCGAGGAACGTAAGCCCACGGTGAGAGCCGTCTTGCGAGGTTGATGCGAACATCGGAAGTCCTAGTGCAAACACTAGGAGTAGTCCTATGACCAAGCATCCGATTGAAGTGATCGCGTCTGTCGCGCGCCGTCGGCGCTGCTCTCGCGAGGACAAAGAGCCGCTGGTTGCCGCCTGCCTTGAGCCTGGTGCGGTTCTTTCCGAGATTGTCCGTGCGGCCGGCATCCACGTGAGCCAGCTCTTTCGATGGCGCAGGAACTCTGCCGGATCGAAGAGCCGTCGAC
>NZ_JARWLB010000204.1:0-619 GCF_047445835.1 Rhizobium sp. BR 317 | reverse complement strand
ATCAGACGACTTGGCGATCAACCGGGGAGGGGATGCGGACAGTTTCTTCGCATCTGCCGCTTTCGACGCTCTCAGTATCGCCATGAAACGATCGTCCGTGTCTCTATGGGCGAATKATTTGTCTTCGGTCGTCTTGCGAACCTTCTTCTCCGTGCCATCGATCTTCAAGAGGTCCGCAAGTTCCTGCCATCTCGGTCGACCGATTTTCGGCGCGCGGCCGATGGAATTGATCAACCAAGCTGGGACTGCCCGGGCGACGGTAATGAGTTTGTGAACTTCCTGCCGGTCAATAGACAGTGCTGTTTGGATAAGTGCGCGCTGGAAGCCGCCTTCTTCGAGTTTTAGAGCAAACGAAGCGCGCTCGATGAATGTAAGATCTTCACGAGCTGAATTCTCGATACCTTKAGCGACGACGAGGCGATTGTCGTCTAAATCGCGGACATAAGCTTTCACCTTTATGCTGAGTTCGGATGTAGCGCGCACTCGACGATGGCCATAGGCAATCTGATATCGACCAGGCGCGGATGGGTGCGGTCGAACAAGGACCGGAATCTCTTGTCCATGGTCCCTGATCGAAGTTTTGAGAGCTTCAACCGCAGCAATATCCTGATCTAGGAAC
>NZ_JARWLB010000203.1:0-620 GCF_047445835.1 Rhizobium sp. BR 317 | reverse complement strand
ATAGAGAAAGCCTTTGCGGCCCTTCCTGCGGGTTATGCCGCTGTCCAATGCGGCGAGGTAAACGATATCGGACTCGTCGCCAATCGCATGCCTAGCGGTTGATGGGGCTTTCGAACTGGTTGCCTTGGAAGGCATCGGATCAGCGGCAGCCGATGACTGTTCTTGTGCGAATTTCGCTCCAGCGCACGCGGCGGTGGTATCCCGGGTGTCTAATTCCGATCTCAATGGCAGGCCGTTCTCAGTCATCGCCTTTTTGCTTTAGCGCGTCAGTAGCCGGCAGGCTTGGAGCCGCGCGGACCTTCTCCCGTCCCGGGAGGGTGGGCAGCGCTCCATGTCGCGACCTGGTGGATGTAACCCACGGCCTGAACAGATTGTTCCATCGTCGACGTAGGCTGGTGCCAGCAGCGGTGACGGATCAAAACAGGGAGTGGCAAGGGCGGGAACTTTTACAGCGCTCCATTGACCTCCACGACGTTCAAGTCAGGATCGCGAAGATAGAGCTGCGGGAAATGGGCAGGGCCGGAGCGGAAGATCAGCAGGCACTTTGGATCGCTTTCAGGCAGGTCATCTCGAAAGCCGAGGTCTGCAAGCCGTTTGACAACACCATCGAAGTCATCGGT
>NZ_JARWLB010000202.1:0-628 GCF_047445835.1 Rhizobium sp. BR 317 | reverse complement strand
ATCCTGCCGCCGCTCTGGATCCGCGGTTCGATGTTCGCGATGCGCGAGTTCCTCACCGGCTCGGTCACGAGTGTCTTCTTGGCGCTCCGGATCGATGAGAAGATCCGGWATTTCCACGGCTACTGCGATCTATCCGACAAGGCGTCGGCCGAAACCATGCGTGTCGCCATCATCGAACGCGAAAGCCGGCCGGTGCGAGCCATGACGCGCGAGGAACGCCTCGAACATATCTGGAGCAGCACGGCCGACCAATACCGCGGCTATGCCGATKACAGCGCCGCGAAAGCTGCTCGGGGCAAGCGCACGATCGCCTTCTTCGGCGGTCAGGCCGGCAGCACGGTGAGGCTTCTGGAGGATCTCGCCGACCACGAGATCGCCGCCAAGCTGCCAGTGCATCTCCGCCACCTCCCCGCTCAAGCCGCCGCCTAATCTCGGCGCTGGACGCAAGCGCGCTCGGCTAATCGCGGTCGGTCCACGTGCCTGCAGGACAGACCCCCCCCGATCCTTCGCGCCCGCGAACTGCCTCGATCGGCAGGGCGATGACGTGTGCCTTCTCACAAGGAGTTTTCGATGAGCAATGATCCCTTCACCCTCGATATCTTCGGCAGCAGCGCGCTTTCCTCCGGGC
>NZ_JARWLB010000201.1:0-630 GCF_047445835.1 Rhizobium sp. BR 317 | reverse complement strand
GCGGAGTCTTTTGGCAGGGTCGCAGAGCAGACCATCTCGAAGAACCTGAATGTGCAGCCGACCATCCAGATCCGCCCCGGCTACAAGTTCAACGTGCTCGTMKACCAGGATATTATATTTCCGTCGACCTACAGCAGAAACTGACGAACATCGTCCGACAGCTTCGCCGCCATTTCAGCCACCGACATGCCGCGCATGCCGGTGCAACATTGCAATCCCCGCAATAACTTTCCTGACTTAGTCATCTTTTTAGTTCAAGGGGACTTGAAACTTGTCTTTTCGCAGGTAGTGCTAGGCGTACACGGCTAGAGGGACTKCTCCGCGCTACTCTGGCACMGTGGGTTGTGTCGAGATGCCTGTGGCTGATTGTGGCTATGGCTTGGCCGCCGGGCGGCGAGGCCTGTTCGAGTGTCTCGATGTGCYAGATCATGACCGACCTACAGGTCGATAAGACAGKAGAAACGCTGGTGGAYGGAGAATTTCGCTCGCTCGTCGACATGTTGGAAGCTGCGCAGGACGAGCTTACKATCAAAGGTGCCATGAAGCGCTTCGCAGAGGCCTGCGGCTACGAGCGGTTTGCCTTTCTTCAAAAGGAAGGCGCCCAGATCAAGACCTTCAACACCTATCCAA
>NZ_JARWLB010000200.1:0-634 GCF_047445835.1 Rhizobium sp. BR 317 | reverse complement strand
CGATCAGCACCGCGGCTTTGTCCGGCCTGACCTCTGATAAGGTCGCAGCGCTCTCTACTGATCAGGTTGCGGCTCTGAAGACCAGCCAGATCGCTAAGTTGAGCACTGCCCAGATCGGCGCACTCTCGACCGATCAGGCCAAGGTTCTGACCACCGATCAAGTGGCCGCTCTGACATCGACCCAGATCGCAGCTCTTTCTACAGACGACGTTGCCGCTCTGACCACCGCTCAGATCGGTGTTCTGAAGACCGCGCAGGTCGCAGCCATGAAGTCGGCCCAGATCGCAGCTCTCTCCACCGACCAGGCTGCTGCACTGTCCTCGACGCAGATTGGCGCCCTGACGGCAACAGAAGTTGGCGCTCTCTCCACGGCCGACATCGCAACCTTCTCGACCGACGAAATCGCAGCGATCAGCACCGCGGCTTTGTCCGGCCTGACCTCTGATAAGGTCGCAGCGCTCTCTACTGATCAGGTTGCGGCTCTGAAGACCAGCCAGATCGCTAAGTTGAGCACTGCCCAGATCGGCGCACTCTCGACCGATCAGGCCAAGGTTCTGACCACCGATCAAGTGGCCGCTCTGACATCGACCCAGATCGCAGCTCTTTCTACAGACGACGTTGCTGCCCTGACCAC
>NZ_JARWLB010000199.1:0-642 GCF_047445835.1 Rhizobium sp. BR 317 | reverse complement strand
ACCCGTGGCAGTGCCGGCGTCCGCKGGCATGGCAGCGCCKATCGTCACGACGATCGACGCCAAGCTGGCGAGCAGCCTATTCGAAGTTGGGCAGCGATGCGGCATCGTGAACTCCTCTCATTTGTAGCCAGTGGATCGGCCAGTCGCGGCCGTGTTCGGAGCTGAGCGTGCGAATGCGCTTCAGGTCTTCCTTGCCCGATGCGCCGACGAAGCTCAGCGCCACGGGGCCGAGCGCCATATCGAACAGTCGTCGGCCTTCGGGAGTGACAACGTAATATTCGCGCTTGKGGATCGCGTTCGAAACGATCTCGATCTGTCGCTCGTTGAAGCCGATCCGTTCGTAGAATTCGCGCGTTCCGGGCTCGCGCGCGGCGCCGTTCGGAAGGCAGATCTTGGTCGGGCAAGATTCTTTGAGGACATCGATGATGCCGGATCGCTCGGCGTCTGAGATGKATTGCGTCGCCAGTACGACGGCGCAATTGGCCTTGCGCAGCACCTTGAGCCACTCGCGGATCTTACTGCGGAAGACCGTATGGCCGAGCATCAGMCAGGCTTCGTCCAGCAAGATCAGGCTCGGCGAGCCGTCGAGACGCTTCTCGATCCGCCGGAACAGGTAGGTGAGCACAGGAACCAGATTCCGCT
>NZ_JARWLB010000198.1:0-649 GCF_047445835.1 Rhizobium sp. BR 317 | reverse complement strand
ACTGATTCTCGTTCCGAAGGCGACGACGCCGGACGAAGCCATGGCGACCGTCCGGCAGTATGTCGGCCAGGCAGTGGTGCGTGTCGGCCTGACACAGTTTCCGGCGGGCGTCGGCGTCAAGGATGCTTCCGATCTGAAGCCCGATCTGATCGACGCCTGCGAGAACCTTCGCAAGGGGACGGCGATGTTCTCAAAAGTCCTGAGGATCGTTGCCAAGTGGTACGGCAATCCGAAGGGCGACGATGTCTTCCMGCAGATATTCGAGGATGCCATCTATGCCTGGAAGACCGGCGAGTTMGAGGGCGTGAGCGTATTCCAGGCGGAGGATCCGGGGAAAAGCGTGACGATAGACAATGTATTGGCTCCAGAGGAGGCCGAGGAGGGCAGCGACATACCTCCTGCGGATACAAGCACTGAAAGCGCCGAGAAAAGCKAGAACGTTGGATCAGCTGAGATGCGGATCGACCTGTCGACKATCGGAGGAAAATGATMTCCTTGGGAAGGCGACTATGCTTCCGGAAGCGAATAGCGCGTGAGAACCGCGTCCTCTCCGTCGAGGGTCACTTCGATGACTGCGTYGACCATATCCTGCGCGCCTGCCAGATCCTGCAGTATGAGGGCAAACAATTCTCGTTGCAGCACAGGCAGT
>NZ_JARWLB010000197.1:0-651 GCF_047445835.1 Rhizobium sp. BR 317 | reverse complement strand
GTCACGGACGAAGCTCGACCAGGCGATCCGCAATCGCACCTGCAGATCGCGCCATGGGCKATCCAGCTCCTGGGCTTTAAGGATCTCGCGCACCGCATCACGGATCGGGATCAGCTTGCGGACGACGCGAACGTGCTTTTTCGAAATTCCCTCGCCGCCGCGGCCCTTGCGTGTCTGCACCACKACCGGCTCGCCGTCGACGACCTGCATGAGACCATGTCTGACATCGACGAAATAGCTGCCTTCGCGCACCTTGGCGTTATCGGGACGAAGATCAACGATCTCTCCGAGCTCATCCTCCAGGTCGATGTCGATGGCGGTCGGCTCGCCGTCATAGAGGTMTTCCGGAAGAAGTGCGATGGCTGCCGTCAGCGCCGCGTCGAGCGCCTCACMTGCGCGTGGCTGGCACGTATAAGTCTCCCCGAAKGGACCAGAGGTCAGGGCGTGATCGCCAAGCACGAACTCCGGATGCTCGGCGAGCCAGCAGTTCACCCGGATTGCTCCCTCGTCCGCCATCGCTGGCCGGACCTCCGCCAGGTCGAGCCAGGAGAGGTCACCTTCGGGTTCGCCAGTCTTACGCCTGCGGAAGAAGAGGATGTCGACCACGACATCAGTGCCCGCGTCACGCCGAAAACTGCCTTCAGGCAGCCG
>NZ_JARWLB010000196.1:0-655 GCF_047445835.1 Rhizobium sp. BR 317 | reverse complement strand
ACCCTCACCGAAGTCGAAGGCGAGGACGGCTACCAGCTGATCTGGTCCCGCCMCAACCGGGACTAGGACCTCGAGGCCCCGCCCATCGGGCGGGGCCTTCTCGGACTCTTCAGCTCATCCACATCCGCTATCGGATGAAAATGGATGGAACAATGGATACCGCTGTGTCATACCGTTTCGGATGKAAACGGATGGGACATTGCATGACGGTTCTCGATCTCTCGACACTGCGGATAACGCCCGAGATCCTCTCGCTGATCGCTGAGATCGACGAGTTCAAAGGCGCTTGGCGCGCACTTGGCCGCATTGCGCCCGATCGCCTGTCCAGCCTGCGCCGGGTTGCGACGATCGAKAGTATTGGATCGTCGACCCGTATCGAGGGCGCAAAGCTAAGCGACCGCGAGGTCGAAAGGCTGCTCGTAAACCTCCGGATCGGCTCTTTCTCCAGCCGCGACGAACAGGAGGTCGCAGGATATGCCAAGGTGATGGAGACGATCTTCTCAGCCTTCGACGCGATCCCCCTCAACGAAAATCACATACGCCAACTCCATCGGGATCTGCTCGCGCACTCGACGAAGGATGAGCGACACCGGGGGGATTGGAAGACCCTTTCCAACAATGTCGAGGCTTTCGACGAKAACGGTCTGAGCCTTGG
>NZ_JARWLB010000195.1:0-660 GCF_047445835.1 Rhizobium sp. BR 317 | reverse complement strand
CTGCAGGATGAATATATTGCCCGTCAGAAGAAATCCGAAGCGCAGCAGGAAGAGCTGTCGCAGATCATCGACGCGCTTGGCTACATTCCCGATGTCCCCTTGGACGACGCTAATTAGAGCTTAGCAACCCGCGATCTTTCGCGATTCCCACAAGCTGCGGCACCGATTCAGCGCCCAGCTTGGCACGGGMTTTATCAAGGTAATGCTGTACGGTCCTCGAATTGATGCCAGTCACAGCKGCAGTTTCGAGTGTGTTTTTTCCTTTCATCGCCCATGTCAGGCACAGCATCTCGCGTGGCGACAGCACCTGCTTTGGATTGATGGCAGTTTTGGCGGCAATCATCTTCAATCGATAATGGATCATCATCACCAATTGGACTGCTCTCTTCGAGTCGAATACGGCCGGKACGTCCACGTCCCTTTCGGAGGATGCAAAGGTCAGCATCATCGACGCGCCATAACCCCCTTCCACAGGGATTGTCATGCCGCAACGGATTCCGTGGTCTATCGCCTCGTCGCGAAATTTTCTGAGAKGTGAGGACCMGCGGGCCGGCCAATCCTCCGCGGTCCAGAAGAAAACGTCCCGTTTGCGCTTCGCTTCCGTCACCACGGGATCGATGCTGGAATAGTCCGCCGAGAGGTAAAGTCCCTCCCATGGTT
>NZ_JARWLB010000194.1:0-663 GCF_047445835.1 Rhizobium sp. BR 317 | reverse complement strand
AGCTATCCCTCGATGGCCTCGGCCCGTCGCCAGATCTTGGAAACGCCGGGCGGCGCTCCTACACGTTGGAACAGATCAACGAGCTACGCCAATATCTAGCTGGAGCAAGACCGAAAGAGGCGAGCAGATTTTGGCCGCGCCGGCGCGCCGGTGAAAAGCTTCAAGTTATCACGGTCGCCAACTTCAAGGGCGGTTCCGCAAAGACGACGACGTCGGTCTACCTTGCTCAAGGCCTCGCCTTGCAGGGGTATCGAGTTTTGGCGATTGACCTCGATCCACAGGCGTCTCTCTCAGCTATGTTCGGCTATCAGCCGGAATTMKATGTGGCAGAGAACGCGACTCTGTATGGCGCTATTCGATATGACGACCAGCGGGTGACGATGAAAGATATCGTTCGGTCGACCTACTTTACTGGAATCAGCATTGTCCCCGGAAACCTCGAACTCATGGAGTTCGAGCACCAAACTCCGCGCTACATGCTACAGAACCGTGGCCGGCCGGAGGACTTGTTTTTCCGTCGTGTCGCCGGCGCGATTAGCCAAGTCGAGGACGATTTCGACGTCGTCGTTGTGGACTGCMCTCCACAGCTCGGGTTCTTGACGATGGGCGCGTTGAATGCTGCGACTGGAATGATCGTCACTGTTCACCCTCAAATGGTAGATG
>NZ_JARWLB010000193.1:0-666 GCF_047445835.1 Rhizobium sp. BR 317 | reverse complement strand
GCGTCTTGCCGGCAGACAAAAGCGCCACCTCATCGGCCTGCGGCGGCCGCACCTTGGCGATCACGTCGCCTTCCGCATAGACCGCCTCGCGCGTCGCGACCACCCTCACACCCGCCGCCCGGTACGCCTCGTCCGAAAACCCCGCCGAAAGCCCCGCACCCGTCTCAACCAGGCAGTCATGCCMAAGCTTCACCAACTGCAACGCACTCTCTGGCGTCAACCCAACACGTGACTCGCCTGCAGTGATTTCTCGGGGTACCCCAACCTTGTTTGACATGATTACTGTTMCTGCTGAAGTGACCGTGTTATCGCGTGGCAAGAATTCGCTTTGTTAAATTTAGCAGTCCATTCAAGCCACAATGTTGTCGGCGTTGGGAAATTTCACACATGACGCGTGAGATGAATTTCGACGCCACGAATTTCAGATACTTTCAGACGACCAGCTTGCGCACCGCCGCTTGCGGTCTGTCGGAGGGAAGTGTGCGATCCTGCATGAGGCGCAGCATCCATGCCGTGCAATACGGCCCAGCTGCTGTTTCACATATTCGGATAGACCGGCCCCTCGCCGCCCTGCGGGGGAACCCAGTTGATGTTCTGGTTMGGATCCTTGATGTCGCAGGTCTTGCAGTGGACGCAGTTCTGGGCGTTGATGACGAAGGTCTCCTC
>NZ_JARWLB010000192.1:0-669 GCF_047445835.1 Rhizobium sp. BR 317 | reverse complement strand
GGCCGACAGATCTTCCGACTTCGTCGCGGGGAGCGTGTCGGGATCAGCTGTGAGGTCCAGTTTGCCCCAGATCGAGGATTTCCGGTCGGTCGGCTTGAGCTTCCGGGACGGCTTGATTTCGACGATAAACGGCTTTGTMTGCTGACGCATAAATCMTCCAKGCGACGGATCGCAAGGCGCGACGATAGCGCGGAGGATGGGCAATGCAACGCCCTACGCTTGGTGGTTGAGCGAGGTTTGGGTCTGGCAAGTGGACAGGAAAAGCGGAGCGATCGTTGTAGCGGTCGGACGGGCAGTTGTGGATCGGCTGCCATTGCCATATCCCTTCGACCACTGCACCAGGCCACGACCTTCGCGGGCTCGATGAGGCATGTCTGATCGAAGACCGGCTTCGCCTCGATCGTCTTCCCGCAACGGCCTTGCGAAGCTTTCTTCCCCTGAGCGCGATGCGCTCATTCCTCGCGAAGCAACAAAGCTTCTCCAGGCCGCCCTCCATTTCATTTCGGCCCTCCGGGTGCGGACCGATCGTCCCCGATCGTTGCGACAGCCATCGAGATCCTATGAGTAGTGGCGGCTATCTGTTCTGATCCGGTTGACGTCAACGCCGTTGCGGAAAGGAGCAGGACGATGTCGCAAGATAATGCTAGTGCAGCAGGTACTCCTCAAGAG
>NZ_JARWLB010000191.1:0-685 GCF_047445835.1 Rhizobium sp. BR 317 | reverse complement strand
GTCGATTACTTCTTCGGCCGCCAGGCCAGCTGATCTTCCGGGCGCTCGAAGTACTGTGCTGCTACGTCCGCGGGCCACCATGCATCGCCCTTGGGCTCGATCCACGCCGTGGAGTTCGGATCGCAATCTTCCGGAATTGCTTCCTTCACATCGTCGATCGTGTAGGGAAGAGCCGGTCGCAGGATMGACTGGATCTTCGGCCCCTGGCCTTGGAGCGTCCTCATCATCACGTCCCACACCAGGCGGGCGTCAGCCCGCGGCGGCCAGAAATGGAAGCTCTGGCTGATGAAGTCGGGATTGTTGCGCCAGTAGCACGCCGCCGACGCCTCGCCGCCGAGGACGATTGGCATCATGTCGCGCCCGGACTGCTGGACCGCGTTGACGACACCGTTTTCCGAGGCCGACTGGACGAGGATACCAGCGATTTCGGTAGGGTTGGTCGCGAGGAATTTCTGGACTTCGACCTGGGCKACCTGATCGGTCCACTTGYCGGCGACATCGCCCACGACGGTGATGTCCTTGTACTCGTCGAACGCCTTCTTGGCACCGACATTGAAGCTGTCGGATGATGCGAAGCCCGGGATGCCCGAAACCGTCAGCACGTTGCCCTTGCCGCCGATTTCCTCCGCCAGCCATTTTGCGGCCGTATAACCGCCCTGGGTGTTGTTTTCGGTCGCATTGATCG
>NZ_JARWLB010000190.1:0-686 GCF_047445835.1 Rhizobium sp. BR 317 | reverse complement strand
GATCATGCGGTAGTCTTCGTGGGCAGAACGGGCGACTGGGATACCGAGGGCTCCGATCTCCGCGGCATTGCGCTTCCTGGTCTGCAGGACCAGCTTGTTGAGGCGGTAATTGCGGCCAATCCGAACACGATTGTCGTCCTGCAAACTGGTGGACCGGTGGAAATGCCCTGGCTTTCCAGTGCTCGTGCAGTACTGCAATGCTGGTATCCCGGCCAGGAAGCTGGCAACGCGATCGCCGATGTCCTCCTCGGCAAGGCCGAGCCCTCGGGCCGACTGGCACAGACCTTCCCGGTGCGCTGGGCTGACAATCCCACACATACCGAGGATGACGCGGTCTATCCAGGCAAGAATGGCCATGTGCGATATGACGAAGGTGTGTTCGTTGGATATCGGCACTACGATCGCCAGGACATTAAGCCACTGTTCCCCTTCGGTCATGGTCTTGGTTATTCAAGCTTTGCGATGTCAGACCTKACGGTAGGGCTGCCGGATGCCGCCGGCGCGGTGACAGTGACACTGGGATTGACCAACGTCAGCGAGCGGCCAGGTTMGGCAGTGGTGCAAATCTATGTCGGCGATGTTGAAGCATCTGTACCCAGACCGGTCAAAGAACTGAAAGCCTTCTCGAAAATCGCCCTGGAACCCGGTGAGAAACGAAGGCTCAGTTTCATTCTTGACGCACGAAC
>NZ_JARWLB010000189.1:0-689 GCF_047445835.1 Rhizobium sp. BR 317 | reverse complement strand
TCGTCTGACCGACCGCATCGATCGTGCCGGCCGACAGGATGGTGCCMGCCTTTATGGCGCCGGCGCTGTCGTTGATGGTCAGATCGCCGCTATTCGCCAACACGATATTGCCGCCGGCCGCCTGGGTCGCGGCAAAATCGACGCCGGAGGCGAGAAGATCGGCGCTGACGCCATTGGCGTTGCCATTGATGGTAACAGTGCCGGCAGCAAGCAGTTGGCTGGTGACATCGACGTCGCCATCGATGCCGACATTGCCGTGGCTGGTGAGATTGGTTGACTGCAGCAGGGCCGCCTGGGCCGTGAGATCACCGGCCGACAGCAGTGTATCGACGTCGATCGTGCCGGCACCGGCGGTCAGATCGAGCGTGCCGGAGGACGCGAGAGCGATAGTGCCGCCCGCTGCATCGGTGGCGGCAAAATCGACGCCCGAAGCAATTGTTGCCGCCTGAATGCCTTGGCCGTTGATGGCGACATCGCCCGAGGCGAGAAGCTGTCCGGAAATATTGGTGGCGGCATTGATGCCGACAGCACCATGCGAAGTGACATTTTGGGCCGTCAGCGACGTCGCATCGACCGTGATGTTGCCGGAGGACAGCAGGCTTGCGGCATTGACCGCACCGCTTGTTGCCGTCAGTTGCAGGTCGGCAGCACTCGCCAGCACGGTTTTGCCCGCCGCATCCGCCTGGGTG
>NZ_JARWLB010000188.1:0-695 GCF_047445835.1 Rhizobium sp. BR 317 | reverse complement strand
CGGATGCATTGCTGTTGTCGAGCGTATAGTTCCACTGCCCATCGGCACCGATCGTGAAGTGACCGTAGCTCGTCGCCACATTGCTTTGCGCTGTAAACGAAGGGTCGCTGTCGATGTCCGTCGCCGAAAGCACTCCGTTCGCCGTCGGCACTCCAGCCGTCCCGTTGTTGACACCACCGTCTTCCGTCACACTCTTGGCAACGTCACCAGTGATCACCGCAGCGTCGTTCGCACCGTTGATCGTGATGTCGATCTGCTGCTGCGTGCCGTCCGCCGTCGTTACTGTGATCAGGTCATGCAGTGTCGTGTTGCTGCCGGTGCTGTTGAGTGCCTGCACGGATGCATTGCTGTTGTCGAGCGTATAGTTCCACTGACCATCGGCACCGATCGTGAAGTGACCGTAGCTCGTCGCTACATTGCTTTGCACGGTAAACGAATGATCGCTGTCGACGTCCGTCGCGGAAAGCACTCCGTTCGCCGTCGGCACTCCAGCCGTCCCGTTGTTGACACCACCGTCTTCCGTCACGCTCTTGGCAACATCACCAGTGATCACCGCAGCGTCGTTCGCACCGTTGATCGTGATGTCGATCTGCTGCTGCGTGCCGTCCGCCGTCGTTACTGTGATCAGGTCGTGCAGCGTCGTGTTGCTGCCGGTGCTGTTGAGTGCCTGCACGGATGCATTGCTGTTGTCGAGC
>NZ_JARWLB010000187.1:0-698 GCF_047445835.1 Rhizobium sp. BR 317 | reverse complement strand
GTCCGGCAATGACTTCAGCGGCGAGATCGTCACCCTTTCCCTCCAGACCAAAAACGTCCGCATCGTTTCCGATACGCGCTCCAGCGGCGACAACGCTCCCAGCCACCGCGTCTTCGTCGGCCGCATCGAAATCGGAGCSGCCTGGTCCAAGCAGTCCAACGAAGGCCGTAACTACCTCGGTCTCAAGCTCGACGACCCGAGCTTCACCGCTCCGCTCTACGCCAATCTGGTCGAAGACGAGGACGGCAAGGCCTTCAGCCTCATCTGGTCGCGGCCGAACCGCCGCTCCGGTGACTGACCTCTTCCGGTGTGACGCCCTGTAGTTGGGGCGTCACAAGAAGCTCCAACACGCCGCTCGAACAGCAGCTTGACGAGTGGCTCCTCATATGAGGCCGCRATGGCGCGGCCMGAGAGACAGGACAAGGAAYAYSACMATGGCRACCATCGGCACCTTCACCWCCWCCGAAACCGGCTTCAMMGGCTCGATCCGCACWCTCGCCCTCAACGTCAAGGCCCGYATCGCCCGCRTCGAAAACCCYTCCGACAARGGYCCGCACTWCCGCATCTACGCMGGYAAYGTCGAGCTSGGTGCGGCCTGGCAGAAGCGCTCCGAGCAGGACCGCGACTACCTCTCGGTCAAGCTSGACGACCCGAGCTTCCCCGCYCCGATCTACGCAACSCTCACCGAAGTCGAAGGC
>NZ_JARWLB010000186.1:0-711 GCF_047445835.1 Rhizobium sp. BR 317 | reverse complement strand
TCCCAGCGCCGAAACCTCGAAGAGCCGCACCAGCAACGGATGAACCTGCAGCTCGGGCAGCCTGTCCCGCCGCAAATCCCGCACCGGCAGCGCCAGCCGCTAGGAACCCTGCGCCCGTCGCAAAGGAGGCTGCCTGACCACCGTGCCGGATCGCCTCCATTCCGCCCGAGACGGAYGCGCCCTKAACAACGCCCTGAATGATGTTCGGGACGTACATTGCGATAATKAAGACCACGACCGAGATCCCGGCGATGGCGAGCGTCGTGACGAACTGGTCTGAGGAAGCCGTTGGCGCGTTCGCCAACCCCATAAGGACCTCGGACCCGATCTTCGCGATCATCACCAACGCCATCAGTTTCATGCCGACGCCGAAGGCGTACACGAGATAACGGACAGMAAAGTCCTTGGTGAAGGAGGATCCGCCAAGCCCGAGCATGATCATGCCGGCAAGCAGGCCGACATACATCTCGACCATGACCGAGACGAAAATTGCTGCGACCAGCGAGAAGCAGATGACGACGACACCCATCGCCAACACGGCAGCAATCGCCAGTGCATTGTCCTCAAATACGCCGAATTGTGCTTGCTGCGACATTTGCGAGGCAACCCGAATTCCGGCGTCGAAGACTTCAGCAGGCGACGCCGATCCGCCGCCGGCGCCAATCTGGAAGAGGCTGTCGACGACCGCTCGCGCAAAGGTCGGCCCTTGAG
>NZ_JARWLB010000185.1:0-717 GCF_047445835.1 Rhizobium sp. BR 317 | reverse complement strand
CGCAGCTACCGCAAAATTCCGGTCGCGGAGCAATGCGAGGTTCTGAGCCTTCTTGGTGACATCGCGACCGGCGACGACGGCAAAGAAAGCCTGCATCTCCATGCCGTTCTGGGCCTAAAGGACGGTTCCACGCGCGGCGGTCACTTCATCGACGGCATCGTGCATCCGACATTGGAAGTCACGATCATCGAGACGCCCGCATACATGCACCGCCGGCATCACAAAGACCTCGGAATCGCCCTCATCGAGCTATAAGCCGCCAAGGCTAGCTCGCAGTATGCCTACACTTTAAATGCCCCTGCTGTTATGTTTATCGCGACTTGGTTGAGGAGGAAGAGGAATGTCTCTGCTTGCCTTGCATCATGTAGCGATCATCACCGCTGATTTGGAAAAGTCACTGCCCTTCTATTGCAATGTGTTCGGTCTCGCTCAAATTCCGCGGCCGAATTTTCAAGTCGACGGCGCCTGGCTTGCCTGTGGCAGCCTAGAGGTCMATCTCATCCTCAATCCGGCAGGCACGTTCCGTAAAAGCCCCACGATCGACCGCAATGATTGGCACTTCGCTTTTCGTACCGATGACTTCGATGGTGTTGTCAAACGGCTTGCAGACCTCGGCTTTCGAGATGACCTGCCTGAAAGCGATCCAAAGTGCCTGCTGATCTTCCGCTCCGGCCCTGCCCATTTCCCGCAGCTCTATCTTCGCGATCCTGACTTGAA
>NZ_JARWLB010000184.1:0-720 GCF_047445835.1 Rhizobium sp. BR 317 | reverse complement strand
TTTCCGGGATGGGGATGGTGGGGGCTGGCTGCCGCTACAGCCGGCCTCATGGGCCTCGTAACCCGCATGTGGCCAGCTGTCGCGATTGTCCTGGCAGGGTTTTGGATCTGGTCCGCCGCAACCTGGGACGAGCCGAAGCTAACGKAAGCGTGGCGGGGCGTCGATCTCGAATTCGGCGCTTCTCTCGGTCGCGACGTCAGCATTGGGCACCACMGTGATCTGATTGCCACGGTGAAGGATCGAGCATCCGACGGCGCCCGCACTATTGTTCTTCCCGAGAGCGCGCTGGGGTTCTGGACGCCAACCGTCGAACGGCTCTGGGTAAAAGCACTGCAGGGAACTAACGCCACCGTCGTCGCCGGTGCTGCGGTCGTCGATGCAGGCGGATACGACAATGTGCTGGTCGCCATCTCGGCCGCCGGCGCCCAAATCCTCTATCGCGAACGAATGCCGGTCCCGGGCTCGATGTGGCAGCCGTGGCGGTACTTGCTGGGTCAGAGCGGCGGCGCGCGGGCGCACTTCTTCGAAAGCCCGGTCGTGACGGTTGCCGACAGTCGGATAGCCCCGCTGATCTGCTACGAGCAGCTCATCATCTGGCCCGTCCTGCAGTCCATGCTGCAGGAGCCGGACATCGTCGTCGCCGTCGGCAACGGCTGGTGGACCAAGGGGACTTCCATCGTCGCCATCCAGCGCGCCAGCACTCAAGCCTGGGCGCGCCTG
>NZ_JARWLB010000183.1:0-731 GCF_047445835.1 Rhizobium sp. BR 317 | reverse complement strand
CCGTAGAACATGCGGGTGTTGTCCTTGTAGAACAAAGGGTTCTCGATGCCGGAATAGCCGGTGCCTTGGCCGCGTTTGGAGACGAACACCTGCTTGGCCTTCCACACCTCGAGCACCGGCATGCCGGCGATCGGGGAGTTCGGATCCTCCTGGGCGGCCGGGTTGACGATGTCGTTGGAGCCGATGACGATGACGACGTCAGTCGAGGGGAAGTCCTCGTTGATCTCGTMCATCTCCAGCACGATATCATAGGGCACCCTGGCTTCGGCGAGCAGCACGTTCATGTGGCCCGGCAGACGGCCGGCGACGGGATGGATGGCAAAGCGCACGGTCTTGCCGGCGGCCCTGAGCTTGCGGGTCAGTTCCGAGACAGACTGCTGGGCCTGCGCCACCGCCATGCCGTAGCCCGGCACGATGATGACGCTGTCGGCATCGTTGAGCGCCGAGGCKACACCGTCTGCGTCGATGGCGATCTGTTCGCCGGAGATCTCCATGGCCKGACCGGTCGTACCGCCGAAGCMGCCGAGGATGACCGAGATGAAAGAGCGGTTCATCGCCTTGCACATGATGTAGGACAGGATCGCACCCGAGGAGCMGACCAGCGCGCCGGTGACGATCAGAAGGTCGTTGCCAAGCGTAAACCCGATCGCCGCGGCCGCCCAGCCGGAATAGCTGTTCAGCATCGACACGACMACCGGCATGTCGGCGCCGCCGATGCCCATGATCAGGTG
>NZ_JARWLB010000182.1:0-736 GCF_047445835.1 Rhizobium sp. BR 317 | reverse complement strand
GTGCTGATCGCCGCAATCTCGTCAGTCGAGAAGGTGGCGATGTCAGCGGTGGACAGAGCACCAACTTCGGTTGCCGTCAGAGCGCCGATCTGGGTCGAGGACAGTGCAGCAGCCTGGTCGGTAGAGAGGGCTGCGATCTGGGCCGACTTCAGAGCCGCGACCTGAGCCGTCTTCAGCACACCGATTTGAGCGGTGGTCAGAGCAGCAACATCGTCAGTAGAAAGAGCGGCAATCTGGGTCGAGGTCAGGGCGGCCACCTGATCAGTGGTCAGAACCTTGGCTTGGTCGGTCGAGAGTGCGCCGATCTGAGCGGTGCTGAGCTTGGCGATTTGGCTGGTCTTCAGAGCCGCAACCTGATCGGTGGAGAGCGCTGCTACCTTATCGGAGGTCAGACCAGACAGAGCCGCGGTGCTGATGGCTGCGATCTCGTCGGTCGAGAAGGTTGCGATGTCAGCGGTGGACAGAGCGCCAACTTCGGTTGCCGACAGGGCACCAATTTGCGTGCTCGTCAGAGCAGCGGCCTGATCGGTGGAGAGGGCTGCGATCTGGGCCGACTTCAGGGCGGCGACCTGAGCTGTCTTCAGAACACCGATCTGAGCGGTGGTGAGAGCGGCAACGTCGTCAGTGGAGAGGGCTGAGATCTGGGTCGAGGACAGAGCGGCAACCTGATCAGTGGTCAGAACCTTGGCTTGGTCGGTCGAGAGTGCGCCGATCTGGGTGGTGCTCAGCTTCGCGA
>NZ_JARWLB010000181.1:0-739 GCF_047445835.1 Rhizobium sp. BR 317 | reverse complement strand
ATGATCGTCACTGTTCACCCTCAAATGGTGGATGTGGCCTCTATGAGCCAGTTTCTCCTCATGACATCGGATCTTGTTTCGGTCATCGAAGAGGCGGGCGGTCGGCTCGACTACGATTTCCTGAGATTCCTCGTCACGAGACATGATCCACGCGACGTTCCCGAACAGGAGATCGTAGGGTTGCTGCGCGACGTTTTCGCGGGAGATGTAATGGCGGCGTCCGCCTGGAAATCGACTGCCATTGCAAATGCGGGGCTGACGAAGCAATCCCTCTATGAGCTCTCGCGGGGTGCGGTAGGGCGGTCGACATATGATCGGGCGATGGAATCGATCAGCGCGGTTAACCAGGAAGTGATCGAGTTGATCAACAAGGTTTGGAGCCGATGAATTTGTGTCACTCACATATAATTCAGAGACTTAACGTGTTGTCAGCTGACTACATTGTGTCGCTGAACCGGCTGTTGGGATAGGAGGCGTATCATGAGTAAGCGCACACAGTCCATCCGTTCCCTCTTCGCCGGGGGAAGCGATCAGGTAACTTCCGAAGAGACGCGGCAACCAGTGCAGCGAGTGGCGTCGGGCGCAGTTCGTTCATTGAAGGATACGTTCTCCGAGGTAGAAAGAGACTACGAAGAACTCAAGCAGCAGATGGCCAACGGGGAGTTCCCGGTTGATCTTGATCCAGCTCTCATCGATCCGTCCCCGTTTGCCGACCGGTTMCTAGATCAGGATATTGCTG
>NZ_JARWLB010000180.1:0-740 GCF_047445835.1 Rhizobium sp. BR 317 | reverse complement strand
TTTCATCGATGAGGCAACCTCCTGACCGAGTAACTCATTCCTCCAAGCGTACAACGTCGGCCGGCATACGCCCAGCCGGTCGGCGACGTCTTGGGCACTCTCTTCTCCACTGCAAAGATCAAGGACCGCAACCTGCTTCAAGGCCTCGGGATAGGCCGGACGCCAGGTTCGACCGGCTATCGAAGTCCTCGCCTCGGGAAACGTCTCTCGAACCCATGCCGTTAAAGTTMCCCGACCTGKATAGCCCAACGCTCTCATCGTTGAAGAGATACAGCGATCATGAGTGCGGTAATGCTCAAGCGCAGCCTGCTGTTGGGCCGCTGAAAACTTTGGCGCGCGAGCCAAAGAACGAACGCGCAGATCGCGATGCTGCTCGTATTCGCGATACCAGTTCCTCAGCGCATTCTTGGTGGGATACCCCAATTGCCGGATCGTCGCCTTAACCCGCTTGCCGAGCTTGATATAAAGCTCAACCGCGCGAATTCTGTCTGCATGGGAATACATGAACTACCTCCTGGTGGTCCAAGTTTTCGTCCGCATCCCCTATCAGACTACGCCGGGTCAGTTCTCAGTGGCAATCAACAGGCCCGCGCTATCGCTCGAAAGGTTGGAGCACCGCTTCTTCCCTCTMTGGACGATGGCGGCACAACTGTCGAAAAGGCGCGGGAATTCGCGCAGATGCACGGCCTCCCCGTTATCATCAAAGCCCAACATGGCGGTGGCKGTCGCGGAATGCGTAT
>NZ_JARWLB010000179.1:0-749 GCF_047445835.1 Rhizobium sp. BR 317 | reverse complement strand
GTCGAAGGCCGAGATCTGCGCTTCGGCGGCCTTGCGGCCCAGCGAATGACCCGGCTGCTCGACCGGCCGGTCGAACGGCTTCCAGGTCTCGCCGATCACCTGGGCATAGGCCGCGACGGCGCCTTCGGCTGCCATTCTCAGCGAATGGGCCTGGATGCCCATGTCGGCGGCGAACTCGCGCTTGCGCTGGGCGGCGCTGTCATAGCCGACCGGACCGTCGAGGTCCTCGTCGCGGGCATCGTTGGCGGCCTTTGCCGTGGCATCGCGCGCCTCGGTGACAGCGCGGCTATAGAACTGCCCGGCGCCATGGGCCGAGCCGACGAAKGCGCCGACGATCCGCTGCAGATGAATCTGCATGGCCTTGTCGCCCAGGCCGTCTCCKAGCGCATCGGCGGTCTCGATGACGAGGCGTTCATGCAGGTCGCGGATGCCGTCGCTGTCGATGACCGCGGTGCCGAAACTCTCGGCGATCTTTAGGGCCTGGCTGGCGTCGGGGCATGKCAGCCGKACCATTTCGATGGTGGCGCCCTTGCGCAGTTGCACAACGCGGGCGGATTGGCGAGAKGAGGGTGCGGGCTTGGCCATGATCGTTCCTTTCGAGGTCGTCCGAACGGGCTCCGGCCCATGCCGGCTTGCCCTTCGGTGCGGTCATCCCGAACCGGCGGAAGGCGGGCGTTTCAGGGTCCGGTMCTGCGTGGACGAGCGGAGCCGGTTTGCGGGCGAAGAGGGCAAACTGCCCTCGATAGAGC
>NZ_JARWLB010000178.1:0-795 GCF_047445835.1 Rhizobium sp. BR 317 | reverse complement strand
GCCTTGCGCAACCGGTCACAGTGCCATCGTCGGAAATTGCGAGGATGTAGCTCGGTAGAAGAGCGTCGAAGGCGTCCGCCTCTTGGCCGTCGACGACCTTGACCTCCCAGCCAAGGCGCTCGGCGAAAACGCGGGCACGTAGTTGATGATGGCGGTGGAGCAGCTGAGCTTCGTAAACATTTCGCGGCTGGGAAATCGCGAGAATCTGCATGAATTTCTCCGTCGTCGTTGGTCGGYGGGGAAATCAGCACGGATCAGAATCGAGCGGTAGTTGTAGGATCCTACAAGGTCGTTTGAGGTGAGTCGTAGGACGAAATCATCGTGGAGCGGGATGAAACGGCTCGAATTACGAGTGGCGTCTACAGTGGCACCTTGTAGGATTCACAGTAGAACGCATCGTKATMGGAGTTCTCGTCAAACTCGCCAAAGATCTGAATTTGCAAKAGAAAGTGGGCCAGTGACMGCAATGCGTTGCGAAGGGAAGGAGTCCCGTTAAGGTTTTGTTAACCCTATTTCTCTTGCGAGACTCGCAGAATCGTGCGTTATCATGAGACGGAAATAGCGCGTCTTACGCCGAGAAACCGTCTGAAACTGGGGCCAAAGTGAACGTGATTGACAGACAAATCAATCTAGCATCGACTTCCGCGCACATCACACAGCGCGCGGAAGCACTGTCTGCCAGGTTGCGGGCTGTAGGGGAACGAGCCTTTCCTCCCATKGCTCAAAAATCCCTGCGTTCCTTTACCTCCGGAGAGGTCGCCGATATCGTTGGTGTTTCGGATGGCTATTTGCGAC
>NZ_JARWLB010000177.1:0-807 GCF_047445835.1 Rhizobium sp. BR 317 | reverse complement strand
CGATAAATTCAAGACCCTTGCTCGTCAGCTCTGCCTGGAGTTCGGAATTCAGCTTTTCGACATCAGCGCGTTGCACGATAGCCGACCGATTGATCTCGGTGACGACAATGTCACGCAAGTCCTMAGGCAGCATCTCGAAGTTGTCCCGATTGGCGAGAATCCAGAAGCCGTCCCACATATGGTTGGTCCGGGAGAGATACTTTTGAACCTCGTACATCTTGGCAAAGTAAATGCCAGCGAGCGGGTTTTCGAGACCGTCGGCGACGTGGGTCTGGAGTGCGGAATAAGTTTCGCCCCATGGAATCGACGTCGGCGCGGCGCCGAGAGACTTGAAAAGCGATGTCCAGAGCGGCGCAGGAGGGACGCGGATCTTGAAGCCCTTGAGGTCCTCGGGCGACTTGATCGGTTTCCCGATCKAGGTCGTCTGCCGAAAGCCGTTGTCCCACATCTTCTCGAAGGCGATCAGGTTGACCTTCTCAAAAGCCGTCCGGATGCTCCGGCCGAGCTCACCATCCACCGACTTCCACACCTGCGCGTAGTCGGGGTAGGCAAATCCTACACCGGTGATGGCCGCCGGCGGGACKAGTGTCGCTGCGATGAGGCCTGTCTGCGCAAGAAGGTCCAGGCCACCTGATCGAAGCTGGCTGAGCATATCAGCATCGGTGCCGAGCTGGCTCGCGGGGAACACTTGAATGCTCACGCGGCCGTCTGTCTGCTGGCTGATCTTGTCGGAAGCCTCGGTCATCCGCGTGTTGAGCGGATGATCAACCGGCATGATGTTGGCGAATTTAAACGAGAATTCAGGCG
>NZ_JARWLB010000176.1:0-808 GCF_047445835.1 Rhizobium sp. BR 317 | reverse complement strand
TTTCACCTTCAGGCCCTGCTCTGAAAGCTTCCTCGGACGTCCTCTGGCGGGATGGGCCGCAACCCAGATCTCGGCAAGTTCCACCATGCGCTCGGTGAGCGAAGGATAGCCCTCGACAATTTCCGCTGTACTTGCGCCCTGGGTCTTCATCGCGGCAATCGTTCGCACAGGAACACGGGTTCGCTTGAAAACCGGCTCGCCGCCCACGACGCCTTTCACGCTTTCAATCATTCGTTCGGCTTCTCGAAGCGCCTCGGCCCGCGCAGCCAGTTGTTCTCGTGCCCGCGCAACGTCGATAATGAGATAATCGTCTGCCCTAACAGTTTCGGCATCGGGGTTCTGGTCGATCGTATCGAATAGGCGCTTGCGGCGCTCGGCAGACAAGATCGATCCGACGCCGTACCAGAGCTTCAACCGAAGCAGATCCTCATCGGTGAGTGCTCGACCGCTGCTACCAACGAGATGAGTCTCGATGATGCGCTTGTCGATCGCATTGTGCACCGACTTCACAGCGATCTCGCTGACAGCCGCCGCCTCGGCGGGTGTGTAGGCGTGTGATGTGCTGGCCATAATCATTCTCCTTGTGGAGAATATATAATACGGCCCGCCACTAGTGTAAAGCCTTGACCCATGCTCGATCTCATGGCCGAGCTGTCCCAATCGATGCACATCGCCTCCGAAGCCCGAAAATCTGGTCGACCACGGGCGCGATTTGCAGATCAGTTCGATTTGGTCACAAGTTCGGCGGGTTCGACGCCCAGCGCTTCTGAAATCTGGCCAAGAACCGTGAGGGTTGCCGACATTTCGG
>NZ_JARWLB010000175.1:0-853 GCF_047445835.1 Rhizobium sp. BR 317 | reverse complement strand
GGGTACKACAAGAAAACGATTGCCGAGGACGTGTGGGAGCTTCTTTCTGAACATCTGAAGATCGATCGCTTCAATCTTGTGGGACACGACTGGGGCGGCCCGGTGGCGTTTGCCCTGGCCGCGCAGCACCGGGGGGCTGTTAGCAAGCTCGCGATCCTGGACGTTACCATTCCTGGCGATGGAGCGGACATGTCGCAAGGCGGCCGCCGTTGGCACCACCCTTTCTTCAGGACGCCGGATTTGCCGGAAGCGATGTTCGGCGGTCGCGAGCATATCTATCTGGAATGGTTGTTTGACAATTACGGCAGCCGGGCAAACGTGCTATCTCAGGAAGACAAKAATGAGTATTTCCGTACCTACCTGAAACCGGGTGGCCTGCGCACACTTCTCGCCTATTATCGGGGCTTTMCAACCGACGTCAAAGACAACGAGTTATTCCTCGAGAGKGATGGCAAGCTCGAAATGCCGGTCCTCGCCMTGGGCGGAGACAGTGGTTTTGGCYGCGGCATGGAGACGATGGAATCACTGCAGCGGGTGGCAAGTGACGTTCGAGGCGGATTGATCCCGGGCTCGGGTCACTGGGTTGCGGAAGAAGCTCCCGAATTCATAGCKAACGAACTCGGGAAATTCTTCGGCTAAACCACTGCCTGACGTCGGGGATGCGCGTCTGATCCACCAGTCGCGCATCACCKACCCTGATTGCGCATAACTCACCTCCCGCCGACGTCGATCTCACTCGCAGAAACCGCGTCGCCAGCCAGGGTCTCTTCGATCCAACGTTTGAACAGAGCGATCTTTGGCGTTCTTGCCCTGGACCGTAAGTACACGAGACGAGGGCAATTGAGGCTGGGGC
>NZ_JARWLB010000174.1:0-855 GCF_047445835.1 Rhizobium sp. BR 317 | reverse complement strand
CCCGCCCCGCCTGCGCCAGGCAATGGCCGGGTACGACCAGCATCGCCTTGGCAATAAGACCGAGCCGGCGCTGTTCCATGATGGCGGCTGCCATGGTCATCGTCTTGCCGGCGCCGACGGCGTGGGCGAGATATGTCGATCCCGACGAGATGATGCGCCAGATGCCGCGCTTCTGGTGCCCATAAAGAACAAGGGCGCCAGAGGCGCCGGGAAGTTTCAGGTGCGAGCCGTCGAATTTTCGTGGGGCGATGTTGTTGAAGCGATCGTTATAGACCCGCGCCAGCCGGTCGGTGCGATCGGGATCGGTCCAGACCCAGTTCTGGAACGCTTGCTTGATCTTCTGGAGCTTGTCGCGGGCGGCCTMGGTGTCGATGACGTTCAGAACGCGCCGCTCACCGTCGGCGTCCTTGAACACGTCGAAAATCTGCGGCAC
Source organism: Rhizobium sp. BR 317 (assembly GCF_047445835.1). Lineage (NCBI taxonomy): Bacteria > Pseudomonadati > Pseudomonadota > Alphaproteobacteria > Hyphomicrobiales > Rhizobiaceae > Rhizobium > Rhizobium sp. BR 317. Next base: position 422 of record NZ_JARWLB010000174.1, on the reverse strand, counting down.
GCGGCTGTTTAGTGCATCGGCGAGTAACTCACCGGCATGCCGGCGGTCAGTGCCCCATTCGGATGTACCGGCTGCCGTCCAACCAAGTTGCCKCCCCTCGACTGTCMAAGAGCCGAGTTCCGGCATGTGATGGATCCTGATCTCGGCGCCCATCGTCTCGTGCACGAAGTCGACGATATCAGCGGCCGGAATCCAGGGTGCGCCCAGCCGGGCGGTGATATCAGACGGGCGGAGATCAGCCGGCTGCACCGCCTGAAGCGCACGGACATTGCGCTCATAAGCGGGATCGAGCTCGGCCGCAGCTGCCGCGGCAGCAAGTTTGGTGCGCACGGCCCCGGAGAGATAAGCATCGGAGGTTTGCCAGGAGCCGTCGGCGCGATCGCGGAAAATAGTATCGCCAAGCGCATTGAGAGCCGCATCCG
>NZ_JARWLB010000173.1:0-880 GCF_047445835.1 Rhizobium sp. BR 317 | reverse complement strand
GCGTATCAATCGTCATCGATCGGGCGGACAGAGTGGCGTTGCKGGTGGCAAGCGACTGGCCTGTGAGCGTGATCGCATTGCCGGCATTCACCGTCAGGTCGCCGTGGGCGACGGCATTGGTGCTGACATTGTTTGCCGTATTGGCGGTGATGCTGCCGGCGGCCATCAGGCTGTTGACGGCAATGTCGCCCGATGTCGCCTGCAGCGTCAGATCACCCGTCTGGCCGAGGACCATGTTACCGGAGGCGGATTGGCTGGTGGCAGTAAAATCGACACCGGCGACGATGACATTGCCGCTGATGCCGGAACCGGTGATMGAGACGTCGCTGGCGCCGAGAAGCTGGCCGTTGATGGCAACCGCGCCAGGACCGGTGGTCGAACCGAGCGCAACGGTGCCGTGGCTGGTGATGTTGCCGCCGGTAAAGGCGCTTGCCGCCACATCGAGGGTACCGGCGACGATCAGCGTGCCGGCGGTGGCGCTGGCCGCAACAATGTCGAGATCGCCGCTGGATCCGAGCGCGATGGCGCCGTTTGACGATTGGCTGGTGGCGGCAAAGTCGACGCCGGTGACGGCCTGGCCGACCTGCACGGTCTGACCGGAGAGTAAGACATCGTCGGCGCTCAGAAGCTGGCCGGTCACAGCAACGCTGTTGCTGCCGGCAAGGGTGACATCGCCATGGGCGGTAACGGCGTCGGCGGAGATSGTGGCAGCACTGGCGTCGATATCGCCGGCCGACAGCATGGTCGAGGTTGCAAGACCGGTCGAGGCGGCAAGGTTCAAATCACCGGATGATCCGAGCACGATGCTGCCGCCGGCGGCAGTGGTGGCGGCAAAGTCGATGCCGGAGGGCAAAGTCGATGCCGGAGATCAGGGTCGGCG
>NZ_JARWLB010000172.1:0-893 GCF_047445835.1 Rhizobium sp. BR 317 | reverse complement strand
CGATGTCCTTGCCGATCCCCGCAACCCGCCGCTCCGAGATCTCTATATCGCGTTCGGCGTCACGGATCTGCCGGCGCACCGCATACTGATCGTCGTCATGGGCGGCGCGCAGCCGTTMAAGACGGGCAATGTCCGCCTCGAGACCCGCCTTCCGCATTAACCGCTCGTMGCCGGAGGCAATGGCCTTAGCMATCGCAAACTGATTGGCGGCCCCTTCGCCGAGATCCTCGAGCCGGCGGATCGAGGTGTCACCGGAKAGTGCTGCCGCAATGAAGCGGGCCTTGCGCTCGTTGTTCTGCCACATGCTGGCATCGAGCRAGCCTTGCGTGGCATAGGCGAAGATATCGACTTCATCGTGCTGATTGCCTTGCCGCACGATCCGGCCCTCGCGCTGTTCAATCTRTGACGGCAACMATGGGACATCGAGATGGTGCAACGCCTTGAGGCGAAGCTGCACATTCACGCCCGTTCCCATCGTCTCCGACGAGCCGATCAGAAAGCGGACCTTGCCCGAGCGCACGTCGCCGAATAGCCGCTGCTTGGCCTCGGTCTTCTTGTAGTCCTGCATGAAGGCGATTTCCGAAGCGGGAACGCCCATCCTGACCAGCTCGTCCCTGATCCAGCGGTAGGCCGAGAAGCCACGGGTCGTCTCKACATTGATGGTGCCGAGATCGGAAAAGATCATTTGCGCCGCACCCGGCAGATCGAAAGCCTTGCCGTCCGGACGGAGATAGGTGCTTTGCGCGGTCTCCTGCCAGATACGGAAGGCATTCTGGACGAGCAGGTTGAGCTTGTTGTCCGGCTCGTTGTCATTGTCCGCATCGACCAGGCGGAGATCGATTGCGGCATGGCGCCCATCGGTGATGACGGAAAGCAGGATGTCGTCACCGGGC
>NZ_JARWLB010000171.1:0-912 GCF_047445835.1 Rhizobium sp. BR 317 | reverse complement strand
ATTTCACGCTGCCCCTKGCCCTCCAGCCCGGCGAGCCCGATGATCTCGCCCGTGCGTACGGAAAAACCGACTGGCGGGCCATGGTCATTGAGACGAAGCCCTGCCACGACGAGCATCGGCGATCCAATGGCCTGTGCCCTCGGCGGAAAGAAACTCTGAAGTTCGCGTCCAACCATGGTTGCCACGAGCGTTTGGAGATTAAAGTCTTCTGCCMTGGCTGTCTTTACCCAAGCCCCGTCCTTCATGACGGTGATGGTGTCGCACAGTTCGAACACCTCGTTCATCCGATGCGAGATGTAGACGACAGCCTTGTTTTGCGCCTTCAGATCGCGGATGACCTTGAAGAGATGAGCGACGTCCGTTGAGTTTAGTGCCGCGGTCGGTTCATCGAAAATGAAGACATCGGCATTGGATGTCAGGCCTTTGGCGATTTCCACTGCCTGCTGCTGGGCAACCGTCAGCGTTTCCACAATCGCCGTCGCGTCCAGTTGAGGGAAAACGTCGGCAAGCAGCTTGCGGGATCGCTCGACGACCTCGGCGGTGTCTATCGACCCATCGGCACGCCGCGGTTCGTGTCCAAGAAACATGTTTTCGGCGACCGTGAGATTGGGGATCAGGGTGAACTCCTGAAACACTGTCGACACCCCGGCGAGACGCGCTTCCTTGGGGGACCGGAAGGTCACCTCTTCTCCTCGCAGACGGATGCGTCCAGCGGTCTGTTGATAGACGCCGGCCAGAATTCGCATCAGCGTGGATTTTCCCGCCCCGTTCTCGCCCATCAACGCGTGGACGGAGCCGCGTTCAAGCGAAAATTGAACATTCGACAGGACTTTGGTCGCACCAAAGGACTTGTTGATGCTGACCATCTCGACAAGCATACTCATGAACACTTCCATCTGCGAGGGTGAAGAG
>NZ_JARWLB010000170.1:0-932 GCF_047445835.1 Rhizobium sp. BR 317 | reverse complement strand
CTCCGATTCAAGTCTCGGGCGCCGCTCCTCTCGCTGGGTGGGTGTGCGATCAACAACGGCGGTTTCCTTCGCGACTTTCTGTTCGACGGCGGGCGTCGGCTGGAACACTTCGCGTTGTTCCGGATCGCCGATGATGCCGTCGGTGACACCACGCTTGAGCTGGTCGCCGAAGTTGGTTGCGGGAGCATTCGAGGCGCTGTMCAGATCGTTGTTCCGATTGAAAGGGAGACCGCGCCATGAAAGCCCGATGACGACGACGCCGACAAATAGCGCAACGATGATGATGGCGACGATGATTGGCAGACGGTTCAGACGGCGCATACCCTTCTGATCGTCGGCCTGGCCCGAGCTGCCCAGCTGCAGAGATTGCACCATGCTCGCCTCCCCTCAATTGCGCTGCATGATCGAGAGCGGGCTTGCCGGCACAGCACCTGCGGCCGTTGCCGTATACGCCCTGCCCAGCGCGATGGACGGCGTCGACAGCCTTGCAAGCACCTGGCCATCCACGCCGTCGATCGAATAGGCAAGCTCGACAGGTTTGACGTCTTTCTCGGCCTTGCCGTCGGTGATGACCGTATAGCCCCACCCTTTCAGCGCCGCCTCGAGCGCCGTAGCGAAGTCCGAAGCGTCCTTCTCMATCTTGATGGTCGTCGTGCCCGCGGGACCGATCTGCTCGGCAAGCCGGCTTGCCATGTCGCCGGCAATCGCACTTGCGGCGGGACCTGTKACAGTGGTGGGTGCCGAATTGGTCGTGAGACCGTCCTCGGCCGTCTGGCAGCTGGAAAGCATGGCGGCGGCGGTGATGATGATGGCGAGGTGCTTGCGCATGGTTCAGCCTCCCCGCCGGATGGTAATCTTCTGCTGCCGCCATCCGACGCCGGAGACGAGGATTGCTTTGTCGACCGCATAGTCGACGATCATCATGTCRTTCT
>NZ_JARWLB010000169.1:0-954 GCF_047445835.1 Rhizobium sp. BR 317 | reverse complement strand
GTCTGACATAGGAGCCAAGAGGCGCGCGCGAATACGGCGCAGTCGTGCCAATCCATCGATCTGGGAAGGAAAAGAAATGCAAGATGCGGGTTCCTCGCAAGCCGKAGGAGACCAGAGGAAACCTCGATACGATTTGATGGACAAGGCGKAATTGGAGACGCTGACAGTGGCCGCCATTCGCCAACATCGCCGTCTGCTTGCCGCCGATCAGGCCGTCTACGAGGAGTGGATACGCGCGAGCGAGGATCCTACGATCGCCAGTTCGGTTCTGGAGACGCTCCAGGAAGAGCATTTTGCGCGCCAAACAAGGGCCGCAGCTCAGCAGGACGCGCTTTCGGATATGCTCGACGCACTCGGCTTCGTGCCGGAAGTACCGGTCGATGACGATGTCAGCTAGCTGGGAGGCAGCAAACCCCGATCCTTGGYGATCGCCACAAGATGCGGCACCGACTMGGCGCCGAGCTTGCCACGCGCCTTATCGAGATGGTGCTGCACAGTCCGGAAAGCGATGCCGACCAAATTGGCGGTTGTAAGCGTACTCTTTCCTTTTGCCGCCCAKATCAAGCAGTCCATTTCACGCGGCGACAGCGCCTGCTTTGGATTGAGCGTGGTCTTGCCGCCGATMATCTTCAAGCGATAGTGGATCATCATCACCAATTGCACCGCCTTTTTCGGGTCGAAAGCGACCGGCACTTCCACATTCCTTTCGGAGGATGCGAAGGTCAGCATCATCGATGTTCCGTAGCTGCCTTCCACKGGAATGGTCATGCCGCAACGGATTCCGTGCTCGATCGATTCATTGCGAAACTTTCTGAGCTCAGATGAGCCGCGCGGTCTCMAATCGTMCGCCGTCCAGAAGAAGATATCGCCTTTTCGTTTTGCCTGCGTCACCACGGGATCGATATTGKAGTAATCGGCCGAGAGATAGGTGCGTTCCCATGGCTTTGGATAGGT
>NZ_JARWLB010000168.1:0-955 GCF_047445835.1 Rhizobium sp. BR 317 | reverse complement strand
CGTTGGGGCCGTATACGCTCAGGTAATTGCCGATGCCAACCAGCCCTGAAGCAATCATAGCGGCMATCACGGACGCGGCAACGACCGGCTTTCGCGGCAGACTCATCGCGCGAGGCCAGGCGCGCGCCATGATATGGCGTGACGGTGTTTTACCTCCTKATGCCCCCGCCTTCTCGCCCCAGCTCAGCTTCGATCTCCATAGTTACGCCTACGGCTTGCTTGGGCTGGGACTGCGCCTGCTMGAACTTGGCGGCGATCCAAACCAAGCACGTATCGCATTTGAGCAGGCGGCAACCGCGCTTGAAGCGGTTATGGCGAAAGGCAACCGCACCGAGGCGGATCGCGACTTCCATTTCGTCATGGCAGCCGCAAGCTATCACCTCGCGCATTTATCAGCTCGAGCCTATTCACTACTCACGGTCGTTGCAGCCGAGGAGAATTTTTCCCCGATCGAGCAGGCACTCGCGCTTTTGATGCGACGTGACATCACCGAGTTGAGGGCACGAGTCTACGCCTTCCGTCTCGACGGCCGAGGCTCGGACGCAACCATCTCTGCGCTCTTTCAGCAACGCCTCGCCGAGCCGGCCGCCGATGCGGAKGACCGTGATGGCCAAGACTTCCTCTTCGAAGGCCTGGATCTGGCGCTGACAGACACGTTTTTTGGCGCCTTCGCGATGTTCCTTCTCGCACTGGATCGCGGCGAGYGTGCGCTTCTTGACAACGCAATCGCCCAACTTCGTGAGAGTCTCGCAATCTGCGCGGAATTGAACCTTTTGCCGCAATGGTGGGTGCATCGTGTAGCGATCCATCTGCTTTCCGATCTCTGGTCGAACACCTTCCACGAAAGAATTCCGCTACTGMCCGCCGGCGGCGCTGCACCTTCATGGCCAGGCCTTCGCGAGCTCTTCGTCGCCTTGCTCGCTCGCCGCCCGAGGGCCGAGCTCGACCTCTGGCC
>NZ_JARWLB010000167.1:0-957 GCF_047445835.1 Rhizobium sp. BR 317 | reverse complement strand
GGCCAATATCGACATCATCGTCCGCTCCGGTATCGGTCAGGCCAAACAGGCGATGGATCGACTGATCCAGCAGGGCGAAAAGCCAATCCTCGACGCTGACGCGTTTCGCCGCGATTTCCACGCCTTCATTCGCCAGAACAACCTGCCCGGTCTGCTCGCGTCGTTCAGCGAGTCGCCCGACGACAGCTTGATCGCCGGCATCGCTGCGGCGCGCCCGGTCTTTGTGCGGCAGCTTGAACTCATCGAGGCCACCGAAGAGGACCGCCTCCGCGCCGTAAGCGACTACCTTCGCGCCTCAGCTGACAAAGCGGATTGKGCAGAACGCGGCGAGATTTTCTCCGGCAGTCTGGACGGTTGGGACGAGGATCTCGTCAAGAAGCACGGCATGACGAAGGGCGATGTCGCCGACCTGCACGGCGAAAAGTCCGCTGCTGTCCAGGGCAGGCTGCTCTATCGTCAGTGCGCTCAGCACATCGCTCCTCTTGAGGGCCGAGCGGTTCCCAGCCATTTCGTCCACGGGAGCTTCAACGATCTTGCCGATCGCCGCGTCCTTGGCTGGCACGGCGATTACGTKACGCTGCTGGAGGATGGCGGCGAATGACGGCCTTATCACCACTCAGGCTCAACGAACTCGATATCGTACAGAACCCCGCGATCGGCGCCTATCTGATTTGGCAATTCGCGTTGGGTTATCAGGAAGACGGTGCCGCCGAGGTTCCGATTCCTCTGGCATTCCTCGTGCTGCMAATGCTGTTGCACCGGCAGACGTTCGATGAGGTGGCATCGACGCGCAAAGCATCTGGCCTGCCGCTGTTTGCTGCGAAATTCGACAAGGAGCGGGAAATTTTGATGGGCATCCACGGACGCGCGATGCAACTGCGACCGCTTAGCCTTCAGTCGATCGGGGTGGCAGCGACGTCGAAGCTCGTGCGGATCGACTACGACACCGCGCAGTTC
>NZ_JARWLB010000166.1:0-963 GCF_047445835.1 Rhizobium sp. BR 317 | reverse complement strand
CTATCGACCTTGGTCAGAAGGTCMTCATAGAGCTGCAACTMGTCCTGGATCATCTGCTGTTCAAATGTCGATGGCACGGCGATGAACCGGAATGCCGAGTGGGTGATGATGATCGCATCCCAGGTCGCGGTGGCGGCGCGGGAGAGGAAGCGAGCCCGTTTGTCCTTGGTGAAGTTAGTCTCGTCGGCAACGAGGATCCGGGCGTTCGGATAGAGCGCCAGAAACTCGCGCGCCGCCTGGGCGAGGCAATGGCCCGGCACGACCAGCATCGCCTTGGCAATGAGTCCCAGGCGGCGCTGTTCCATGATGGCGGCAGCCATCGTCATCGTCTTGCCAGCACCGACGGCGTGCGCAAKGTAGGTGGAACCCGACGAGATGATCCGCCAGATGCMGCGCTTTTGATGCCCATAAAGAACAAAGGCGCCAGAGGCGCCGGGAAGTGTGAGATGGGAACCGTCGAACTTTCGCKGCGCGATATTGTTGAAGCGGTCGTTGTAGACCCGGGCGAGGCGGTCGGTGCGATCCGGATCGGTCCAGACCCAGTTCTGAAACGCCGTCTTGATTTTCTGCAGCTTGTCGCGGGCGGCTTCCGTGTCGACCACGTTCAGCACCCGCCGCTCGCCGTCCATCTCCTTGAAAACGTCAAAGATCTGCGGCACGCGGCTGTTCAGCGCATCGGCGAGCAGCTCGCCGGCGTGCCGGCGGTCGGTTCCCCATTCCGATGTGCCGGCGGCGGTCCAACCAAGCTGCCGAGCCTCAACCGTCCACGAGCCGAGTTCCGGCATGTGGTGGATTTTGATCTCGGCGCCCATCGTCTCATGCACGAAGTCGACGATATCGGCTGCTGGGATCCAGGGCGTGCCCAACCGAGCGGTGATGTCAGACGGGCGGAGATCGACGGGCTGTACCGCCTGGAGCGCACGAACGTTGCGCTCGTAGGCGGCATCGAGCTCGGCAGCAGCT
>NZ_JARWLB010000165.1:0-972 GCF_047445835.1 Rhizobium sp. BR 317 | reverse complement strand
ATGTCCGGCCCCGCAAAACACGCCGCACAGCTCACCCGCATGGACGCGGCGCGGCGGCAGACGCAACATCAACTGGATCTGGTCGATCGCCAGATCACGCGCCGAATGACTGCGCTCATTCCGCTGCTCGGCCGACGCCAGCCGGGCTGCCGTCGCGGCAAGGCTCCGGCGTGTGGCGCTTTCCTTGAGCGCTATCGGGCCAATCTCGCGGCGCTGACCGCCGAGCGCCAGTCGGAGGTCGATGCGCTTACGCGCAAACTTGCCCGACAGGACGCCGCCATCACGGCTCTCCGGGCACGCCACCGGCCGCCTCCGCGACCGGCAGAGGGCGGGGATGGTGGCTCAATGGCAGAGGGACGCTCATGAGCACGATAGGCGAACTCGAGCGACGGGCGGGCATTGGTCCCACGTCCCAGGAACGGACCGCGTTCTGGATCMAGTTCCATCATCTCGAGGGGGCTGAATGCTTGAAAGCAGGCGTAGCGGAGCTMCGCAGGCTGATCGCCGAAAAGGAGGCAACGCCGACCCCAGTAAGCAAGATCGCCACAACGCGGCCCAAGCGAGAAAAGCTGCCGCCGCTGACTGAAGACGAGGTGCAGGTGATCCAGGCTTATGCCGCCAAGCACGGCCGGCGATGGAAGAGCGTTCTCAACCATGTCTGGATGGGCGGCGCACCATATGACGACGGGGGCACGTTGCGGCGCCTGCGCAATTCGCACGGTCCGTCCTGGCTTCACACCTATCGTCTGCCGAAGCCGCGCCCGGACGAAAATGCCGTTTCGGAGTGCCAGCCGGACGTATTGGAAACCTGATCCACCCGTCAGTGTGCAGGGCTCCTGCGTCCAGCTCAGCCCCTGTAATACCCAATGCCGCGACCGCCTCTCTGGCGGTTGCGTGTGAGCCGGATCCGCGCAGCGGCACTCCACGAGCGGCCGCCTGCTTCAGGTGGGATCCGAGGGCTGCGGCTCGCTG
>NZ_JARWLB010000164.1:0-974 GCF_047445835.1 Rhizobium sp. BR 317 | reverse complement strand
ATATACGACCAGCCGGCCGATCGCTTCGTAGCCGATTTTATCGGTGAAACTAATTTCCTTGCAGCTAATTTATCGGCCATTGAGGCAGGGGGGGCCTGTCTTGAATTCGCGCCGGGTGTGCGATTGCGTGCGCGAGCACCAAAGGCCGGCACGAGCGTCGGTCCTGTCACGCTGGCCGTGCGGCCGGAGCACGCCGAGATAGTTTCGCCGGGAGATGGTCATCTCGAGGGCGAATTGATCAACATTGTGTATTTCKGAACTGGCACCGCTTATCATGTMCGCCTGCGGGAAGGCGCAAATTTCGTGGTCCGGACGCAGCATGCCGACATCCTTCCGGCAGATATCCCGGTGGGCGATCGTATCGGCATCCGCCTGCGTGATGGCGCGGCGCAGATCCTGGGAGATTGACAATGCAGCCGTCTCCCAAACGACCGACAATAACCAAAGCCCAAGCGCTTCTGCTGACGCCTGCGATGGTCATTCTGCTTCTCGCCGCGATCATCCCTCTMGCGCTAATCACTGTCTATTCCTTCCTAACGCCGGGAGAGTACKGTGGTATCGACTGGACATTCTCTACTGAAAGTTGGGTCAACGTCGTCGCCAAACGCGATTTCTTCACCGATGAAGTCAATTGGGCGACAGAACACCTMGTGGTATTTTGGCGATCAATAAAGCTGTCGTTCCTGACCGCGGTCCTCACATTCCTGTTCGGATTTCCCGCAGCCTATTTTATCGCTACGMGGCCGCCGCATCGGCGCGATTTCTGGTTGACGCTAATMATGTTGCCATTCTGGACCAACATGCTGATCCGCACCTTCGCGATMATGCAACTGATACGMAACGAAGGCGTAATAAACACGCTGCTCGTCGATCTTCGGATAGTCAGTTCACCAATTCAAATCCTCTATACCGAGACGGCCATTATGCTCGGCATGACTTATGTATATCTGCCCCTCATGGTCCTTCCGATATAC
>NZ_JARWLB010000163.1:0-977 GCF_047445835.1 Rhizobium sp. BR 317 | reverse complement strand
AGGTGACATGCCTGGCAATCTTGGCGACAGCGCGTTAGGTCCATTGCMTAACGACCATCGATCGGACGCCCCTGAAGCAGCGCCGGCTTCTATGAGACAACGCGCGCGATTAGTTAAACAGGAGGATATACGGATGACGAAATATAAAATGCTGATTGGCGGCCGTCTGATGACGKGTGCGGGAGAAATGCCAGTCATCGATCCCTCAACTGCCGAAATATTCACCACKGCGCCCTATGCCAGCGCTACACAACTTGAGGACGCTGTCAGGGCGGCAAAGGACGCCTTTCCTGACTGGGCAGCAACGCCTCTAGAGACTCGCCGCGCCTGCTTACTTCGGCTCGCCGACAGGTTGGAGCAAGAGGCCGACGATTTTGCGCGGCTTCTTACGCGCGAGCAGGGTAAGCCCCTGCCGGAGGCGACGTATGAGGTCGGGGCGACGATTCGTGGCATCCGCTATTTCGCGACATACGAGGCAGCGCCCGAGAAACGCGACCATGCAAGAGGCGAATATGAACTGCACCGTGTTCCGTTAGGTGTGGTTGCGTGTGTGACACCATGGAACTTYCCAATGCTTCTAGCGAGCAACAAGTTCGGTGCTGCGCTCATCACTGGTAACACCGTTATTTTGAAACCCGCGCCGACGACGCCGCTGACCTCGCTTGAACTGGGACGACTGGCGGAAGGTATCTTTCCCCCTGGCGTCTTCAACGTGATCTGTGACCGGAACGATCTTGGTGCCACCCTCACCGCCCACGCGGATGTCGCAAAGGTCTCGTTCACCGGGTCTACAGCAACKGGCAAGAAGGTAATGGCTAGCGCTGCAKGCACCCTGAAGCGAGTGACACTAGAACTCGGTGGGAATGATGCGGCAATCGTCCTGGACGATGTAGACATTGACCAGATGGTTCCGCGATTGGTCATGGCGGCGTTTCTCAATGCCGGTCAGGTCTGCGTCGCGGCCAAGCGCCTATATG
>NZ_JARWLB010000162.1:0-978 GCF_047445835.1 Rhizobium sp. BR 317 | reverse complement strand
GGATATATGACTTCAAGGGCGCGCACCCGCGCCGGTTCGATGAATTCATCGCCGCGTTTAACCCAACGCCCTTTGATTTTGCCAGCGAAAACAATCGCAGTCCYGGCACGGCGATCGCACAATTTGCCAATGACATTATTGCMGGTGAATATACGGCTGCAGCCTATGCAGGCGTTTMCGTCTCGCGATATCGCGGCCGAAGCCTCCGCCCGCTCAAACAGGAAATCCTCAGAACCGTCGCGCGGCTGCGCCGGAATCCCGATTGGTCCCTCGCAGTCCTCGTGCCAGCGAACGCCCTGGCGGCAAGCGTCTTCCATTACATGGCCGAGGCAGCCCACGGCCTTCCTGCCTATCCGGTCGACATTCTGGTCGCGGCCGAAGGCCCCATGCTTGCTGCAGACCTGATTGCTCTCCTAATGGAGCCGCGTCCAAGCGATCAAGACCATGCCGCCGCCATACTGGAGGGCTTGGYTGCATTCGAACTAGGCCGCTCAGAAGAGGCTTCCGCGACGGCAATCCGAAAGGCAGGCCGGTACAAAGACATTGCCCGGGCCGTCCGTGCTCGGGGTTTCAACGGGCTCGGCGCGCGCGGTATCGGTYCGGGCGTTCGAAGCCTCCTGGCKAACATTGAAGCGATCMAACTGACGGGGGATCCTTGGTCAGATTGGCGCGCGGTGCGCGCGCAGCTCGACGCGAACGACCGGGATGAATTCAAGGCGCTCGCGAAGGAAGCCCGCCATTTGCGGCTTCTAACACGCGGCGCGCGGATTGAATCGAAGCTCGCGGAGGCATGGCGCACTCATGGCAGCTACAACAACGCTCGCGCCTTGCTGGCGGCCGCCGTCGTTGAGGACCAATTCGCGGCGACMACCCGTCCCKAGCAGGGTGTCACTGTGATGACCATTCACAAGGCAAAAGGAAAGGAATTCGACGAGGTCATCGTCTTCGAAGGCCTGTTCTCACGCTACGTTCAGAGAC
>NZ_JARWLB010000161.1:0-982 GCF_047445835.1 Rhizobium sp. BR 317 | reverse complement strand
AGGTCTCCTCGGCTCGCAGCGCTTGAAGCCGATCAAGCGCAGTGTCTACACCTGCAAGTGTTGGATGTGCGGCGTCCCCGTTGGCCTCAACGACGCTGCGGAGCAAATCKACGATTTCCGACCAGTCAGTCGGGATGATCTGATCAGGCTGCAACAGACCGAATTCKACGGCCTGCCGAAGCCATGATTGTGCCTCCATTCGCCATGCGTTGGCGGCGGACACCAGAGCCCTCAGATCGTTMTCGCGTCGGCGCAAGATGCGAGTTAAGCGGTCCAGCTCAGACCGGGCCTGCAGGACGTCCGCTGTCACTGCCTGCAGGATGTAGGGAAAGATGGTCTTGAGMTTCTCACGATGCTCGGTCGTGTCGGCCTTGAAAAACATCACGTCTGGATTGGCCACRATATTTTGCGGCTGGAAGGTGAAAGCCATAAGGTCGCGGAAGCTCGGCCGAGACTTGAAGTTCGAATCTGCCTCCGGTTCGAAATCGAGGTTGGTCAGCCCCGCAAGCCGGTTAAGCGTGGCTTTAACGACTTGAGTTGTAGTGCCTTTGTCCTCGATCCGCCTCGGAATCTCGATCTCGGCCGCCTCGATCATCACCATGTCGCTGGTGCTCTGCTTATCGCCGGGTTCTCGACGCGCGAGCAGCTTCTGCCCTTCGACCGTATCGATAAGAACGCCAAACCAACCACAGTTTTCTCGGATKACTCCGACGGGAATGGCGCACTTATCGGATGCAAGGCAGTAATCGATAATGGGGATCACAGCGGACTTGCCGGTTTTCGAGGCGCCGCTGATGACGTTCACGACTCCCGGATGAAACTCGACAATGCGAGGTTCGGCATCGTGTCGCGGCCAAAGGATGAGCTTGCGCAGTTGAAAATACATTAGAAATCCACCCTGAGTGTGGAGGCAACCTGCGCCAGACCGAGTTTCGAGAACCAATAGCCAACCTTGTCAGCTGCCGACGCGAAGCCCTTTAAG
>NZ_JARWLB010000160.1:0-989 GCF_047445835.1 Rhizobium sp. BR 317 | reverse complement strand
ACGTACTTGTGGGTCGTCAGCGTCTCGCCGACATCTGCGCCGAACCCTGTAACGACGTTGAAGACGCCCGCGGGAAAGCCAGCCTGCTCGACGAGCTTTGCKAACTCAAGGGTCGAAGCAGACGTGAACTCCGAGGGCTTTGCCACGAATGTGTTCCCTGCGGCGAGTGCCGGTGCCAGCTTGTAGGCGAGCAGCAGGAGAGGGGAGTTCCACGGCGTAATCCCGACGCAGACGCCGAGCGGCTCATTACGAGTGAAGTTGAAGGTGTCCGCCTTATCGATCGGGATGACCGCTCCTTCGATCTTGTCCGCCAGCCCGCCGAAGTAGTAGTACCACTGCGGGATGTATTTGAGCTGAAACAGCATCTCGTTGATGAGCTTGCCGTTGTCCGTAACCTCGATCGTCGCGAGATGCTCCGCATTCTCGGCGATCAGATCGCCAAGACGCCGAAGAAGGTGTCCGCGGGCGCTCGCGGTGAGCTTCGGCCACGGACCACTCGTGAAGGCGCKGTGCGCAGCCTCGACTGCTCGTTCCGCATCTTCCCTGCCGCCCTTCGGAATAGCGGCCCAGGTCTGCCCGTTGAAAGGGTTCTTCGTCTCGAACGTATCTCCGTTGGCAGCGTCTTCCCACTTGCCGTCGATGAACATCTTGTATGTCTGCATTGTCTTTCTCTCTTCTAGCATCCGAGTTGTCGGGCGAGGTCTTCGAGATCGTCKGCGACGTAATCCCAGCGCTGCTCGGCTGTGAGGTCGGTCGTCTGGCCCTCGCCGTATTCGGTGGGTCGTGCGATGAATGCGGTTTTAAGGCCAAGGCTGCGCGCGGCGGCAAGATCGTAGTTGTGGGCAGCGCACATCATGACGGCCCCGGGCTCCAGATAAAGGAGTTTGCAGACCCCGAGGTAGGTCTCAGGATCGGGCTTGTAGTGCTGGAAAAGCTCGCAGGAGAACACGTTGTCCCACGGCAAGTCGGCATGCTTTGCCATATTGACG
>NZ_JARWLB010000159.1:0-992 GCF_047445835.1 Rhizobium sp. BR 317 | reverse complement strand
CTCCTTCTCGGGGATTGGACACGGCCCTTTGCCTGCCCTTCTCGCGTCTTCATTCTTTTCKAAGACACTTCCCGGACCGCGGAGCAGGCGGCCGGGTGCAACTGCGGCCGAGCATTGCTGCCGCGAAGGACGAGCGGGGCTGACAGCCCTGCGAAGGGCGAGTGGCCGGGATGCGGAGGCGGCGGTTGAGCGGAAGCGGCGACCAGCCGACTGCTCTGCGACCGGTTCATCTCCCTCTTCCTCCTTTTCTCCCTTGCCTGCTTCTCATTTCGGCGGCTGACGCCKCCGGCCTGCAAAAACGCATCGGCTTGCAAGCGACTGGATGTCGATCGGGATAGATGGGAGATAAAAAATGGGCCAGCGGAAACCGCGGCCCATGAAGTGTGAAGGTCAATAAACCTCCAGAGGGGAACAGCTGCTGCGGCGGAACTGGGAGGAAAGCCGCCATGTGCATCAGCTGTGTGCACTATGCTCGAATTTTGACCACTTKGAAAACACTTTTTGTGCACTGCAGCTATGTGAATGCTGCAGCGCTTCCAAAATCCGCGGATGGAGGTCAGGCAAATGGCGTCAGACCTCAGGCCGCTTCCGAGTGGGCCAAACCCTCCTCGCGTGCCACGGCTGCCAATGCCTGATCGACGTCTCGTAGTTGCCGGCGCTGCTCGGCGAGTTCTTCGGAAAATGCAAACAGGCCGCCCTCGCGCGAGCGGTAGGAGGCGAGACGCCGCTGGGCGTCATGAAGGCGATGGCGATAGCGTTCCTGCTCCTCGTCAAAACCGTCGAGCGCGTGCTMGAGGCKGGAGGTAGCGCCAAGCGGCGTCACGGTCACCGGCAGATCGATTTCGTAATCGGCTCCAGTGCGTTGGAGAAGGGTCGTGTAGCGATACCCATCGTCCCTGCCGAACCGCTCGCCGGAATAGACGAGGTCAAAGCCCCCKACCGAGGCGATGACGCTGTCGTCTTCCTGCTGGCGCTGAACGAGAGTGAGAATT
>NZ_JARWLB010000158.1:0-997 GCF_047445835.1 Rhizobium sp. BR 317 | reverse complement strand
CGTATATCTCTCGCGGGCGGCCGATTTGCCGTACCTTACCGGCGCTCATTACCGCAATACGGTCCGACATGGTCAGCGCCTCTTCCTGATCATGGGTAACGAAAACGAAGGTGATGCCCGTTTGCGTTTGCAGGCGTTTCAGTTCGATCTGCATTTCCTTACGTAGCTTGAAGTCAAGCGCGGACAATGGCTCGTCCAGCAGCAGCACCTTCGGATGGGGAGCAAGCGCACGGGCAAGAGCAATGCGTTGCTGCTGGCCACCGGATAACTGGTTCGTTAGCCGGTCGGCCATGCGAGTCATCTGGACTAGCTCCAGCATTTCCGCGACGGTTCGGGCGATTTCATCCTTCGGCTTGCGCAGCATGCGCAAGCCGAAGGCAATATTCTGCGCACAGGTCATGTGCGGAAAAAGGGCGTATGACTGAAAGACGGTGTTCACGGGGCGAAGATACGGCGGTTTTCCGATCAGGTTCTCACCGTCGAGCACTAGGCTACCGGTCGTAACGAAGTCAAAACCKGCGATCATACGGAGCAGTGTCGTCTTCCCACAACCCGACGGGCCGAGTAGTGTGAAKAACTCGTTCTCGCGGATCGTTAAAGATACGCCATCCAACGCCGTATAGGCGCCTGCGCCAGCCCCATACACTTTGCTCACTTGTTTGATTTCAATCATGTTCCACCCAATTTTTCTGCGTTCCCGAACGCTCTTCGAAGTGCGTTCATAGCGTGCACGGCGCCTCTTGTTGTTGTCTAATCATACACCCTGCAGCTTCATCCAATATCGTTTTATTCGGAGTAGGAATTTTCAGAKAGCGCGCTGTTCGCTAGGCGTCACGCCGGCGATCTATCCAGACGACGACAGGGATTCCAGCCACCTCAAAACATCGGCAGCATCGGTTACATCGGCGTATTTTTGTCCCATGTCGTAGAGATTTGCCTCATGTGGCGACTGCGCCCGGTCGGCGCAACAGTCTCGTGGCACGAGCACATTAAAGCC
>NZ_JARWLB010000157.1:0-1002 GCF_047445835.1 Rhizobium sp. BR 317 | reverse complement strand
GCCTTCTGCACCTCACCGGGTACGAAGACATGACGATTKAGCAGGTTMGCAACTTCCGCCAATGGGGCTCCAAAACGCCAGGTCATCCCGAATACGGGCACACCGCTGGCGTCGAGACGACCACCGGGCCGCTCGGACAGGGGATCGCGTCGGCTGTCGGAATGGCTATCGCGGAGCGGCGCCTATCAACCRAATTTGGCGCAGCGCTTGTCGATCACCGGACCTACGTTTTCTGTGGAGATGGGTGTCTCATGGAAGGTGTTGGTCAGGAAGCTGCTTCGCTGGCCGGCCACCTGCAGCTCGGMAAGTTGATCGTCCTTTACGACGACAACTCCATCACCATCGACGGCTCGACCGCAATCGCGTTTTCGGAAGATGTGCTCGCGAGGTTCGACGCCTACGGATGGCACACGCAGCGCGTTGACGGTCATGATCCGGATGCGATCGACGCGGCGATCTCGCAGGCGAAGACGGAAGGATCCAGACCATCCCTMATAGCCCTGAAAACCATCATCGGATACGGCTCTCCGTCAAGGGCAGGAACAAGCTCCGTACATGGTGCACCGCTCGGCGCCAGCGAAGCCGCCGCGACGAAGGCAGTCTATGGCTGGACGGCGGACACTTTCGAGATTCCTGCTCCAATCCTCAAAACTTGGCGCGAAGTCGGCGCGAAGGGCGCCAAGGCGCGCAAGGACTGGCAAGCGCGGCTCGAAGCAGCGGGCGCAGATGTCAGAAGTGAGTTTGAACGCCGCACCGCCGGCTCATTGCCAGCGCGATATGAGGAAGCGGTMAACGCCGCCAAGGCAAAGCTGCTCGACAAGCCGCAATCAGTGGCAACGCGTAAGGCAAGCCAGATCGCACTGGAAGCGCTGACGGAGCTGCTTCCGGAAATGATCGGCGGGTCCGCTGACCTCACCCACTCAAACTTGACCCGGGTTCCGGCCGTCGACAGCGATTTCACCGCCGCTGCAAGCGGGCGGTATGTMAGCTATGGCGTTAGAG
>NZ_JARWLB010000156.1:0-1002 GCF_047445835.1 Rhizobium sp. BR 317 | reverse complement strand
GCTCGGATAGCTTAGTTCGGTGGTCGGTGCGCCGCCGTAGAGCGTCAGTTCCGCATTCATCGAAGCTAGCTGCAATTCGTTCAAGCCGAGGKATTCAAGATGCTCACGAGCTGATACACCATCAAGACGGGCAACCTCTTGATTGTCCAGGGGCGAGTAGGGCCGCGGGAATAGCTCTCTTGAGCGGCCGCAAAACTTTTCAAAGGCAGTGATATATTCGGAATCAAAAGTTGCAGGCGGAACGTCGATTATCTGGCCGTCCGCGAGTACCATATAGGCCTTGTCAAGGTCCGCCAATGGTGCTTCTTTGAAACCAAAACCGTAGCGCTGCATCTMAGCGAAAACGTGCGGTTGGCACCAATGGACGCCCGCGCCGCCGATTTCAACGGGGCGACCGAGGAACTCAACCACATGCGTCCGGCCACCAAGCCGCTGACGCGCTTCAATGATCAATACCGACTTGCCCTGCGCCTTAAGTTCCCGTGCTGCGACGAGACCGGAAAATCCGGCACCTACKACGATTGCATCATATGTCTTCTCTATCATTTGTTGTCTCCTAGTTTAACTATGATGCAATCAGGCTACGTTGAGGATTTGTACGCGTGTGAATTCCAGAAAGCCTTCGGGGCCTGCTTCGACGCCACTCCCCGACTCTTTAGCCCCCGGAAAGGGGATATCMGCCGCGAGTGCCTGGTGCTGGTTGATCCAAACATTCMCCACTTCCAGTTTCATCGCGAGTGCGCGCGCGCGCGTAAGGTTGCTGCTCCAAATCGACGCACMGAGGCCGAAGAGGCTCGCATTAGCGCGGCGGATGGCGTCGTCATCGTCCGTGAAGGAAATGAGCGGCACCACCGGTCCGAATTGCTCCTCGTMAACCAGCCGAGAGCMATCCGTAATGTCGCGAACGACCGTCGGCTCAACGAAGTATCCAGGCCGATTGTCTACGCGACCGCCGGCAATTACGGTACCGTCGCTTTCCGCGATGGCGAGGTATTCCTTAAC
>NZ_JARWLB010000155.1:0-1011 GCF_047445835.1 Rhizobium sp. BR 317 | reverse complement strand
GGCTTGGTGAGCGGAGTGCTTGTTGCCGCGCTCAAGGTCCCGCCGTTCGTAGTGACGCTTGGCATGTTGAGCGTGGCCCGCGGGCTCACCTTGATCTTTTCGGAAGGACGCCCCATCCCGAATCTGTCGGATCCCTTCAAGTGGATTGGCTCCGGGCAGATCATGTATATCCCGGTACCGATCGTCATCCTGTTCGTCGTCTTCCTGATTGGATGGACCGTTCTAAACTATACGACTTTCGGCCGTTATGTGTACGCAGTTGGCGGCAACGAGAAGGCGGCTCGCACGAGCGGCATTTCCACCAAGGTGATCGTCGGTGCGACCTATGTGATCTCGGGCCTCCTGGCTGGTCTTGCGGGGCTTGTCCTGACGGCTCGCACTACCGCTGCGCTGCCGCAAGCGGGCATCGGTTATGAACTCGATGCGATMGCCGCCGTCGTGATCGGCGGGACGAGCCTTGCGGGCGGCCGCGGATCGCTGCTCGGCACACTGATCGGCGCGCTCATCATCGGCACGATCAACAACGGCATGGACCTCATGGGCGTGTCTTCATACTACCAGCAGGTCCTCAAGGGCACGATCATCGTGGTCGCGGTMATCGCCGACCAAATCCGCAAATAAGACCAATCCCGAAATTGCCGCCGGGGAAGGCCGGCGACAATGTCCGGCCCAGCGTGTCGCGTCCGGACGTATCWTAAACCAGAGGAGAATATGAAATGCAGATGTCTAGGAGGAACCTGCTCAATGCGGGTGTGGGTATGGCAATCGCCGTAGCGACGTTGGCTGGCGGGAACTTCGCCTTCGCGCAGGACAAAATTCGGATCGCGGCTCTCTCGTTCGGTGAGTCCGGCGAGTACATGAAGGCTTGGTCGACGGAAATCCAGAACCATCCCGCCGTCAAATCGGGCGAGGTCGAGATCACCGTTTTCGACGGCAAGTATGATCCACTGACACAGGCGAACCAGATCGACACAGCGATCACCCAACAATTCAACGCGATCATCATGTCAC
>NZ_JARWLB010000154.1:0-1048 GCF_047445835.1 Rhizobium sp. BR 317 | reverse complement strand
GCTCACTGGGGGTGTTCCCGGTGTCGACAGGATGAATGAGAAGGACGACTACCTTCCAATCCTTTCACGGCCGCCTAGCGCAGTAAATGTTTCAAAGGATCTTTCAACGACTGGTAGCGGCGGCATTAGAGTAGCCTGGAACCGTTGTCTCGGATGTGTTGCCTTCGGCCGGGATCCATGTCGATCAGCGATTCCGGTGGGGCAAAGAGCTCTACCCGCTACGATMACATTCCTGTTGTTAGATGAAGCAAACTGCGTTACCGGGCGGGTTCTTGGTGTAAACGGCRGCTCCGCGCTCTGGGACTCTGCTAATAAAGCGGATATAGCCGATCAGTATACGAACCGAAACAGTGAGAACGCCTCGTTTCCGCCGGCTCAATGCTGACCTAGCCGTGGTGATGATTCCTTTCGGCAAGTAATATCTGCCATCTGGAAGAGAGCTTTCCGGTAACGGTCCAGCGTTTTCGGGCCGGTTACCGTCTGGACGAGGGAATAGTAAGAACGGTCCGTGGGAGCCKGTATTTGCTGGGCTTCTGTCCGTTGCAGAGTGGGCTTTAACCGCGCCCAAAATGGGGTATGTTTAACGAGCTAGCATATGAGACGCTCTGACAAAGGGGGCGGTGCGCTGACTCGCTGTCGAAACGCGCCGTTGCCCATCCCCGCAGCACAAGCCCGGTCGAAGGCCGCATCGCCCGCCTCMGCTTGACGAATTGATCGGCGGCCTGCGCGATGTCGCATGACCGGTCCCGAAATACGACAACCTCCAACAAAGAGGCAAATCGATGATCGAGGTTACCGACCTCTCCCTGGCCACAGCGGCGTCGGATGTCGACGTGATCGTCAGCGAACCGGGGAATGCCGGGCGAAACATTGTCGGGAATATCGATGGTTATTCGACMGTCCTGTTCCTGCATCACGATCTCGACCAGGAGGCGCCTGCCCTAGCCGCGGCTCTCGGTTCATCAGCCTTTTGCATCGGCCCGCTCGGAGCCACCCGGCCGCACCGAAGGCGCGTCGAGCGCCTGAGAGAACTCGGATACGACAACGA
>NZ_JARWLB010000153.1:0-1049 GCF_047445835.1 Rhizobium sp. BR 317 | reverse complement strand
GCACAATAGCGTGTCGATTAAAAATGCCATTCCCGACGGGGCCGCTACATGGAGCGGCAAGATTAATCAGGAAATTTCAATCAAGATTGAGGTGCCTGGCGTCTACATTTACCAGTGCACCCCTCACTTTTCGATGGGCATGATTGGCGCGATCGTTGCTGGAGAACCGGTAAACTTGGCGGCCGTTAAATCGCTGCCGTTCAACGGCAAGGCGAAGAAKATCGCCACTGAGATTTTCGCGGCGATTGAAGCAGGGAAATAACTATCCTTTTAAGAGGCCGAGGCAGAAGGGATAGCATCGAATGCTGTTTCCTTCGCTCGCGCTTTAAAGCCCGGGCTCAGTAATGTACGGAGCCCGGGTTCAAATACTAAGCAGCCGGTCTCATAAAGTGCCGAATTTCCCGGCCTACACGAATCCCGCTCTCGATCGCACCATCTATATACTCGTGCCATCCGTCCGCAGTGGCTGAGCCAGCAAAGAATAGACGGCCCTCTGGTTTGGCCATGTCTTTATATTTGGAAAACCAACCTTTTCTCATCGCTGGGTAGCTCGTCCGCGCGTATTCATCCTTCGCCCAATTGTAGGGCAGCGCTTCAAGAACCTCAACGTCACCATGGATTTTACGGATTTCGGCAGCAATCGCGTCGAAGTCTTCGAGATCGATCAGCGATTGCCGACCAATCGTGATCTTGAGGATCGTTCCGAGCTCGTCGTTATAAGCGTAAGTTTGCACAGCGTTAAACGGGTTKGGATCATCGCAGAAAGTGAATGTGTTACCAAGGTTCTGGCGCACATGGACGTAAAGTTCGGCACCGTCCGCCATCTCAGCATGCTCGATGAAGGCTTGCTTCTCGAATGGGAGTKGTGGGTCAAAACKAATATCCKCATAGACTTTGGTCGGTAGCGTCAGCACGCATGTAAGCGCGCGGAATGTCCTCTTATCCGCGAGTGTGACCGTCACACCGTTATCTGCCTGTGTAACGGCTTCCACTGGTACACCAAACTCGCTATCTGCGCGGCAGTCATCGAAAATCGCCTGGCAGAGTGC
>NZ_JARWLB010000152.1:0-1061 GCF_047445835.1 Rhizobium sp. BR 317 | reverse complement strand
CTTCATGGATTCCATGATGGCCACAACATCACCTCGCGAGATCTTGTCGCCCTCCTTGACGCAAAGCTCCATGACGACGCCTGAAAGCGGCGCCTTGATGCTTACCCGGTAGCTTGGGGCTTCGTTAGCGTCGTGTGCCGGCGCCAAAGGTGAGATTTCACCGGCATCCTCTGCCGCCACCGAGGGTGCGGCTTGCAACGCTGCCGCTTCCTCGGACAGCTTTGGCATTTCGACATCAATCCAGCGGGTATAGATTCGGAAGGCCTCAACGCTGTCGGCCGCGAACTCTGGTCGCTTGATGATCGCGCGATGCAGGGGCACCACGGTTTTAATGCCTACGAGCGAGAGCTCGTCCAGCGCTCGTGCAGCTCGCTCGATCGCCTGCTTTCGGTCTCGGCCGCTCACGATCAGCTTGCCGACAAGCGAGTCGTAGTACGGTGGGATGGTGTCGCCTTCGCCGTAGCCAAAATCCAATCGCACGCCRGGCCCCCCCGGTAGCTGCATCCGTTTAATCTTGMCCGGCACCGGACGGAAGTCGGCCCATGGATCTTCCGCGTTGATCCGGAACTCAATGGAATGGCCCCGGATCACCGTGTCCTTGAGTTCCAGCGGCTTCCCTTCCGCGATATCGAACATCTCGCGGATGATATCTACGCCGGTCACTTCTTCCGTCACAKGGTGTTCGACCTGGACGCGGGTATTCACTTCGAGGAAGTAGATGCCCCCCTTTTCCGTCACGAKGAATTCGCACGTGGCCGCCCCGCAGTAGCCAACCTCCTCCAGGATACCGACCGAAGCCCGCTTTAGCTGATCAAGCTGGTCGCCGCTCAGAAACGGTGCCGGCGCTTCCTCGACAAGCTTCTGTTGTCGACGCTGCAGGGTGCAGTCTCTTGTGGAGAGAACKACAACATTTCCATGTCGATCAGCAAGGCACTGCGTTTCTACATGTCGCGCGTTTTCGGCATAGACTTCAACAAAGCACTCCGGCCGCCCAARCGCGAGACCTGCCTCGCGCTCTGCCGCCGCCATMATTGGCTCCAACTGGCTCATCTCCCTGACGA
>NZ_JARWLB010000151.1:0-1068 GCF_047445835.1 Rhizobium sp. BR 317 | reverse complement strand
GGTAGGAGGCGTGATCTGGACGTGGTTCGAGCTCKGGAGCAATACCGAGATCGGCGCACAGGAAGCAGCTGCCGAGTTCCGCGATCAGTTCCTCACGCGCCCGCTCGGTCTTGTCCTTGGCATAGCGGCTGAGGTCGCGACCGAGGCGATGCGCCGGCGCCGTCCAATGCGTGACTTCATGGCTCAAGGTCGCATAGTAGCTTGCCGCGTCCTTGAAGCTCTCAAACGGCGGCATCTGGATGAGATCGGCGGCCGGCGCGAAGAAGGCCTGGTTGCCACCATGGCGGATCACGGCACCGGTGTTGCGAAAGAACCGGTCGGCATGCTCGATGCGCTCGACCGGATCGAGAACCGGAGCCGGCTTGTGACGATATTGGTCGGGAAGCCCGTCGWTCTGCTCGACGTTGAAGACACTGTACGCCTTCAGGAAAGGGATTTCCCGCTMGACCTCGCCGCCATTTCCGTCGGTCTCCGACTTAGTGAAACGGCTGGCGAAAACGACCGTGGCACCCGTCTCGCCCTTGCGGACGGCGGCACCCAGTTCGAGGGCCTGCTTGAACGTCATCCACGTGGATGACGCATACCCCCGTGCGTTGCCCTCCGACCAGAGAAGCACCACGTTGACGCCCGAATAGGGCTGCCCGTTATGACGCAGCGGCCGAGTAATACGGCCAGTCGTATTCTCGCAGTTCCATGGCTTCATCCACGGCCGCACGCCCTTCGCCAGATCCTCTACGATTTTGTCCGTGATACGGGTATAAAGATCGACCCGCTGTTTCTCCCTATTGCTCATCTTCAGCCTCCGTTTTGAGGCMGCGCCTATCGCGGCCCGTTGCGGAGGGCAGAATGCAGGAGCAGATCAGCCGGCCGATGCACCGGAACGGCCGGAACTTCAGTGGAGGACGGCGGAGCCGTTGCATCTGCCGGCGGCTCCTGCAGACCCGACAAGCTGAACGGGCCGCGACGGGCGTGCCACCTGCCTGATTTCCGTTCCCGATTGGCCCCGTCGGCGACACGAAAACAGCCGGCTCCGCCAGGGAACCGGCCGTTCTCGCGTTTATCGAAGGC
>NZ_JARWLB010000150.1:0-1071 GCF_047445835.1 Rhizobium sp. BR 317 | reverse complement strand
CTCAGGAACCTTCGCGGCCGGCGACAGTTAGGGAATTCCATTGGATCAACGGAGGTTATGATGAAAAGGATTCTCGTTGCCGTGAGCGCGGCACTCTTCGCATCCGGGACAGCTTTTGCTCAAAGCAGCACGACGGTGGTTATTCCCGGAGAAGTCAGGACCTATGTGACGGAACAAGAGGTTCCATCCGTCACCTATGACGGCGATATCGTCGTCGGCAGCGAGTTGCCGAGTTCGGTGGAARTACACACCATTCCCAGCAACAACGACTACGCCTATACGATCGTCAACAAGAAGCGTGTTATCGTGAACCCACAAACGCRTAAGATTATCGAAATCGTGAAATAGCCGAAGTCCGAAACCAGGCATCAGGGTGTGACACCATCACTGCCTGGTGTGCCTGGTGACATCAAGACTGCGATACGCTTGCGATTTCCCGCCGTCGGTCAGGCGCCAGAGGCTTTCCCTGGCGCCCCGTGGGCCGAACCTTCTTCCTTGACGTCGCGCGGCGTCGGCGTCGTAATGGCGCCATGGTCTGGGTCCCTGACATCCTGTCCCTTCGAGCCATCAGCCCCACTTGCAAGCTCACGATCACGGCTTTCGCGCCTCGTGCGTCGCAAGGTCGTTGCTTCTTCGATCAGGGAAGTCAGTTCCTCGTCGGAAAAGTCGGATAGATCAATGGTCCTACTCATAACAGCCTCCTAAACGAGCATCGGCTGCTGCTGCGACGGAAATGGCGGCGTGGGATGCGTGACCATGGCTTCCTCCTTGCTGTCGGTAAACTCCCATTCTCAACCACCGGCCCCTCGCTTGGTTCCCGAAAAGAGAAAAATCAGCGGGGAACAAACGAAAATCACGCTGCCGTTTTCCAGGAACCTTCCCGCTCCGCTGCAGTTCTAAAACCGGGGTCCGCGCGGCCATTCGTTCACAACCCGCATAGGGATAGCGAGGTCATTGCCATGAATTTCAAACAGATCAACGAGACGAACGGTCAGCGCACCTATGTCGTCGTGCTCGATGCGCAGGAAGAAGCGTTCTCCACTCTCAGCAACTTTGCCACCACCTATGAGA
>NZ_JARWLB010000149.1:0-1081 GCF_047445835.1 Rhizobium sp. BR 317 | reverse complement strand
CGCGTGCGGTGCCCTGGCCGCCTTCGTCACCAGCGCCGGCACRATGGACAAGGCAGAGGGCACCGCACGCGAACACATTGCCAAGTCCGCAGACCTGATCGCCGCGATCCGACTGCCCGAAGGCAGTTTTCGGCGTGACGCAGGGACCGACGTCGTGGTCGATATCCTCTTCTTCCGCAAGCGCAACGCAGGTGAACCGGAAGGCGACCTTTCGTGGCTCGACCTGGAAGGGGTCCGGCCGGCTGCCGAGGACGAGGGGGCGATCCGCGTGAACAGGTGGTTCGCGCAGCATCCGGAGTTCGTGCTMGGCGATCATGCCCTGACCTCCGGCCCCTTCGGGGAGACCTATACGTGCCGGTCACGTGCTGGCGAGGGGCTCGACGCGGCGCTGACAGCAGCCATCGCGCTTCTTCCGGAAGGCCTTTATGACGGCGAGCCGACCGCCATTGACATTGATCTGGAGGATGAGCTTGCCGAGATCGTCGATCTCAGTCCCGACAATGCCAAGGTGCGCGAAGGCAGCTATTTTGTCGACGTCAGACATGGTCTCATGCAGGTTGTCGACKGCGRGCCTGTTCCGGTTCACGTGCGCAAGGCCCGCAGCGGCGAGGGAATTTCGGAAAAGCATGTCCGGATCATTCGCAAACTGATCCCGATCCGTGATGCCGTGCGCGACGTCCTGAAAGCCCAGGAACTGGACCGGCCGTGGCGCGAGCTGCAGGTACGGCTGCGCATCGCCTGGTCGAACTTCGTGCGCGATTTCGGCCCGATMAACCACACCACTGTCTMGATCATCGAGGATGAGACGACGGGCGAGGTTCGTGAGAACCATCGCCAGCCGAACCTYCWGCCMTTYMGCGAYGATCCGGAYTGCTGGCTGGTCGCCTCCATCGAGKAYTATGACCTCGAAACCGAYACSGCMARGCCYGGKCCSATYTTCTCRGAACGMGTSATCGCGCCCCCTKCYMCGCCSRTCATCACCTCSGCMGCSGATGCCTTGGCSGTCGTSCTSAACGASCGCGGACGCATCGACCTCGATCATATTGCCGAACTTCTTCATTGCGACACGGATGCGGCTCTC
>NZ_JARWLB010000148.1:0-1128 GCF_047445835.1 Rhizobium sp. BR 317 | reverse complement strand
GGCGGAGCAGATCGAGGAACAGTCGGACCGCTTCTTCTTCCCGACCGAAATGATGGACCATGATCTGCCCTTTGCTTCCGATGCGGCCCCATTTGCGGAGCAGGCAGATATCGCCGAACAGGTTCGGTTCGATCGACATGGCATAATAGCGGGCCATGTTCTTCGAGGCATCCGAGCGTTCGACATAGAGATGGTAGGGCTGCGAGATCATGAGACCAGAATCTCCGATCTCGGGAATCGCGTCCAACGACACTTATGAATCGGTCGGCATGGATTGATTCACGTCGGTGATGATGTCGGAAAACCCGTGACAGGCTTGGGCGAGACGCMTTCGGCGCACGGCTCTACTCGCTCTCGCTCCCCGAACCCGCCGGGCGGTTTCGGCCATCCGCTGACGATCCTMTCGCGGTTCCTCAGCCGCACCATCCGTGTCTGGCACCATCCCAGCGCCTGGCGAGGCCCTCGTCAATCAAGGCACTCCCGAGCGAGCGCCCTGCCCGCGTGACTGTTCGAAGCTTGCGGCCATACTTATCTTCGTCACGCAGGCCGGCCGAAAGTGAGAACTTGCCGCCATTGAGCAGCGAGAGCAGGCGTGCTTTCGCGGCCTCGCCCTTGATCCTTTCCGCCTCGCAGCGCGGCGGGCTGAGCTCCGGTGTGTCGATATCCGCGATGCGGATTTTCTCGCCCTGGATCCAGAACGTATCGCCGTCGACGAMGCAGTTCACATKGTGATCGCCGCCGCAGAACGAAAACGCGCCAGATAGGGAATCTGATGTCGGTGTCTTGGCAACAGCAAAGACACCCGACAGGTCGCCGGACCCTCCATAGGCAAGCCATCCTGCGCCGGCGATGAGTATTGCAGAGAGGATTGCTGCCAGTGGTTTGCGCAGGCGGCGCGGTCCCGGTCGGGGTGACTTTTGTTGCCGGCGTTCTCGATCGTTMCTTCTGTMGGGCTTGCCCGGCTTTCTGAACCATATCACATTCGATTTMGCCACCCTCGGTMCTCTCCTGTTCGCCTCAATCTATCTCGCCATCTGTTTCATCTGCGTTTACGTGCAAGGGCGCTTCAGACAGTGTGGAGGAGCGGGGAGCAGTCGGTCCCGCCTCCCCTTCGGGCCACTATGTTGA
>NZ_JARWLB010000147.1:0-1134 GCF_047445835.1 Rhizobium sp. BR 317 | reverse complement strand
GCTTCAGACTGAGCAGACCGACAAGGACTTGGCACAGGCCCGCCGAGAGAAGTTCTTCAATGCTGAGGTGAAGAGCATCCCCGAAGGTCAAAAGATGGAGCCCCGCTGGTGAGCCGAGCTGTTGTTATTGCCGTMCTTGTGCTTGTTGCAGCTGTTTCGTCTGCGGCGACKGTACTGATCGTTAATTCCAGGGAATCCAGTAAACCTGCGCTCGCTGAAGAACAACGCGCCGTCAGGGAGAGGTTCTTTGGCTCGAGCAAGGAGCTGCCGCCGATAACGGACGGCCAGGAGATACGCCCGAGATGGTGAAGCGTACCCTTGAACAATCGTTCCTGATCGCAGGCCTCCTTTGCCTCGTCTTTGCAGCTCCCGCCTTCGCGCAACAGGGACAAGTCCTGACCGAACTAGAAAATCAGGTTTCGACCGCCGCGAAAGGATGGGAAACCACCATCATGGACGCGGCAAAATCCCTCTTTTGGATTCTCGCCACCATCGAGATTGGCATTGCTGCTGTCTGGCTAGCAATCCAAGCAGCATCGCTTGAAAGCTGGTTTGCCGAGCTTGTCCGGCGCATCATGTTCATCGGCTTTTTTGCGTTCGTCCTGACCCAAGGGCCTTCTTTTGCCCGAGCCGTTGTCGACAGCCTTTTCCAGATCGGCGCCGGTGGCGGATCGGCGTCGCCGGCCGAGGTCTTCGACGCCGGCATTCGGGTCGCTTCGCAGATGTCACAACAAGCACAGTTCGGCGTGTTTGAGGACAATGCGCTGGCTGTCGCAGCTGTGCTGGCGATGGCGATTGTCGTCATCTCTTTCTCACTTGTGGMAGCGATTTTTGTATCGGTCATGGTCGAGATGTATGTCGGGCTGCTCGCCGGCATGATCATGCTCGGGCTGGGAGGCTCATCCTATACCAAGGATTTCGCGATCCGATACCTAGTCTATGCATTTGGAGTCGGGATGAAATTGATGGCGCTCGTGATGATCGCCAAGATCGGATCCCAAGTCCTCCAAGGCCTGGCGACTGCTCCGACTGCGTCCTCCGATCAATTCGTCACGACCTTGGCCATTGCCGGCATTTCAGTCGTGGTCTTTATCATCGCCATGTATGTGCCAAGCATCATTCAAGGTGTTGTTC
>NZ_JARWLB010000146.1:0-1151 GCF_047445835.1 Rhizobium sp. BR 317 | reverse complement strand
GGCGAGCAAATCCAGAACCAGCTCACCCAGATCAGCCAGCTCGCGCAACAGATCGAAACGCAGCTCAACATCTACCAGAACCTGCTGCAGAACACGGCGACCCTTCCGTCGCATATGTGGGGGCAGGTMGAAAGCGATCTCAATCAGTTGCGCAGCATCGTCKACCAGGGCCAGAGCATTTCGTTTTCGATGGGCAATGCAGACKACGTGCTGCAGMGGCGCTTCCAGAGCTATTCAAGCCTCCGGACCAACCTCCCGAACGCCGAGAGCTTCTCCTCGAGCTACCAGACGTGGTCGGATACCAATCGGGACACGATCGCCAGCACACTGAAGGCCGCGAGCCTGACGGCCGACCAGTTCGACAGCGAGGAAGGCACGATGTCCTCGCTTCGGTMKATGTCCGAGACGGCCGATGGGCAGATGAAGGCCCTGCAGGTMGGRCACGAGATCGCGGCGCAACAGGTGGCGCAGATGCAGAAACTTCGCGGTCTCGTCTCTCAGCAGATGACCATGATGGGTACTTGGCTTCAGACCGAGCAKACCGACAAGGACCTCGCGCAGGCCCGGCGAGAAAAGTTCTTCAATGCCGAAGTCAAGACCATCCCGGCAGGTCAGAAGATGGAGCCCCGCTGGTGAACCGCGCCGTCGTCATCGCCCTCCTTGTGGTTGTTGCCGCTGTTTCATCTGCGGCGACGGTGCTGATCGTCAAATCCAGAGACACCACGAAGCCCCCGCTCACTGAAGAACGACGCGCCGTCAGGGAGAAATTCTTCGGCTCGAACAAAGAACTGCCGCGGATCAAGGATGGCCAGGAGATGCGTCMAAGATGGTGAGATCTAATCTTGAACGGTCACTCCTGATCGCAGGCTTCCTTTGCCTCGTCTTTGCAGCGCCAGCCTTCGCCCAACAKGGACAAGTCCTGACCGAACTGGAAAATCAGGTMTCGACCGCCGCGAAGGGGTGGGAAACCACCATCATGGATGCTGCAAAATCTCTTTTCTGGATCCTGGCGACCATTGAGGTGGGCATTGCCGCCGTCTGGCTGGCGCTTCAGGCTGCATCGCTCGATAGCTGGTTCGCGGAGCTTGTTCGGCGGATCATGTTCATTGGCTTCTTCGCCTTCGTTCTCACTCAAGGGCCGACCTTTGCGC
>NZ_JARWLB010000145.1:0-1162 GCF_047445835.1 Rhizobium sp. BR 317 | reverse complement strand
ACCATACATCGTTCAGACGCTCAGAAAACATTAATTATTCAAAATACGAATTTTTTTGGTTTCGCCTTTGCATTCGCGTAGGACGCCACTCGCGAAAGAAGCGTTCCTGCCGACAGCCGCCTCGGCATTTTGATAATCTCGCAATTTGAGCTGGTGCTGGGGAGATCGCGCCGAGAAAAAGAGGAAGCCACCTTGCCGAAGTTGGATGACGCGTTCAGTTGCCGGACCTGCGGTGGTACGTCTTTACTCAAGGCGACTGACAAGGTGGCCAGATGATGGGCCACCTTCCACGTCCCTGAAGATTGTCCGCCCCATTTCCGCCGCGAGATGGGTCACACGCTGCTATTGGTGGCGGGTCGAACCAGCGTTGCAGTCTCGTTGCACACTACCTTCAAGAGCATCTCGCATGGCCCAGCAATAGAATGGCGTGATCTCGCGGCCTTCTACGGCACCACACAGTTTCCAAGAGCTGCTTGGCTGTCCCAGGTGGCGGCGACGCTTACTATTGAGCTGGTCAAACTGCAGCAGTGATGGATGCGTGCAGTCCTTTTGGCATTTTAAGCGGCCGCCATTTCACCAGCGCCCTCTGCAGGCAGCCCTTCATATAGTCGTCCACGGGGACGGCGCGACGTCTGACCGTGTCGACATGAATCATCATATGTTCGCCGGTGGCGAGCACGATATCGCGGGCCTCGTTKATCACGTACTGATAAATGTGCAGCCTAAGGTCATCGACGCCGATGGTTTCGGTGAAGATGCGGATCGGCGTTCCGAGCCGGCACTCTTTTAGATTTCGAAGGTGACCTTCCACAGAAAAGAAGCTGAAGCCTCTCAGGCGATACTCTTCGCTGAAGCCCATCGCACGGAGAAAATTCTCGCCGGCGTCAGCGAGAAGCTTGTAGTATTGCMATTCGGTCATGTGACCGTTGTAGTCTATCCACCCTTCATCCACGACGGTCTCGAGGGTCAGGAGTGCGTTTCCTGGGGTCGGTCGTCGATGGCCGTTGTCTCGAACGTCAGGTCTGTCATCTCAATCGATCCCMATCAGGTCGTCGCCCACCTCKATAAATCCGTTTCTCGCGACATTGATTTTTGTCACGACGCCGTCTTCCTCTGCGAGAATTGATTGTTCCATCTTCATGGATTCCATGATGGCCACAAC
>NZ_JARWLB010000144.1:0-1173 GCF_047445835.1 Rhizobium sp. BR 317 | reverse complement strand
CATTCAAGGTGTTGTTCAAGGAGCGTCCGTTTCGGGCGGAATGGAGGCGATCAGGCACGGCGGCCAGGCGGCATCGTTCGCCACGGGCGCAGGATTCCTCGCGACMGGCGCGGCCGGTGCAGGCTTTGCGGCTGCCCAGGCCGCTCGCGCTGCTGGGTCATCCGTTGCGGGTGCGGCTCTTCGTGGTTTCGGTGCAGGAATCGGGTCCGCGGGAAAAGCGACCGGCTCKGCTGCAAAGGAAAAGGCCATCGGTTCTCCCGGCGCCTATGCCGGGTCGATCCTCGGTCTMGCTAACGCCAAGCTCGACCAGGCGCGCAGCGGGCATAGCGGGCTAAAACCGCCTCCCGAACGCAAAGACTAACCGCAATMAGAAAGTGATCGATCGATGGCAGCGAACCGCGCCCCCGAAAACCCCTATCTTGCMGCGCGCCAGGAATGGAACGAGCGATACGGTTCCTACGTTCGGTCCGCCGCCGCATGGCGCATCGTCGGCATTCTMGGTTTGACCATGGCCGTGATCGGCTTTGGATATGCGATGTATCTGAGCACCCAGGTCAAGCTGGTTCCCTATATCGTCGAGGTCGACAAACTCGGGACCGCGGTGACATCAGGCTATCCTCAACAGATCGAATATGCCGACGTTCGGGTGGTGCGCGCGACGCTCGGGAATTTTGTCACCAGCTTCCGTTCGATCACGCCGGATGCAGTGGTGCAGAAGCAGTATATCGATCGAACCTACGCTCTCCTTCGAACATCGGATCCCTCGACCGAGAAGATCAACGCCTGGTTCCGCGGTAACTCGCCGTTCGAACAGGCGAAATCGTCGACCGTCGCCATCGAGGTGAACAACATCGTGGCGCTGTCGAACCAGACCTATCAGATCGACTGGACCGAATACGAACGCGACCGCAAGGGCAAGGAAATCGGCACGCGCCGGTTTCGCGGAATCGCAACGGTGACWCTCACCGCGCCGCAGGACGAGGCGACCATCCGCCTCAATCCGATCGGCCTCTATGTCCGGGATTTCGACTGGACAGCACAGCTTTAAGGGCAGGGGATTTCTCAATGCACATTACAAAAATATTCGCAGCCGCCGGCTGCCTGGCCGGACTCGTCTTCGTGAGCGGTGCGCAAGCACAGAGCATGTCGAACAACGAGGTGAAGGGTACGAAC
>NZ_JARWLB010000143.1:0-1179 GCF_047445835.1 Rhizobium sp. BR 317 | reverse complement strand
CGACGATGCTAGCGACGATGCCGGCGCCGACGGTACGGCCGCCTTCGCGGATCGCGAAGCGCAGCTTTTCTTCCATCGCGATCGGAACGATCAGCTCGACGTCAACCGTGATGTTGTCGCCAGGCATAACCATTTCCGTGCCTTCCGGAAGCGTCACGATACCCGTCACGTCCGTCGTGCGGAAGTAGAACTGCGGACGGTAGTTCGTGAAGAACGGCGTATGACGGCCGCCTTCTTCCTTCGTCAGGATGTAGGCTTCGGCCTTGAACTTCTTGTGCGGCTTTACAGTGCCCGGCTTGCAAAGGATCTGGCCACGCTCGACGCCGTCACGGTTCACACCGCGGATCAGCGCGCCGATGTTGTCGCCAGCCTGGCCCTGATCGAGCAGCTTACGGAACATTTCAACGCCGGTAACCGTCGTCTTCGACGTCGGACGAATGCCGACGATTTCGACTTCTTCACCAACCTTGACAATGCCACGCTCGACGCGGCCCGTCACAACCGTACCACGGCCGGAGATCGA
Source organism: Rhizobium sp. BR 317 (assembly GCF_047445835.1). Taxonomy (NCBI): domain Bacteria; kingdom Pseudomonadati; phylum Pseudomonadota; class Alphaproteobacteria; order Hyphomicrobiales; family Rhizobiaceae; genus Rhizobium; species Rhizobium sp. BR 317. The sequence continues at coordinate 656 of NZ_JARWLB010000143.1, read as the reverse complement.
GAACACGTCTTCGATCGGCATCAGGAACGGCTGGTCGATCGGACGCTCAGGCGTCGGGATGTAGGCGTCAACCGCTGCCATCAGCTCGCGGATCGCGTCTTCGCCGATCTTCTTGTCGCTGTCTTCCAGAGCAGCAAGGGCCGAACCCTTGACAACCGGAATGTCGTCGCCCGGGAAGTCGTAGGATGACAGAAGTTCGCGAACTTCAAGCTCGACGAGCTCCAGAAGCTCGGCGTCGTCAACCTGGTCGACCTTGTTCAGGAACACAACGATCGCCGGAACGCCAACCTGGCGGGCGAGCAGGATGTGTTCGCGCGTCTGCGGCATCGGGCCGTCAGCAGCCGAGCAAACCAGGATCGCGCCGTCCATCTGCGCAGCACCCGTGATCATGTTCTTCACATAGTCAGCGTGGCCGGGGCAGTCGACGTGCGCGTAGTGACGAGCAGGCGTCTCATATTCAACGTGCGCCGTCGAAATCGTGATGCCGCGTGCCTTTTCTTCCGGTGCCGCGTCGATCTGGTCATACGCCTTGAACTCACCGAAGAACTTCGTGATCGCTGCCGTCAGAGACGTCTTGCCGTGGTCAACGTGGCCGATCGTGCCGATGTTAACGTGCGGCTTATTGCGCTAAAACTTACTCTTACTCTTTGCCATTT
>NZ_JARWLB010000142.1:0-1205 GCF_047445835.1 Rhizobium sp. BR 317 | reverse complement strand
GGGATAGCCATGCCGGGTCAGCCATTCCTCGGCTGCCTGCCGATTGGCCGCCAGATGGACGAGCTCCGCATTTGCACCGGCGCGGTCGAAGACACGGACGGATCCCAGCACGGGCCGCTCGATGACCTTGAAGGCCAGCTCGCTGTCGAGCGAGAATGTCCGGTGGATGCGGATGGCGATTACGCCGCCGCCACCGAAATCGCCCTCATGAAGGGTGACGGCGCCACGCTTTTCCTGCTTGCGGATCAGCCGACCCTTGCTGTTGCGGGCTTCCCAGACCGCCAGCTTGTGGCGTTCCGGCGGGCGCGGCGTGCCGTCCGACCAGGCGACGATGGAGCCAATTKGGGCGAGGTCATAAATCAAGGACGCAGACATGCGCTTTCTCCTTCAGGTTTTGCGGATTGTGAAAACGAAAGCGCCGCCGGTGATGACCGGCGGCGGGATCGGTGGAGATGGATGGAAACGCGGCTATTCCGCCGCGATSCCGTAGGCGGTTTCGTCCGCGTCTGTGTTCTCGGATCCCTCTGCCGGCTCTTCGAACTGCTCGGCATCCAKATCAGCAACCGTAGCCTCCGAAGGATCCCCAGCTGCATTCGAGCTCACGGCCGGGTCGTCATCACGATCATTGTCGAGAGTGTCGGCATGCTTGATCAGGTCGGCGACGTCCTTCGCATMAGGTGAGAAAAACGCGGCCGGATGCACGAACTGGACTTGCTTGAAATGATCGACGAGCGCTGCGCGTGTTTCGCGGACCCGGGCACGGGGAAGCACATTCACCTCCTTTGCCGCGGCCTCGAGCGCCTGACGCGAGAGGCACAGGAGAAAATCCTCGGTGCCCATGTTCGGCAGGAAGCCGTCGGCGCCGATCRCCTCGCCGGCGATGCGCGAGACCACACCACTGTTCGAGATATTGCGCCGGCACGACAGCACCTCGACCAGGATGGAGCGGGCGGCGACGCGAACCGTCTCCATGTCGAACGACAGCCTCCCATCTTCGGAGAAGAGCCGGGCGGCGTGGCGTTGCAGGCGCTTAGGCCCGAACACATGGTCGTTGGCGCCCGAGTCGACACGGACGTTTTGGCCGGAGAAGGCGAGCACGAGCAAGGCCATCAGCATGTCGTCCTCAATCGGTGCGCGGCCGAGCGCCTCGTGAAGCGCATCGGTGCGGAAATCGCCGATCATGTCCTGGCCCTTCTGCGTGATGT
>NZ_JARWLB010000141.1:0-1214 GCF_047445835.1 Rhizobium sp. BR 317 | reverse complement strand
TAAGTACACGAGACTATGGCAATTGATGCTGGGGCCTTCCAGGCCAAACGGCGCAACGAGCCTCCCGCTTTTCAGATCTTGCCGGACGAGTATGAGGCTTTCCAGGCAAACGCCAAGTCCATCCGCGGCCGCATTGATGGACATGAAAGATCTATCGAAACGCAGCCCCCGATCCATGTTGAGCCTCACACCGTGGTAGTCGGCCCAATCCTGCCAGCGATAGAGGTTCACTTCGGAGTGGATGAGCGGAAATCTGGCGAGATCCTGCGGTGAGCGTATTCCGTTTGCGCCCTCGACCAACGATGGGGCGCACAGGACCACTATTGGCTCGGGCGGGAAGGGCTCGACGGCGATGCCAACCTCCACGGGCTGCGTTCCGTAGCGGATGTCTATATCGACGTTGCCGGTCCTGAGCTCGGCCGGGTCACCAGAAGCGTGCAGTCGAAGATCGATCTCCGGATAGCGGGCGCTAAACCGGGCGAGGCGAGGCATGAGCCACTGCGAAGCGAGACTGACAACCGAATGGATATTCAGAATGTCACTTTTGCCCTTCTTCGTGAAATTGCGCGTGGCGCTCTCGATCCTTCGAAAGGAGGCGCTGATCTCTTCAGCGTAAGCCCTTCCCGCGTCAGTCAGCATGATTGAACGCCCGGAGCGATGAAATAAAGCAATTCCGAGCTCCGAATCCAGCGCGGCCATTTGATGGCTCACGGCCGAGGGGCTGATGCTCAGTTCCTCGGCGGCTTTTCCAAAAGATCCAAGACGTGCGACAGCTTCCAACACCTGTAGCGATCGCAGCGAAGGAAACTCCAACGCGCTCATCACCCCTCCTCCCCGTTTATGCGTGCCTCGCCACCTTTCTTACTTGAGACATTCAGTACGCTGGAGGACGCCCTTCCTCTATATTCCATGAGGAAATTTAACGCAAATGATGCATTTGTTGAGATGCATTCATGCATTGACCGATGGAATTCGCTTGTCCGGATGAAGCGTTTTTAACACTTTGCCCTTCGGAACGGCCTTTGCGCCGTTCTTTGCTAAGGGAGGAATGCATGGCTGAACGGGTGATCTCCGTGTCCGGCGCGCCGTACGACGGGCATAGCAGAGAGGCCGCACTGGAGAGCGCGGCAACCCTCGGGTTCACCCATTTCGAGCCGGCCTTTATCGTTGGATATACAGAACCCTTCGATGAGACCGCCTTCACACCTTCCGAG
>NZ_JARWLB010000140.1:0-1231 GCF_047445835.1 Rhizobium sp. BR 317 | reverse complement strand
ATAATATGTTTGTAAACACGGATAGAACCAAGTTTTTCGAATTTATTGTTCCCGTTATTCCGATCATCAATAGCTCAAACTCCATCGACAAGGTAATCGAACAGGGGCAGCGATTGTCCTTGGATGAACGGCTAGACAGGCAGTTTCTTCGTGAGGTGTCTCGCTATCTTAGCGACCTGAGATTGATCCATAATATTTTCAATGAATACACCGTCTATGTTACAAATTTGGAAACTGACGGCGAGAACATTCTCGATACAAACAAACTACTTGCCATCCTGATTTATAAGAATGTACTGCCGAGCGATTTCGAAAATCTACATCGCGAAAAGGGAAAACTAGCTGAGATCCTCAGCCGCCACGATTCATATGTGATAAGTGCTCAGGCCCAATACAAAGCACAAATTTCTCAATTAGAAAATCAAATCAGCGATGCTGAAAGGCTTGTACCGAGCGATCTCGAAGAGCTTCGTAAGATCTACGCTATGGCTCTGATCGCGAAACTTCCGCAAGGTTACACATCGGTAACGAGACCGAGCGGTGAAAGCGTCCCATTCTCTGGCCTGACGGCGCATCCAGATTTCGAGGAGATCATCGAGCAGGACCATATCACAGTGCTAAACGTAAATTACAACAACCGCCAGAATGTCAACGTCAAAGGGTTTCAGAGTTCGGTAAGTGAAGTTCTCACATACAGAGATCGAAAGGCGCTGATCGAGCGCAAGTCTGCCGATTTCAGAGCCACTGCAGCCAGAAGCGTTAGAGAACTTAKACTGAAAATCGCTGCTTTACGCACGGCAAAATTCAACGAGCTGGTTMGCGCAAATTCGGGAGACATCGAAGAGTTATTCGACGCTTTCGGTGAAAATAGCGAGCTTGTAAGGTTTCTGGTGYTCGAAGGATTCCTGGACKACACGTACTATCAATATACTTCTTTGTTCCATCGTGGCCGGCTTTCGCCCTCAGACAATAAGTTTCTCATCCAGATCCGGAGCTTCAAGACTCCGGATCCTGAATTTCAGATYGATAACCCGACCGAAGTCATCGCGGCCATGCGTGACGATGATTTTCGCCAGAAATTTGTGTTGAACGTCACGTTGGTTGACTGCTTGCTTGGTAATTCTGGCCAATACCGTAGCCAAATCGTGAAGCTTATCGACTATGTCTCATCGAACTTTGATGAATGTGCACCCTTCTTTTCGGCATACTATCAAACCGGCCAACGTAACAG
>NZ_JARWLB010000139.1:0-1271 GCF_047445835.1 Rhizobium sp. BR 317 | reverse complement strand
CTCTTCGATACGTAAAGTGTCTCATTCTGCCTCCAAGCGTCTCCGATCAATGAGCGTTCKAGAGGTAGACAAATCCTCTCGTCGKACAGGTCGGCATATCCGGAACTGAATTCAAGCCGGACGGTGCGATTCCGTGGCCCGATCGGGATTGCGATGGCGATGCGCGTTGTAAATTGCCGATCGGGGGACGCGGCTGCGGCAAATGCGGCTTCGATAAATTCGTGGCACTTCAATGAGACCGCGTCGCACGTATMGTTGATGCTTCGCGGCAATTCGATCATGCGGGCAATGAGACTTCCATCGCAGAAGGTCTCAGTCTTCTGAACAATCTCCACGGCGCGCGTTCGACMGATGTCGAAGTCGAGAAGGCCGAGATCGACGACCAGACGCTCCGAAGTTAGGCGATCGACACCGCGTTTGTTGAKAATTCCCGACCCGAAGATCATTGTTCTGATGGCGGATCCGATCGTCCATGCTAATTGGGGCGGCCTTTTCACGCCGCCGACACTGATCTCKATGGCCGCCGTTAGGGCATCGCKATCGGTAGAACGCTCGTCGTCGAATGTCCAGGCCGGGAGATTGGAAACGAGCCCTCCGTCCATAAACCAGTTTCCGTCGATCCGTCGTGGCTTGAAGACTCCTGGGATGGCGATTGATGCACAGACCGCATCCGAGACGGCCACGTCTGGGCTAGTTTCGGCGGAGAATACCGTCAGCTCTTGCCTAGTGATGTTTGMGGCCACGATCTTCAAGGGTAGACGGCCCGCCTCCGCGAGGTCCTTGAACGTCACAGGTCTGCCGCGGCGCGAGCCATGATGTTTGACCGACAGCAACTGGTCGAGGCCGGTCTTGACGTTATCGAGAGATACGACGCCTCTCATAAAAAAGATTGCTGCTCCCGTCGCTATTAACAGTGTTGCGAGGAGAAGAGCCAGTGCCGGTTGCGKAAACAGCCAGAGACCGATGACGGCGATCGCGAGGACGGTKAAGCCAACCACCTTCAGCATCCAAATTCGAGCGAGCAGAAACCGGATTAATCTCAGCCTGAACCACGCATCATCGCCAAAAAGCTTGGCAGGCGTTTTCGCKGGCTGCTTAATCTGACCTGCATCAAGATTGTCAGKATCCAGGTCAAGTCGATCGAGAATATTCGCACCCGTCTTATCGGAAAAAATCTCCTCGGCGTCGTAGCCGGCGCAGGCGAGCGCCGCAAGAATCGCGCCGGCAGACGTGCCCGCTAGTCCCGAAATCTCGATACTGTGCTTAGACAA
>NZ_JARWLB010000138.1:0-1272 GCF_047445835.1 Rhizobium sp. BR 317 | reverse complement strand
GTGGTCAACAAGACGGTGGTGTCTGGTTTTGTCGATGACATTCTCGTCAACGGCCGCATGGAGAAACTCGCCGGTTATTTTGACGGAGACAACTATGTTCAGCACAATCCGCAGATCGGAGATGGACTGACGGGGCTGGGAGCCGCTCTGAAGGCGATGGCCGATGCMGGTATTTCAATGAAATACGAGAAAGTCCACCAGGTTCTGGGCAAGGGCGATTTCGTCCTGACCGTCAGCGAAGGCACATTCGCTGACAAGCCAACATCGTTCTACGACCTGTTCCGGGTTCAGAACGGCAAGATCGCCGAGCACTGGGACACGATCCAACCCATCCCAGCTAAGAGCGAATGGAAAAACCAGAACGGCAAGTTCTGACAGACGGCGCTGAAATTMCTGGAACGCGTGCGCATTCCCGAACAGGCCAACAAATACCCGATCCAGCTTTCGGGCGGCCAGCAGCAGCGCGTCGCAATTGCCAGATCGCTTTGCATGCAGCMGGCCGTCATGCTCTTCGACGAGCCGACTTCGGCACTCGACCCGGAAATGGTCTCTGAAGTACTGGAGACAATGACCGGTCTTGCCAAGGACGGCATGACGATGGTTTGCGTCACCCACGAAATGGGCTTTGCCCGGGCCGTTGCTGACCGTGTGATCTTCATGAACACAGGCCAGATCGTCGAGCAGGGGACGCCCGAGKAATTCTTCGAGAATCCGCAGCACGAGCGCACTAAACTGTTCCTCAGTCAGATTCTCAAGCATTGAAACCATGTCACGGCGCCGCTTTTCAGGGATTTTCGAAAATGTGCAGTGTGTTGCGATAACGACATCCGCGCGCCGGCCGTTGGACGAACGCGCCGGTCAGAGCTMGCGCTCCCGGATAAACCCAGTACCGCGTCACTGACCTCCGGGAACCCCATGCCGCGCGCCATTGACGAGCATCAGGACGGTGGCGAGAATTCTCACTGCAAAAAGTCTTTTKAATTTGCCGCTGAGGTGATCTGGTTGTCGTCTCCACGGATCGCCAAGTTCGGCTTATTGTCGACGCAAKCCATCCAGGCCCGCGTATTGTTCACGGTCGACAGGCGATAAGCTCTCTCGACGAGCAAGCTCGATAGCCCACGATCATCACATCAGCTGAGGCTGGCATAGTGAGGGGCGCTCAGGACGATATGGCGCTTTGGCACAGTCAAACCGATTGCCAGGTCTGCAGCCCTGCCTAATCCTGCCGCATGCGTAGAGAGAATTTTTAGCGCCGTGGCGTTATCCTCGTCG
>NZ_JARWLB010000137.1:0-1294 GCF_047445835.1 Rhizobium sp. BR 317 | reverse complement strand
GGGGAGGCTATGKGACATTGCCCATCAGGTCATCCTGGCKACCGAAAGCGAGGGCGTGAAGGTGACGCGCTCAAGTCATTCCGTGGACATCGTTGCGGCCTCGGTTTCGAAACTCAATGTCGTCGAGAGACTGAGGGGGCAATTGGGGCCGACTCCGATCCTTGCGATCGGGGATCGCGGCMGGTKGCCGGGCAATGACTTCGAGCTTCTGCGTGGCGAAGATTCGCTCAGCGTCGACGAAACGAGTGTTGATGCTGCAAGCTGCTGGAACCTCGCCGAAGCTGGGCAACGCGGCGTGGAGGCGACACTGGATTATATCAGGCATCTCGAGGTCGTGGACGGGCATCTCGGCTTTGTGAAGGATGCGCTGACGTGAACGAAGGACTTGGGCTGCGGATATTGAGCGAGATCATGGCCTGGGACGACGACCAGGCCAGGCGCGAGTTCAGCTGGTTGCGTCTGATGTCGAAGCTGAAATACGACGGCTATCGCGATTTTCAAGCGGGTATGCGGTTTATTGAAAGCCTTGGTACTTGGCTGCAGCAGTTTGATCCCAGCGAGCGCCCMACGGCCTACGCGTTCGTGCGTCAATCCCTGATCTATGTGGGTCAGGCAGAGATGAACCGCCTCGTGGAGCAGTTCTATCCGTCCGTCGTGCGTGAGCGCATCATCAGCATGGTCGCGGCGGAAAAGGGAATTMCGCGCTACCGGGTCTGGGCCGACAGCGATGCGAGAGATGCAGCCGATCGCTTGCGGCGGCAGACGCTCTTCATGGGATTGAGTGACGGCGCCAGGATTGATGGCATCAGGCATAGTAATGTCGGCATCCTCACCAACGAGCAGTTTGTACTGGCGACCCAGCTCGACGAAGACAAATGGCAAGATCTGATCGACGATCTTCGCAAGGACCTCAAGGATCCGGACGCACAGTTCAGGCTGGTTTACTTGATCGACGATTTCGTCGGKACCGGGACGTCGTTCCATCGTTGGAACGAGAAGAAGCAGAAGTGGTCCGGAAAGCTTTCGCGCTTCAAGGAATCGCTTGAGAATGTCGTCGGTGCGCTTTCGGCCAAGGTGTTGTCCCCCGATTGGGAACTCTGCGTGCACCACTATATCGCGACGCATGCGGGCGCTGGCGAKATGGTCAGGCGGGTTGGCGACGCTAAGGACGCTTTGAAAACGGAGGGATGGACGGAGACGATCAATTTCTCGTTTGGGGCGGTTCTGCCGCAGGATCTTCCAGTAGACAAAAGCCCCGCGCCATTCGAGGGCTTCATCGCGCTCACCCAGAAAT
>NZ_JARWLB010000136.1:0-1324 GCF_047445835.1 Rhizobium sp. BR 317 | reverse complement strand
TTAGGCACTGTTGATAAATTATCGCACCGGTGGTGGGATGATTGGGCTGATTGTGTAGTTCCAATCGCCATGGAATTGATGACGGTTGATGTTGATCGCATCCATCTCGGCATCGCTGACCTTGATGCCGGCGGGGTAGATATTGGTGTCGATCTCGGACTTGACTGTGAGACCGGCTTTGGTCGTGGTTGCGGCAATCAGTTGGACAATGGTCTGGTAGCTGACAAGCGGTTTGCCACGCCAGTTCTTGGTGATGAATGAGAAGAGGCGATGCTCGATTTTGTTCCATTTGCTGGTGCCAGGCGGCAGATGGCAGACGGTGATGGCCAAGCCGAGCTCATCGGCCAAGGCTTGCAGTTCCCGCTTCCACAGCCGGACACGAGCGCCATTGGAGCCGCCGCAATCGGCGGTGATCAGGAGCCGTGTGGCGTTTGGATAGCGTGGGCATCCCATCGATTGCCACCAGCGGCGGATGGCGTTGACGGCGAAGCTGGCGGTGTCGTGGTCGATGCCGACACTGACCCAGCCAGCATTGTCGGCGATGTCATAGACGCCATAAGGTGCTGCCCGGCCAAGCTCGGGGATGAGGAAGTCGTGCACCCGAACCGCTTCAGGCTGGCCCTTTGGGCTATATTCCCGGCCGTCATTCTTAAAGTCGCCGACCAGTTCCTTCTTCTTGGTATCGACTGAGATCGCCGGCTCGTCCGCCGTCAATGCTTCTTTCACCCGCTCATTGATGTAGCCGAACTGCGCATCGCGATCGGGATGATTGGTTCCCTCGCGCGTCTTGCGGTTGGCCTGCAGGCTGTAGCCCATCTCGCGCAGCAGATCGGCCACCACGTTGTGACCTATGCGATGGCCAAGGGCGCCAAGCGCGCTTGCCAGAGTGCGCAGGCTCTTGGCCGTCCACAACAGCGGTGCCATTGGATCGCCACGCGTGGTCGGTTCGACCAGGTCCTTGAGGTCGGCCAAAAGCGTCGCATCCGTGGCCAGCAGCGATCGTCGGCCACCGCCTTGGCGACGAACCCGGCCCGAAGCTGCCTCCGGTGCGGCTTCGCCGCGCAATTCTGCCAGACCGCGGGCAATCGTGCTGCGCGCCAGACCGGTGATCCGCGACACCGCCGTCACACCGCCGCGGCCGGCCGCTAACGCTTCGGCCGCCGCAAAGCGACGTCGTCCACGTTCGTCCAGAACAGGTTCAAGCGCAGCATAGCGCAGTTGGATGGCGGCCTCGTCAATCACACCGCGATTCTATAGGCTTCAAACCAAAAGGGAATCCCGGCGCCGCAAAAAATCCAAAGCTGCGATTCCTTTATTTATCAAC
>NZ_JARWLB010000135.1:0-1326 GCF_047445835.1 Rhizobium sp. BR 317 | reverse complement strand
AGTGAGAATTTCCCTCATCAAGGCGCGACCGGCGGCTTTCCGTTCGTTGAAAGCCTCGCCGACGACAGTCATGGCAAAGGCTTCGGCCGCGGTCGGAATGAGGCGCCCGATGTCCTTGCMGATTTCCGCAATCCGCCGCTTCGAGATCTCGATATCGCGTTCGGCGTMACGAATCTGCCGGCGCACGGCATATTGGTCGTCGTCATGGGCGGCGMGCAGCCGTTCGAGGCGAGCGATATCGGCTTCCAGCCCTGCCTTCTGCATCAGGCGTTCGTCGCCACTCGMAATCGCCTTGGCCATGCCGAACTGATTGGCCGCCCCTTCACCGAGATCCTCCAGCCGGCGGATCGAGGTGTCGCCGGACAAAGCGGCCGCGATAAAGCGAGCCTTGCGTTCGTTGTTTTGCCACATCGAGGCATCTAGCGAACCTTGGGTGGCATAGGCGAAGATATCGACCTCGTCATGCTGATTGCCCTGACGCACGATCCGGCCCTCGCGCTGCTCGATCTGCGAAGGCAGCCAGGGGACGTMGAGATGATGCAGMGCCTTGAGACGGAGCTGCGCATTGACGCCGGTACCCATTGTGTCCGACGAGCCKATCAGGAAGCGGATCTTGCCGGCACGGACGTCGGCGAACAGGCGCTGCTTCGCCTCCGACTTCTTGTAGTCCTGCATGAAAGCGATCTCGGATGCCGGAACGCCCATGCGGACGAGCTCGTCMCTGATCCAGCGGTAGGCGGAAAAGCCCCTGCTTTTCTCGACATTGATGGTGCCGAGATCCGAAAAGATCATCTGCGCCGCACCCGGCAGATCGAAAGGCTTGCCGTCGKGGCGGAGATACGTGCTTTGCGCGGTCTCCTGCCAGATGCGGAAAGCGTTCTGGACCAGCATGTTGAGCTTGTTGTCCGGTTCGTTGTCATTGTCCGCGTCGACCAGGCGGAGATCTATGGCGGCATGGCGACCGTCGGTKATGACGGAGAGCAGGATGTCGTCGCCGGGCTGCGCCGGTCCCTCGCGCATCTCGATCGCCTTGATACGGGCATCGAGGATCGTCTGGYAATTCTTGAAGGCCTGTGTMGGCTTGGCCGTCAGGATCTGCCGGCGGCCSGTCGAGATATYRGGCACCTTSACGTAKKCGCGGAGATCSYCMGGCATCACCACGTCGGCGAARSWSCGGAACATKGCRATCAGTTCCGGSACGTTGACGAAGSAAGCRAAACGGCTGACSGGCTTGTATTTGCCTGATGGCTGGATCTCCAGTTCCGCCGTCGTATCACCGAAGGTGATACGACGGCGGAACTGGAGATCCAGCCATCAGGCAAATAC
>NZ_JARWLB010000134.1:0-1338 GCF_047445835.1 Rhizobium sp. BR 317 | reverse complement strand
ACCGGGATCCTCGCCAGCCGCGCCGAGAAGCAAGAGCGAGAGAAGGCTGAGACCAACGCGCCGGCGTTGGCCCGCAATMTCGAGCGCTATCTGCGTCAGCGTGCAGAGGCCGAGCGCAAGTTCGAGGTCGAGGAACGGGCGATCCGCCTCAAGATCTCGATCGATATTCCGGCGCTCTCGGCAAACGCAAAGCAGACCCTCGAACGTGTGCGCGATGCGATCGACCGGAACGACCTGCCGGCCGGTCTCGAATATGCGCTTGCCGACAAGATGGTGAAGGCCGAGCTAGAAGGTTTCGCCAAGGCTGTAGCGGAGCGGTTCGGCGAACGTACCTTCCTGCCTCTGGCTGCCAAGGACTCCAACGGACAGACCTTCAATGCGGTTACGTCAGGGATGACGGCCGGGCAAAAAGCCGAAGTGCAATCGGCATGGAATTCGATGCGGACGGTGCAGCAACTGGCCGCGCATGAGCGCACGACCGAGGCGTTGAAGCAGGCCGAAACCCTGCGCCAGACGAAGAGCCAGGGGCTTTCCCTGAAATGACGGCGCAAGTCTCTGCTCGTGCGAGGGGAAGGGCTCAACGAGCKAATGCCATCGTGCTCTTGGTAGTGGCGGCGTCCATCGTTGCGGGCAGTGTTGCTGCGGCCATGACCGGCGGCTACCGCATCAACCTGACACCGAGCGAACCCCTCGGGCTCTKGCGCATCGCCGCGCTCGATCGAGCGGTGTCGGCAGGCGACCTCGTCTTCATTTGCCCGCCGCAAGCGCCTGTCATGCACGAGGCGAGACGGCGTGGCTATCTCCGTTCCGGAACCTGCCCGGGTGGGGTCGCGCCGCTCATCAAGACGGTCATCGCGGTTCCCGGACAGCATGTGGATATCGGTGCGGGCGTAACGATCGACGGGCATGCGATCCCTTTCTCCGATCTCGTTCGGMGCGACGGCAAGGGTCGGCCGATGGTGCCTTATTCTGGCGGTGTCGTGCCGGCACAAAGCGTCTTTCTMCATTCACCGTTCAGGAGCTCCTATGACTCCCGCTACTTCGGACCCCTGCCCGTCTCGGGCATCCTCGGCCTGGCGCAACCGGTGCTCACCTATGCACCGTGAGCACGTTCGGCCGGTCCTGTTGATTACCGCTTCAATCATTGCMGGGACGGTTGCGTGGAGCGGTCACGTCCTTCTCCTTCCGCTCGCATGCACGTTTCCAATCCTCTGGGGGTTTGCGCGAACGAGACTGACGGCTGCGCTTGTCTCGGCCGGTTATTTCCTCGCTGCATCACGCGGTCTGCCGCAGGGCGTTGCCACCTTCTATTCCTCCGACCTCTGGCCGGGACTGCTG
>NZ_JARWLB010000133.1:0-1351 GCF_047445835.1 Rhizobium sp. BR 317 | reverse complement strand
GTTTGGTATTGTCGGCTGTCGCCAGCCTGGCTCGATTTCCGAATATGGCTTCGGCAACTGCTGGATCACGGCTCTGACCTGCTCGTCAGACATCAGCTTTTGGCATCTATTGAACATTGCGACTTGGATCTCGACGGGCTCAAGGTTTACGACCATCGCGCAAGCAGCTTCTGCCGGCAGGTTGCTCACATTTGCGTCTGTGCGATGTATAATACGGCCGACKAGTGAAGCACGATGTGCCGAGACGCCTAGTGCGGTCAGGTCCATTTTGTGGATGACTTTGAGCTTCTGCTCATCACCAATACCTGAATCGAGGAGTTTCTCACGGAAATCATCGTTTACCGAATATTTGTCTTCATTGGCCAGGAAGCTGTCGATATTCTTCGCCACKAATAGAACCTGTAGCGCTTCCTTTCCAGCAAKAAATGAAAATGCTTTTTCAGAGAAKGTGACGGCCTCCTCTTCAACGAKAACACGCAGCTTTTCTTCACGAACAGTMTCGGAGAATTGGTCGAATTTCCTTGGAAGTCTTCGGATATAGGCTCGATAGGAGTCGATGTCGAAATCATCGTTATTGAACAGGAAGAGACGAACGGGACGAGCTTCATTCTMTCCACCGACAGGTACCTGCGACAATATCGACCTGACTTCGGTCCTCTMCAGGTAGGCAGTGAGTATTTGAGCATCGAATTCTTCGCTTGATAGAAAAGTTAAGCAGTTTTCCCAAGATGGTTMGATTCTTGATAAAAGGAATACGGCAGATCGAAGTCGGCTCGGGACCCGCTCTAGCGTCGGTAGCTTCGCTCGCTGCTGCTCAAGGAACTGCGCCAAAAACTCCGATCCTATTTCTTCGTGGTTAAGCACATCTAGGATCACTAAAACATCCTCCTCCGAGTTGCTTGGCCGAAGAAGTACGCCTTTGAGGTAGCGGTCAAAATCACTATGGACCTTGTCGATCAACGGAGCGTATCCCTCCCGCAAGACGGTTGAGTAGTGCTTGATCTCCAAGTCCGCCGTACTGCCGGATCCCAATACGTTACGAAATATGAAACCGACGTTCTCCGCGGTGATCGTGTAAAGGCCGTGATCGCTCAACACTCGGACGRCCGCCGGATAGGGTCCAACGCTGCCAAGATCTTCGGTCTCAAACTGAAAGACGGCMAATMGGCTCGGTTCGAAATCGACTTGGAGAGCGAGAACCGAAGCAAGGTTCGAAGCMAAATAGTCAGAGATTTCGGTAGTTTTACGAGGCAGCGTTTCGAGCACTTTCGCAGGCAGATGCGCGATCAGGCGTGCAACATGAACCGCGTTCTGTGGACCCGCAACTGCGGCGGCTACAAACCCTGGCCAT
>NZ_JARWLB010000132.1:0-1355 GCF_047445835.1 Rhizobium sp. BR 317 | reverse complement strand
CCTTGGCGCCGCGTCGGCGCACCTCCGTCGTGATGGTGGGCACGAGCGCGGCGTGKGCACGTATCAGGTCGTCGCTTGATCGGTCCTGGCCGATCGTCATCCGGTAGGAAAACTGCGCGATGGTCCGGTTGATCTGCCGCACCTTCCGGCTATCCGAGATGTCGCGGTGACAGGAGATCATGTTCACCGGCCCTCGCTTGCTCGAGCCACACACCAGCATGCGGGCGGAAACCGGGAAGATCAGCTCAACCTCGTCTGAATGCTTGTAGGGGATTCGCGCGTGAAGCGATTGACGCGGGTCGTAGCTGCACACAGGATTGTCCGAAGTCAGGAACGGCGTGGCAGTGTTGTTATGCAGCACTTCGAAACCAAGCCGGAAGCAGAGGTCTCCGAAATCTTTGAACTCGCCCTGCATTGCCAAGAGCGTTTCATGAGGATTGATGCCTATTGGCACTGTGTCGAACTGACCAGCGTAGCGCTCCAACTCCGGAGGGAGTGCGCCGATTTCTTCGGCGATCTTGTGTTCGCTGCGGAGCTTGGCCTCCAGCATMAACGCGTGTCGGTCGCGCGTTGCAGGAACGCGGGCGCGCATGATTGTTTGCATGCCCAGGACATTGAAGGAGATTGCGGATGACAATCGGCGCTMCGTGAGAGCCCTAAGCGTCTCCGGCMACACGGTTTCGATGGTATTCCACAAGTCCTCAAAACGGTGGTTTTCCTGACCTCCCTCGGGCAGCTTCTGTGAATAATAGTCTCGCTCGAAGCCGATCGCCCTCGGCTTCATGGGAAGAGGATCTCCGGGCGTTTCGCAAAGGTAGACCTGAACCCGGCCGTCATCGGCGGCAAAKCCGTCCATGTAKACTGCCGAGATGAAATGGTGCCGGCGATTGTTGCGATTGGTATCGMCGCCGGACGGGTTGAGCATGCTGAACGGACGCACATCGCCGTCGGCGGGAACGGCGCCCCACTGGCCGAAATATTTTGGCTCCTTGGCCATTTGCTACACCGTCCACAAATCGTCGGGGCCGAGATAGCTCAAGTTGAGCTKGGCGACATTCAAAGCCACGCTCGCTCGTACGAGGCCACGCCGAGTTGGATTGAGGGGGTGCTGCAGCAGGCCGATCGCGTGTCCGTCCGGCGCCAGAACAAGTGGCTGGCCGTTCCGGTGGAAGAGGCTGACTGGCGTGCCTGCGGGGGCTGGCGTGGCGAACCACTGGACATTTCCAAGATAGTCTCGGCGTGCCCAGGTCCGGTTATCCGACGGTGCAAAATCCCGGATGAACTCCAGCCATATCGCACGCGTCTCAGCCGTCGGCCAGTCGGGCTGGAACGACCAGGCCGCGAGGTCGGGTGAG
>NZ_JARWLB010000131.1:0-1378 GCF_047445835.1 Rhizobium sp. BR 317 | reverse complement strand
GTCATATATCCTCTGCTTTGKATCGCCCAGCGCGATAAGGCGACTATGCTGCCCGAGCTGGCTGATCATCTGCCATTCTTCGGTATTCGTGTCCTGAAACTCGTCGACGATGATCAGCGGATAGGCCCTGGCATAGGCCCTCGCGAGCATCGGGGCTGCTCGGAAGAGCTCGGTCAATAAGGTCGGAAAAAGATCGAAGGCGATCAAGCCTTCCGTGTCGAACAGCTCTCGTTGCCGGGCCGATCGAGCGTCCCCATCGAGACCTGCAAGATGCGCMCGGGCCTGCGCGGGCAAAAGCAGAGTCACCCCTTGTTTGGCGCAGATGAGGTAGCCGTGGCTCTTCAATATCGTCCAGGCGAAGCCGTGATAGGTGTTGATCTCGATGCGAGACATCAGTGCACGAGGCAGCGTGGCGGTCGCCTGTTCAGCGACGCGCGCCACAGTCGCCCGTGCGAAACTGAGGAACAGCGCCTTACCCAGCGGGCCCAGCCGCGCTGCATCGAGATCGGCACACGCCTTTGCAAGCGCGATGGTGGTCTTGCCTGACCCGGCGCCGCCCCGAACAAGGATATTGCCGTCTGTGCGGAGCAGACGTTGTCTGTGTTCGCATAGGACCAACGCCATTGCGATCACTCGAAGATATTGGGTTGTGCTGGCGGCGGTGGTGGTGGCGCGGCCAAGTTCTTGAGGGCGCTGATGATGCCCAACATGGTCTGCGGAAAATGCCCAACTTGGCATTGTTCCAGGAAAACGGTGAGATAATCGTCGCCCTTCTTATGCTTGAACAAAGCCACAAAGGCAGGGCGGTAAGTCTCGTCTGGCGAGCCTTGCGGCGGCACGAGATTATTCAGAGCCTGCGGCCATTCTCCTACGTCGACGAAGAAGCGCACGAACCAGGCTTGCATCGCAACCGACACCTCGGCGGCAAGCAGGTGTTCGAAGCCGGCATAGGGCTGTTCGAAAGTAGAGTCACAGGAGGCGACGATCGCCTGTCGCTCGGCGTCGGCCTGTTGATCGAAAATCGTGGCGACGGTTTTTCCGAGGCTGCGAAAGAACGTGGCGAACGAAGCGACCGCTGTCTGTCCGCCGGCGTCGAATGGAACCCATCCGAGTGAATCGAGCCGCTGGTAGTGTGCTGGCGCAAGTTCTGCGGCTCGACGGGCGACCGCGCTGTAGGCAACGAGTTCGGTCTTGCCTTCGACGACGATGACGCGACGGGCAAGAAGAGCCTCGCAAAAGCGTGTACGAAAACCATCGCGGAATGTCTTCAGCTTCAGGTTTTGGGGAAGCTMGATATTCGATCCGGTGAGGACACCCGCTGCGCTGCGGGTCATCACCATCATCTGTTCCGGCTGGAACTGCTCGATCACATAGGGGG
>NZ_JARWLB010000130.1:0-1394 GCF_047445835.1 Rhizobium sp. BR 317 | reverse complement strand
ATGACGGCCTCGTCATGTCAGACTGGCACGGYATTAAGGATCGGCCGGCCTCGCTGAACGCCGGCAACGATCTCGACATGCCGGAAAGCGGCGCACGCAAGCAGGAATTGCTAGAGGCCGTAAACGACGGCCGTGTGCCGAGTGGAGCGMTCGATCAGGCCTGCCTGCGCGTCCTCAAGCTCGTGCGCACGGCCCGAAATGGCGCGTGCGAGGATGTGACGGTGGACTACAGGATGCACCATGCGCTKGCACAGCGAATGGCGGCCGAATCGACCGTTCTCCTGAAGAACGAAGGCGGGCTGCTGCCGCTGGGAGGAGCAAAGCTGAAGCGCATCGCGGTGGTCGGCCCTGCTGCGAAGGATCCGGTCATTCAGGGGTCCGGCTGCGCCACCACCCGGCCGACCGATGTTGATGTCCCTCTGGACGAAATCCGCCGGCTGGCCCCCTCCGCGGCCATCGGCTTCCATGCGGTATCCGACTTCGATGCCGGCAGCGCCTCGGAAGAGGCTGCGCTCGCCGATATCKACGCCGCCGATACCGTGCTCTTCTTTGGCAATACCGAAGTKGGCTATGACGGTGAAGGGTCGGACCGTACGCATCTCAACCTGCATGATGGCCAGGACGAACTAATCGACCGCCTGGCGCGCCGCAATGGTAAGCTTGCCGTCATCCTGGCAACCCCTGATGCGGTGGTTATGCCGTGGATCGGGCAGGTCGCTGCGGTCGTCTCAGCCTTCTTCGGGGGCCAGGGTGCAGGACGCGCGGTGGCCGATATCCTGTTCGGTGTGCAGAATCCCTGCGGCAAGCTTACCGTCACGTTCCCGGCTCACCTTGAGGATACGCCTGGCTTCCTTAGCTATCCCGRCGAAAATAATCGCCACCTCTATAGCGAGGGGATCCATGTCGGCTACCGCTCCTATGACAAGCGCAAGCTTCAGCCGCTGTTCCCCTTTGGGTTCGGCCTCAGCTATACGACCTTCGACTACGCCAATGTCGCGGTCGATCGCGACCGCATCGACGCCGACAGCACATTGACGGTGTCCGTGGAGGTGACCAACACCGGCCTGGTMGCGGGCAAGGAGATTGTGCAGGTCTATACACGCCCGCATGCGCCGCGCCTCATGCGACCGCTACGCGAGTTGAAGGGCTTTTCTAAGATTGACCTTCAACCCGGTGAAACGAAGCGCGTTTCCATCGTCATCGAGGCCCGCGACCTTCGCTACTACGATCCGGACTATCGCCGCTGGCTACTKGATGCCGGCAAGCTCAGCATCGAGGTCGCATCTTCCTCACGCGATATTCGTGGCGAATGCTTGATCTCGGTMGAGGCGGTAGCGCTGCCGCTGACCGTCCTCAGTGTCGAAAGCCAGCCCTCCGTGGTGCTGGAGCAGGAA
>NZ_JARWLB010000129.1:0-1396 GCF_047445835.1 Rhizobium sp. BR 317 | reverse complement strand
GTTGAGGCTCCTGCGGCTGCGCTTTCTCCCGCTCCTCGCACGACGAGAATTCCCGAAATCCGGCCCTGTCGGTCGTCGCTATGCTGATTTCTCCGATACTCTTCATTGTCCTGGATCAGCCTTGCTCGTTGCACTGCGCGTCGGCTCGATCCGATCGGCTTCCGGCCCGTCGTGAGCCTGTGAAAACCTGTTCGTTCCGACGCAGGCTTTCCCAGATGAGGCACAATCAGCGAGCCGCGTGGACGACCACGCGGCTCCTTTGCATTTATGCCTGATMGAAGAATTCGACGGCGCCGGTGTCGAGATKATAGTAGGCACCKACGATCTTGATGCGCCCTTCCGCCAGCGGCTTGAGCAGGAGAGGATCGCTMTCCTCCCGCAGATTGCGTACCACCCGGCGAACATTCTGCTTCACAGCGTTTTCAAGCGGATCTCCCTGCTGCCCTCGTGCTTCAAGGACTGCAGGAATGATCGGCTCGATCATGTTGTCGATCTGGCCGGGGAAGCGCGCATTCTTTTCGACCACCGACATGGCGGCCTTTACTGCTCCGCAGCTTTCATGCCCCATGACGACGATCAACGGTACACCGAGTTCCGCGACKGCATACTCGATCGACCCCATCGCCACCGTATCAACGGTGTTGCCCGCATTGCGGATGATGAACAATTCACCGAGGCCACGCCCGAACAGAAGTTCCGGCGGGACCCGGCTGTCCGAGCAGGAGAYGTAGGCGCARAATGGCGCCTGGCCCTTGGCCAGTTCAAGGCGGCGCGCCTCGCTTCTATCGGGCAGGACGATCTCGTCACGCAGGAAGGCTTCGTTGCCACGCTTGAGGAGGTCGAGTGCTCCATCAGGCGTCAAGGCTGACTTGCCGTCCTTGACGGGCGCGGGTTCAAGGGGCGTTGTTTTGCCACTCGTCGTTTGAGCGTGCGCGGCGGCAGGCAGCACAGCGACGGCGGAAGCGGCAGTCGCTGTCATAAACAGGCGGCGGGAAACATTACACATCGATAGATACTCTCCGTTAGACGGCGCATTCGCCGTCAGGGTTGAAAAATCAACGAGCATGTTCGGAGAGACGGAAGTTTAACCCCAAGACTGCACCGAGCACGCTCGATGCGGTCCGACATCAAAAAGGCAAGCCTTGATCAGAGGGGCCCGGTCCGCAACCACGATGTAGGGAGTGGGAATAGCGTTTCAATACCCGCCAGTCGAAATCGAGCTTCTGAAAGGCCAACGCCATGCGGCGCGCAAAAGAGATAAAATTTTGGAWGCAAGGCTCTTGAAGGGGCAKGGCGGCGTTCCCAATTGTCGGTCAACCCGCTGGTCCGGGCCCCTCTGGTGGGAGCCGTCGGCGCTCTCGCGATGTCGGACCCTTCCGACATCATGCGCCGACAG
>NZ_JARWLB010000128.1:0-1402 GCF_047445835.1 Rhizobium sp. BR 317 | reverse complement strand
GCAGGGGCATTTCGAAAGCAAGCACGCGCTCGTCCTCACCTATCGGCCGCTTGAATCCAAGAAGACAGCACTCAGCAAATACATCTATTCGGACGAGGAAAGCCGCAAGAAGACCTATGCCGACACGGTGCTCTTCATCTTTAAGAACGCCGTGCGCGAGATCGAGCAGTATTTTGCCAACACCCTGTCGATCCGGCGCATGGAAACGCGCGAGGCTGCCGAGAGGGGAGGGGAGCGGCTCGCTCGCTATGACGAACTGCTGCAATTCGTTCGCTTTTGCGTCACCGGCGAAAACCATCCGATCCKGTTGCCGGATGCTCCCATGTATCTCGATTGGATCGCGACGGCCGAACTCGAGCATGGTCTGACGCCAAAGGTCGAAAATCGCTTTCTCGCGGTTGTGGCAATCGACGGTCTGCCGGCCGAGAGCTGGCCGGGGATTCTCACCAGTCTGKACTTGATGCCGCTCACCTATCGCTGGTCGTCGCGCTTCATCTTCCTCGATGCGGAAGAGGCACGACAGAAACTGGAACGCACCCGCAAGAAGTGGCAGCAGAAGGTACGGCCGTTCTTTGATCAGCTCTTCCAGACGCAAAGCCGTTCGGTTGATCAGGATGCCATGACGATGGTGGCCGAGACCGAGGATGCCATCGCGCAAGCGTCGTCGCAGCTTGTCGCCTACGGCTATTACACGCCAGTGATCATTCTGTTCGACAGCGATCGCGAAGCGCTGCAGGAGAAAGCGGAKGCCATCCGCCGGCTGATCCAGGCGGAAGGATTTGGCGCAAGGATTGAGACGCTCAACGCGACCGACGCATTTCTCGGCAGCCTGCCCKGCAACTGGTACTGCAATATCCGCGAGCCGCTGATCAACACCAGCAATMTCGCCGATCTGGTTCCACTGAACTCTGTCTGGTCCGGCAGCCCGGTGGCGCCTTGCCCGTTCTACCCGCCGAATTCGCCGCCGCTGATGCAGGTGGCGAGCGGCTCGACGCCGTTCCGGCTGAACCTCCATGTCGACGATGTCGGTCACACCCTGATTTTCGGGCCGACCGGTTCGGGCAAATCGACGCTGCTGGCACTGATCGCAGCGCAGTTCCGGCGCTACGAACGYGCCCAGATCTTCGCCTTMGATAAGGGGAACTCSCTSCTGCCGCTGACGCTCGCCGCMGGCGGCGATCACTAYGAGATCGGKGGCGAGGCCCAAGAAGAGGCAAAGGCGCTTGCCTTCTGCCCGCTATCGGATCTCGCGAGCGATGCTGATCGTGCCTGKGCAACTGAATGGATCGAAATGCTGGTCGCCCTGCAGGGCGTTGCCATCACCCCTGATCATCGCAACGCGATCTCGCGCCAGATCGGACTGATGGCGAGCGCTGCCGGACGGTCCCTGTCGGACTTCGTC
>NZ_JARWLB010000127.1:0-1426 GCF_047445835.1 Rhizobium sp. BR 317 | reverse complement strand
AGCCACATCCTGCGAGAATTTGCAGAGCGTATGGCGACCTCGGAAACGTACGCTGTTTTTCTGGTCCGCGGTGGGCGTGGAGGGGCAGGCCTCTTCCAGCGAATCGCAAATACGCTATCCGCCGCGCTCKAGTGGGCTGTGACAGCAGATGACATCCGTCAATGGCTCAGKCGCCTCTCGCGCAGCGTTGGCGACMCTGTGCTTGTCCTTGCGATTGACGGAGTCGTTCCGGACTCACCGGTTGCAAATGACATGGAAGAACTTTCTGAGTCGGGCTTCGGTCCGCGATTGCGGCTTCTGGCCACGACCGACGACGTTGGCGGCTTGCTCTCCGGCTCGAACGGCCGCGATGTTTCCGCGCTGGGGGAGGCTGCCCAAACTATCCAGGTTGACGTGTTGAGCCAGATAGAGTTTCAGAAGGCGCAAGAGGTTCTCGCGGCCCACCGGATCGGTTTCCTGAAAGGAGCAGATTTCGCCGGCGAATACCGCGCTCCCTGGCTGCTTCGGACGCTGCTCGCCGATATTAGCCAGGATAGCCGACACACAKACCATGGCGTAGTGCTGTCCTCGATGTTGGGTATTTGGTTCATCGACGCCGTGAGAAAGCGCTTTGCGGGACTAKGKGAAGCGGCTCACGGCTTTCGCCTTCTTGCGCGCGACTTCGTCGCCGATGTGGCACGAACCTCGAGCGAGCTCGCCTTAGAAATGTCGCWCGGGTTTGTAGTGCGGCGCGATGCTTTGCAGCAGCCGACACGTGACGTCATCGACAGCCTCGCTTCGCAGGGATGGTTGCGCAGCTATCGCCATGCTGGCGGTGAAGATGTGATTGCGCCCCGCGCACCAGACCTATTTCTGAGTGAGGTAGCTTACGCGATTTCGGAGGAATTGGAACGGAAGGTTGCGGCGGATCCACGAGCTGCCGGCCACTGGTTGGCAGATCGCCTTGAGGGTGTCTTCCTTGGAGACCTCATCGGGGCCCAAGCCATTCGCGATATGGCCACAAGGCAGGGCGCCTTCTCCAGCGGTCTGCTCGTTGGGCTGTATGACCGAACGCCCCGAGCGAGGCCCTTCAAGCGGGGCATGGTCGCATTTCAAAAGCCGGATGGGACGCTGCAGGATCTTCGCATCAACGGCGACKGCACGGTAACGCTGCTGGACGCGGCGAGACAGCCGCAAGGTGAACCGATTGATCTTGAAGGAGAACTACCGCGGACCTATGGGCCGATGGCAKGGTGGATGATCCTCGCTCAGTTGGCCT
The DNA here is from genome assembly GCF_047445835.1 of Rhizobium sp. BR 317. Lineage (NCBI taxonomy): Bacteria > Pseudomonadati > Pseudomonadota > Alphaproteobacteria > Hyphomicrobiales > Rhizobiaceae > Rhizobium > Rhizobium sp. BR 317. Next base: position 168 of record NZ_JARWLB010000127.1, on the reverse strand, counting down.
ATCTTCCTGCCTCGGTCGGGGACGATGATCGACCGCTGGTTGGTGGCTCGTTGCTGCTTGAGATTGGAACCTGCCCATTTCCGTTGATGCGAGCGGCCCGCGACCCKGTCGGGCATCTCGTCCAYGATATCGCCGGGCACGGGTCGGTGCTTTGCGTAGAAAACGGAG
>NZ_JARWLB010000126.1:0-1428 GCF_047445835.1 Rhizobium sp. BR 317 | reverse complement strand
GGAGAGTTTTCGCTTGGGCCGATGCTGATGGCATTGCTTCKAAGCGGAGGCTCCGCAACAACTCAGGTAGCCAGTTGACGGAGAGCGACTTTACCMCGTCGAGGGTGGTGATTGTTGTTATGGTGACCGCTAAGGATTGTTGTCAGCTGACTACGGGTTAACTCATTGAAATAACAGTGAGCCCACCGGCAAACACTGAGATCAATAGATCCTTCTATGAGGCCGGCGTGCTGCCGCGAGCGGTATTGAATCCTGAGAACTCTCATTGGGCGTCGCGGCTCCAATMCCTGCAAAAGGCAGGCTAGGTGCCCTTTTGGGAGTTGAGCTAGCGGAGCGTCGGAGTGGTCGTCATTGCTAGTTCGCCAGTCCCATATCAGTCAGCCCAGGCAGCAAATCTCTTGCCAATCMACGAGCGCTCGGTTGGAACACACCGTGGTAGGAAAATGTCAAAGTTTATTGACTAGGGAGCTTCGCAAACTGAGGCACTCCTATGACGAAATACCAAGCCATGTCAGCCGTGCAAACTCTTTTGACGGAGAAGATTTTCGCCTTCTGCMAAGCATTTATCGAAGCATCTCGGACGATGTTTATCGACGTCGACGGCAAGCTGGTTCACCCCGGCGAGTTTGGAGTCTATCGAGAAGCGGTTGCCAGGGAGTTCATTCGAACGTTTGTCCCAAAGCGGCTAGAGATTGAATCTGGCTTCGTCATCAGCAGCGATGGCAAGATTAGCAGCCAGTGCGATCTTATCATTTACGATTCCAGCGTCGCACCGCTCTTGCAGAATGAAAACCGGCAACGATTCTTTCCAATTGAGACAGTCGTTGCCGTAGGGGAGATTAAGTCGGTGATGTCTGAGGGTGACTTGTACAGAGCTCTCCGAAAGTTGGCGGCCATCAAGTCTATCCGCGATGGCATGTCCGGACCAAGTTACGTCTATTCCCGGAAGACTGGTAAGGGCGCCGATCGGTTTCGGCCAGCGCACCATGAACTCGATCAAATCGTGACTTTTTTGATCTGCGAAAAGTTTGATTTCTCTTTGGGCGACGAGCAGCTCAAAAGAATCGCAAGCTGCTACAACTCAGAAGCACCTAGGCAACCTGCTAATCTCCGGCACAATMTTATTCTAAGCATCTGTGACKGCTTGATGACTTATGTCTTGCCTGAAGGACATCCGGCGACGTCTCTGGACTTGCCAATAACCTATCCCTTTCCGATAAGGGACCTTCCAACCCCCGACGCAGAGGGTGCCCGGCGCTTGKACAATTGCTTTGTTGGTCCGGCGCTGGAGGCACCAGAGCATATCAAATCATTCGCATCTCTACTACACACAGCGGTCACGGCTGTATCGAGCTTCTTTCCCGATATGGCCAGGTACGTCAAATCCGAGGGGGACTCCGTCAGAGCAAGATTTCCTTCGCCTCTATG
>NZ_JARWLB010000125.1:0-1429 GCF_047445835.1 Rhizobium sp. BR 317 | reverse complement strand
GTCTGGGGTGTGACTGCAGCGGCTTTCCCGGTAGGCATTGCCATCGGAGCKAGTTGGAACCCGGACCTAGCCAGGGAAATCGGCAGTGCGCTAGGTGACGAKGTTCTTTCCAAAGGGGCCCATGTCTCGCTGGCGCCGACCGTTAACATCCAGCGCAGCGTCACAAACGGCCGAAACTTTGAGTGTTTCTCTGAGGATCCGATACTGACGGCGGAACTTGCCGTCGGCTATATCGAAGGTCTGCAGTCMAAGAAAGTKGGTGCCACGATAAAACATTTCGCTGGCAACGAGTCCGAGATCKAACGTACAACCATCTCTTCAGATATCGATGAACGCACTCTGCGCGAAGTCTACCTAATACCCTTTGAGGCGGCGGTGAAGCGGGCAAAGGTCTGGGCCGTGATGTMTTCATATAACAAACTAAACGGTACTTACACGGCGGAAAGCCATTGGCTGTTGAACGAGGTACTGCGCGGTGGCTGGGGTTTTAACGGCGTGGTGATGTCGGACTKGTTCGGCTCGCGTTCGACCGCACCCACCGTGAATGCTGGGCTGGATTTGGAGATGCCGGGCCCGACCCGCGACCGCGGCTCCAAGCTTCTGGCGGCGATCGACGCKGGCGAGGTAAGTGTMGAGACCGTCCGCGCCTGTGTGCACAATATCCTGACCCTGATGGAACGCACCGGCGCAATCAACGATCATCGCGAGTTTAAGGAGTACGCCATTAATCGGCCGGAACATAGGGCACTCATCAGGCGCGCGGGAGCGGAAAGCGCAGTTCTGCTACAGAATGACGGCATCCTGCCATTGGCTCAGCAAGGTACGGTCGCCATCATTGGACCCAATGCCAAGATCGCGCAGATTATGGGAGGCGGCTCGGCGCAGTTGAACCCCCACTATGTCGTCAGTCCGTGGCAGGGGCTGGCGGACGCCCTGGGTGAGGAGAACGTGTTCTACGCTCAAGGTTGCAGCAACTATCGGTTTCAGCCGCTGATCGAAAACCCGACAACCTTCGAATTTTTCCAAGGGAGGGAGCTTGCTGGCGAGCCCGTGAAGGTTATCGAGGAACCGTCGAGCCTCGGTGTATGGTTGCCMCCCGTGGCCGGGGGCACCGTCGATCCGCATCGCTTTTCCGCCCGAATGCGCACCGTCTTCACAGCCTCAGAAGCCGGCGGCTATCGCGTCGGCCTGACCTCGGCGGGGCTTGGCCGTGTCTATGTGGACGGCAGGCTTGTGGTGGACGCCTGGGCTTCCTGGACACGTGGTACCACATTCTTTGAAGAAGGCTGCGAGGAGGTCGTGGGTGAAATCACGCTCGAAGCCGGCCGTAAATACGAGGTCGTCGCCGAGTACGCCCGGCACGATCACGTCAACCTCTATATCGCCGCAATTCGGGTAGGAATAGGCAGGTTTTCGGCCGAAGCGGAGA
>NZ_JARWLB010000124.1:0-1439 GCF_047445835.1 Rhizobium sp. BR 317 | reverse complement strand
GTGATCGACGAGTGCCGCGCGGGTTTCGCGGACCCGCGACCGCGGGACGAGATCGACCGACTTGGCAGCGGCTTCCAGCGCCTGACGCGACAGGCAAAGCAGGAAATCCTCGGTCCMCATGTTCGGAAGGAAACCGTCAGCGCCGATCGCGTCACCGGCAATGCGCGAGACGACACCACTGTTCGACATGCCGCGCCGGCATGAGAGTACGTCGATGAGAACGGAGCGGGCGGCGACACGCACGCTGTCCATATCGAACGACAAGCGTCCATCCGCGGAATAGAGGCGCGCGACATGACGCTGGAAACGCTTCGGCCCGAAGACGGTGTCGTTGGCGCCGGAATCGACCCGAACATTGGTGCCGGCGAAGGCCATGACCAGGAGCGCCATCAGCATGTCATCTTCTATCGGCGTCCGGGCGAGCGCCTCATGCAGCGCATCGGTACGGAAATCACCGATCATGTCCTGGCCCTTCTGCGTGACCTCGGGCCTGGTCTTCCCGACGACATCGGTGTCGTCGTCGGCCTCCGTCGAAGCGCCACCGGCTGGACCGGGTCGCCCATCGGTTTTCCTTGGCTCCGGCATCCGGTAGTGGACSSWCTGMACCTTGCCSTCGCGATCGAGATACATSGCSGTGYWRTCGCCCTTGSCSGGCTTGCCGTAGACGCGYTCKGCCTTCTTGGGCAGKTCCGGCTGGCCMYAATTGTTGACCTCGACGATTGMKCCCTTCTTCGGMAGRTTGCTSSYCATCCACTCCTGCTGSGCGCCGAGRAAGGCYTCGACRTTGGTGGTGTAGCGRYTGTCCTSRTCGGCCGGGSCGAASAGGTCCTMGGCCMACTCGATACCGTACGCGAGGCGAAGATMGTCGCCAAAACTTGCGTCGCGGGCATGCATGCGGGTTTTCGAGAGGCCGTTGGCGATCTGCCACCAGGCCGCCGTGTCGCCCTTTTTGGGCTTATGGGCTTTCCAGACCTCTTTCTGCTCTTCGGACGATGCGGCCGCGATCGTCCTTAGCTRCTGCTCGTTGGGCATGTCCCCCTTCGCCATSTGGTCSAGCATGGARGGCAGSACRTTGGCGAGSAGMCGRAGCTTGCGGATCTGSCGSACSGGAAGSGYSAGSGCSACCGCGATSGCYTCCTCGGTCMAGYCGAGCGCKACSAGMCGYTCGATRCCCCGCMATTGGTCGACCGGRTTGAGCGGCTCGCGSGCRATGTTCTCGACCATCGAGCGCATGGCGCCGTTGTCATTGGCCGCCTCGACGACGATAACGTCGATTTCCTCGAGACCGGCGGCGATCGCCATGCGGGTGCGCCGGTGACCGGCTTCGATGACGTAACCGTTGCCGCCGCCTTCCGGGAAAATGACTGGCGGCTGGATCACGCCGACGGCCTTGATCGTCGCCAATAGCAGAGCGTCGGCCTGCGGCGTCGACTTCGACT
>NZ_JARWLB010000123.1:0-1440 GCF_047445835.1 Rhizobium sp. BR 317 | reverse complement strand
TGTCGTCAGGCGATCTTACTGCCAGCGCCGCKACCATTGCGGCCGACGATATCTCCGCCCATGGCGACATGATACTCGGCGGCGCGATCGGCACGACGACCGCAAGCGGTCGCGTGGACGTTACCGATCAGATCCTTGGCGCCGGCAACATATCGATCACTGGCCAGAGCTTGTCCGCGCAGACGCTGGTTGCCGGCATCGACTTTGACGCCACCGATGCCGCCGGCGGCACTGTCGTGCTTGGCCAGGCGGGTGATCTTTCGGTCTCAACCAACGGCGCTGCGGCGGCATCGACCATACAGGCCGCTGGTACGATCGACGTCAATGGCGCGACCGTTACTGCCGCTGCCGTTACCGGCCACAAGGACATCTCCCTTTCTGGTGCGAGCGATATTAGCGGYCAGATCCTTGGTGGTGGCGACRTCACCATCTYCGGCTCYAGTATCAAGGCAGGCACCATCGTTTCCGGCGTCGACTTCGCCGCGACGGCGGCTGGTGGGGGCAACATSACGCTCGCCAGCAGTGGCGATCTGACGCTGGCCTCGACCGGCAATATCAATGCCGGCACTCTGTTGTCGGCCAGTGATCTCAGTGCCAGCGGGGGCGCCGTCACCGCCGATGCGATCACAGCCCATGGTGACGTCACGCTCGGCGGCGCCATCGACGTCAGCGGCCAAATTCTGGGCTCGGGTAATGTGTCGATCAGCGGCCAAAGCCTATCCGCGCAGACCCTCGTTTCTGGGGTTGATTTTACCGCAACCGCCGCCGCCGGCGGCAATATCGTGTTGGCATCGTCCGGCGCCACCGACCTCGCCCTCTCTGGCAATGCMACGGCCGGCACCATCCTGTCGGCCGGCGATTTGACGGCGACAGCGGCCAATCTCCATGCAAGCAGCGTCACCAGCCACGGCAAGGTCGGGATCAACGGCAATGTCGATGTCACCAGCCAAATTCTCGCCGCCGGCGACCTGACACTGAATGGCGGCAGCATCAGCGCACCCACCCTGATCTCCGGTATCGACTTTACCGCGACCACGGCGGCCGGCGGCACTATCGTGCTCGGATCATCCGGCGCCATGAACCTCACCGCGACCGGCGACATTGTCTCGCAAACCATGTTGTCGGGCGGCGACTTTGCTGCACACACCGCCGATCTTACCGCCGACAGCATCACCAGCCACGGCAAGGTGGCGATCACCACCAGCGGCAATGTCGATGTGGCGAACCAGATCATTGCCGCAGGCGATCTCACGCTCACCGGCGGCAGCCTCAGCGCGCCGACCCTGATCTCCGGCATCGACTTTGCCGCCACCACTGCMGCCGGCGGCAGCATCGTGCTCGGATCATCCGGTGATTTGAACCTTGCCGCCTCGACCGGTCTTGCAACCTCGACCATGCTGTCGGCCGGCGATATCGACGCCAGTGCTGCCACGATCTCCG
>NZ_JARWLB010000122.1:0-1447 GCF_047445835.1 Rhizobium sp. BR 317 | reverse complement strand
GGTCTATGTCCGCCACATATCATACCGCCATTACTACAAGGCGACCTCCTMGCCGTGGCGTCGGTATTGAGGAGGAGACATGGTCGCTCTTAGACGCTTCCGGGCCACTGGCCCATCCTTCGCGGATCTCGTTCCCTATGCCGGTCTGRTCGACAATGGTGTGCTCCTGTTGAAAGACGGGAGCCTGATGGCCGGCTGGTACTTTGCCGGCCCGGATTCCGAAAGCGCGACCGACCTGGAGCGCAACGAACTCTCGCGCCAGATCAATACGATCCTGTCGCGGCTCGGAAGCGGCTGGATGATCCAGGTTGAAGCGGTCCGCATTCCGACCTTCGATTATCCGACGGATGATCGTGGCCACTTCCCCGATGTCGTGACACGCGCGATYGACGCCGAGCGGCKGGCGCATTTCGCGCGCGRGCAGGGGCATTTCGAAAGCAAGCACGCGCTCGTCCTCACGTATCGCCCGCTCGAGTCCAAGAAGACGGCCCTCAGCAAATACATCTACTCGGACGAGGAGAGCCKCAAGAAGAGCTATGCGGACACGGTGCTGTTCGTCTTCAAGAACGCTGTCCGCGAKATCGAGCAGTATTTTGCCAATACCCTGTCTATACGCCGGATGGAAACGCTMGAGGTTGTCGAGMGGGGAGGGGAGCGGGTCGCCCGTTACGACGAGCTGCTGCAATTCGTTCGCTTCTGCATCACCGGCGAGAACCATCCGATCCGGCTTCCGGATGCACCGATGTATCTCGACTGGATCGCCACCGCCGAGCTTGAGCATGGGTTGACCCCAAAGGTCRAAAGCCGCTTTCTCGGCGTCGTGGCGATCGACGGTCTCCCGGCGGAGAGCTGGCCGGGGATTCTCAATAGCCTTGACCTGATGCCCCTCACATATCGCTGGTCGTCGCGCTTCATCTTTCTGGACGCGCAAGAGGCGCGGCAAAAACTCGAACGCACCCGCAAGAAATGGCAGCAGAAGGTGCGGCCGTTCTTCGATCAGCTCTTCCAGACGCAAAGCCGCTCCGTAGACCAGGATGCCATGACGATGGTAGCCGAGACCGAGGATGCCATCGCGCAAGCCTCCTCGCAGCTGGTTGCCTACGGCTACTATACGCCGGTCATCGTTCTCTTCGATCACGATCGCGAAGCCTTRCGGGAGAAAGCCGAAGCAATCCGCCGGCTGATCCAGGCCGAAGGCTTCGGCGCAAGGATTGAGACCCTCAACGCCACTGACGCCTTTCTCGGCAGTCTGCCGGGCAACTGGTATTGCAATATCCGCGAACCGCTGATCAACACCAGCAATCTTGCCGATCTCATTCCACTCAACTCTGTCTGGTCGGGAAGCCCTGTCGCACCGTGCCCATTCTACCCGCCGAACTCTCCTCCGCTGATGCAGGTGGCCAGCGGCTCGACGCCGTTCCGCCTGAACCTGCATGTCGACGACGTC
>NZ_JARWLB010000121.1:0-1469 GCF_047445835.1 Rhizobium sp. BR 317 | reverse complement strand
AGATACTAGACATGGTTAACCCTTAACGGCGCCGGCGGCGATGCCGCGGACGAAATAGCGGCCGGACAGGAAGTAGACGACGAGCGTCGGAATGGCGGTGATCAGCGCCGCGGCCATGTTGACATTGGGGTTGGCCGCGCCGCGCGCGTTGTTGACAATATTGGTAAGTTGCACCGTCATCGGCAGGTTGTCGTTGCCGGCGAAGATGAGGCCGAGCAGGTAGTCGTTCCAGATGCCAGTGAATTGCAGGATCGCCACTACCACGAGAATATTAGTCGAAATCGGCAAGATGACCGATCTAAAGGTTCGCAAGAAGCTTGCACCTTCCATGCGAGCGGCGCGGCTKATCTCATCTGGCACTCCAATGTAGAAATTGCGAAATAGCAACGTTGTGTAAGGAAGGCCATAGATGACGTGCACGAAGACGATGCCGAGATATGTGCGGAACAGCCCGACATTGCTAAGGATCTTCACGGTCGGATACAGCATGGCCTGATAGGGAATAAACAGTCCGACCGTCACCAGGAGCATGGTCACATTCGCATGCCGCGATTTCCATTGCGACAGCKCGTAGCCGTTCAACGCCCCCGCCAGCGTGGAGATGATCACGGCGGGGATGGTTATCTTGATCGAGTTCCACAGGCCGGGCCGCACGCCTTTGCAGTCGAGACCGGTGCAGGCGTCTTTCCAAGCCGTCACCCAGGCGTCTAAGCTCGGTTTGATCGGGAGGGCCAATAGGTTACCTTGGCGGATCTCCTCGAGCGGTTTCAGCGAGTTCATCACCATCAGCAGCAGCGGCAGCAGGAAGAATATCGCCGAGACGATCAGGAAAGTATAAAGGCCGATTCGGGCGGCGTGCGGCGTAAAAGGTTTGGAGCGGGCCAACACGGGGGTCATGTGCGCCTCCGGAATTCGCTATAGAAATACGGCGCAAGCAGCAGCAGCGAGAGCAACAACATCATAATCGACGCGGCCGACGCGAGCCCCAGATTGACGCGGGCGAAATAGAAATCGACGGCGAATTTTGCCGGCATTTCAGTTGAAATGCCGGGACCGCCCTTGGTCATGGCGATAACGAGATCGTAGCCGCGAATGACTTCCGACATTAAAAGCACGACACAAGAGGCGATGATCGGCCGCATACCGGGGAAGATCACCTGAAGGTAGGCCYGCCACAACGGGATCCCTTCCATTCGGATCGCCTTCCAGAGATCGTTGTCTATGCCGCGAAGTCCGGCAAGAACAATAACCATGACGAGGCCTGCGGAATGCCAGATACTAGCGATAACCAGTGTGTAGAGAGCCCTGTCCGGGCGCACMAGCCAGTCGAAGGTGAAACCTTGCCAACCGAAGCTGTGCATTAGCGCCTGCAAGCCGTTCGAAGGATCAAGCAGCCAGCGYCAGGAAAGACCGGTGACGATTAACGAAACGGTCAGCGGATAGAGAAAAATGGTGCGGAACAACGATTC
>NZ_JARWLB010000120.1:0-1473 GCF_047445835.1 Rhizobium sp. BR 317 | reverse complement strand
AGACACCACCGTCTTGTTGACCACAGTCTTGTCCAGATCCTTGGCTCCGGTCGGGCCATCGACCATCGTGTGTCCGCTCGGATTAGGGCCTGACGTTTCCTGAAGATTATCCCAATGTTCGACGATCTTMCMGTCCTCAAAGCGAAAGATGTCGAACCCTATCTTCGGTCCGATAAAATCATAGCTGCTGTGAGCGAAAACGAAATCGCCGTCCTGGAACACTCGGACCGTGTTCACCTTGGCCGACCMCTTGGGCAGCGCAGCCAGCAACTCACCGAAGCCTTTCAGGCCATCGGCGGCTGCGAGATTATGCTGAATGTACTTGGCGGGATCAATCACGCCGACCGGCTCGGCCGCGCCGGTTTCGATAGCCTTGAGAAGTCGAAGACCTGTTTTTCTTGTGAAGTCATTTCAGTTTCCGTTGCGTGACCGGCGGTCGCCGTCAGGCCACCTACGAGGGAGAGTACTGCCGCAATCGCAAGAACGAGACGGCCCGGGAGATTTGCTTTCATAATATGTGACCATTTCTGTAACAGATTATATGTATCTATTTCGATCACATATAAATGTAAAGCCCCGGCGCACGAAGAATCGGGTTTTCGCTCAAGCCGTCGAACTGATAGCGGAGATATCGGCCGCGAGATCAGCGATGGTCGTGCGGGAAAGTTCACGCTCCATCGCCCGCTCGACATAGGCAAGGCGACCCTTTAGAACCTTGTTGATGTTCCGGCCKACTAGGCATTGAGGGTTCGGTTCCTGGTGCAGCGGGAAAACCACAAGGTCTTCGTCGATTGCCCGGTGCACGTCCAGCAGCGTGATCGAGGAACCTGGCCGTGCCAGTAAAGCTCCGCCGCCGCTTCCCATCTGAGACGTCGTCAAACTGGCCCTAGCCAACTGCGAAAKAAGCCGCCGAATGAGCGTCGGATTGGTATTAACGCTTGAAGCGATGAGCTCTGAAGATGCTGGCGAGCCCTCTTGTGATTGCAGAAATGTCAGTATGTGCGTGGCAACGGCGAAGCGGGTGTTCATGGCGTCCTCAATATGTGCTTTATACAGGCACATATCGGATCTATGCAAGTAAGCGTGTTATCCCTCCACCAGCAGKACAGGCTTGCAAGGCCTTTCTGATGTCTGTCGAGTGACGATACAGCCGGCTGAATGACGGGGTGCTCGGCGGCGACACCCCGGGAAGCGACGCGCGATTGAAATGGCGTCCATCGCAGCTGCCATTTAAAAGCCCATTGTCCACACCTTGAAGGGATTTGAACCGCATTTATTTCCCGTTCGATTGCTCGCGCTCTAGTTAACTATCGGAGTTTGTTMAAAAAAATATGCCACCAACCATGGCCCCATGGCTCGTCAGAATGCTACGCCTTTGATTTTGTTATGGAATGCAGGCGGCAGGTAAGTGAGCCCCTMGACTCCGATCGGTMCACACCACACCTTTATGAGCCTAACGTATCAGGCGAGAGC
>NZ_JARWLB010000119.1:0-1487 GCF_047445835.1 Rhizobium sp. BR 317 | reverse complement strand
GGTATCCAGCGATAAATATAGCAGGCCAAAAGATTGGCGGCGGTCTGGCGTGACAGGWCTTCCTCGGGTCGGGTAGCCTGATCGAGAATGATGCGGGCGATTAACGACTTGATCGGCTCTACCTTGCTCATGAAGGAACGGCAATGCAGGAAGGTGCGGCATAGATACTGCCGGGCGGAAAAACCGGCAAGCCCCATGCGCTMGAAATGGCTCGTGTCAAGATGGACGCCACAGATCAATGCGTCGCGGGAAATGGATGTGGAATTGTGCGGGAGATCGCCGTTGATGACGATGAGGTCATCTTCTTTCATCTMGCATACCTGCCCATTGACGATTAGTCGGAAGCTGCCGCGCAGAAGGAAAACTATCTCCATTTCCCGGTGCCAATGGTAKGGTACGTCGGCGTAGCMATGCACGAAAGCCCGGCAGTGGGGATCGCCCGACGGGCCGTKATCTTCGAATCCGCAGCCAGTCCGTCCACGCCTGGCGTCCTGCTGCACATAAGCTACGGTCATGTGATCCTCCCTACTTTCAAAAGCACTAAATATCAAAAACTGATCTATTTCCAGAACAAGTTTCGCGGCTAGATGCGTTTCGTTTCATGTGACATCGTCAGGACATTCTATGGCGCAGCGTGGGAGCCCCAAAGGCGGGGAGGTCCTGCCGGAGCAGGCTGGCTGTGCCCGCAAAATTGGGTGGATGACCGATGACATGGAACGTTTCCGACAAGKAGTTGGCCGAGCTCGTGGAGCAGATGACGCCTGAAGAWAAGGTGACGCTGGTGAGTGGCCAGGGMTTGTGGCGCACAGCAACCAACTACCGTCTGAACATTCCGGAAATMCTTATGACCGACGGTACCTATGGCGTTCGTTATTCGATCGAGCAGATCGACGGTCCGCAGGATAACGACAGCCAGCTTGCCTCCTTCCTCAGCGTGGTCAATGCAGATCTTTCGCGCGGCGTTGAGGACGCATTCGGCTCCACCCGCCCGGCCACGTGCTTTCCCAACGGCTCCTCGTTCGGCTGCTCCTGGGATGTCGATCTGGCGTACGAGCTGKGGGAAGCGCTAGCGGCCGAGTGTCAAGCTTTCGGGGTCCATATCCTGCTCGGGCCCGGCATCAATATACGCCGCACGGCCCTGGCCKGGCGCTCCTATGAATACTATGGCGAGGATCCGGTAATTTCCGGCGATATCGCCGCCGCCGTCATCAACGGGATGCAGGACAATGGCGTCGGTGCGTCGCTGAAACATTTCGCTTGCAATAATTCCGAGGTGCAGCGCACGACGATGAGTTCGGACGTCGAGGAGCGGGCGCTTCGCGAAATCTACCTGAAGGGGTTCGAACGTGCGATCCGCAAGAGCAATCCTTGGACGGTGATGAGCTCCTACAACCGCCTGAACGGCGTTCAAACCGCCGAGAACCACTGGCTGCTGACCGAGGTTCTGCGCGACGAATGGGGATATGACGGCCTCGACATGTAAGACT
>NZ_JARWLB010000118.1:0-1509 GCF_047445835.1 Rhizobium sp. BR 317 | reverse complement strand
GAGGCCGCGCAGGCAGCCCTGCCTGCTGCCTTAGAAGCGCCGGCCTCATCGCATCCCCGCCGGAAGCGGAGCGATTTGACGATTGATCTGGGCCGCGGTCGTCGTKACCGTGTAGACAGCGACATCGAGAGGGAGGCGCTTCGCCGTATTCTCGATTGTGTGCTGGGTCGGTGATGATCCCGGTTCCTGCTGGTGTGAAGGTCTGGCTGGCGACGGGCMATACAGATAGGCGCAAGAGCTTTMCCGGTTTGTMACTGATGGTGCAGGAGACGTTGAAGCGTKATCCGATGTGCGGACACTTGTTCGTCTTTCGCGGTCGTGGCGGTGGCCTGATCAAGGTCATCTGGCATGATGGCCAGGGAGCCTGCCTGTTCACGAAAAAGCTGGAACGTGGACGCTTTMATATGGCCGTCGGCGGCCGATGGAGCGGTGGTGATTACTCCTGGGCAACTCGGCTATTTGCTAKAAGGTATAGACGTAAGCATCCGGGGAACTGGAAGCCGACGCCAGCCAGGACGCACTGGCCGCCGTAACGGCAAAGCCTTTCAACGGTCCATACCTTCGAGCGCAAGCGTCTTTTAAGGAAGCCGTTTCCGGGGCAACCTGTCGCGCGAACGCGGCGTCACTGCTCGGCCAACAAGCTGCCCATGCTGCGGCTCGGCCAAGCTGGCGATGACGTTACCGAAATTAGAAGTGGTCCCGCGCAAAGGCCATCCAGTCATTCTTTGCCCGGAATGCGAGAAGATCGCACAGCTGCCAGCACCCWTTCATGTGACGCCGCGCCTTTGTAGGGCCAAACCTGCTGGCGATGATCCTGTMGCKAAGCTCGGCCAGCATCAACCGCTGAACCGGCCGACTAACGGCCGGTAGAGCAAAATTCAATGCMCGCCTTTCGTCCATCTTTGGTGGCCTGAGCGATTTGGCCCGGTCCAAGACAGTCGCCAATGCGTTCAACCGACGCAATCTCACCTGCTTCTCTCTTTGCAATCAACTCATGATAAAGGACATCATCGGATATTTGTMCGGTTACAAGAACTACGGCGTCCACTTTMCTATTGGATTCCGCACCAGTTAGAATACGGCTGGTAGTAATGTTGCCAGATGAGATGCTAGTTACGGATGTGCCGACGACGATCTCGATACCCATCTCGTTCATTGCGTTGATTACGTGAACAAGTTCCAGTGTGTTGATCGTMCACGGTGCCGGATCGCTCGCAGTCGTGATGTAAGTTACCTTACAGCCTGATCGTGCAAGGCGTTCAGCTACCACCGTGGCCATGTAAAAGTAGTCTTCATCATAAACGACGACCTCACCGCGAGGTAAGTTACCATCCAAGATTTCTTCCGGGCCGTACACGTGGGGTAGATCAGCGCCGKGTATCGGTTCATMGTGATTGCGACCGATACCATCCTTGCGCCATTTTGCGCCGGTCGCCACGATCACATGATCCGCTTCGAAGCCGATGACGTCGTCTGCAGTAAGGACGCTGTTAAGATACATGTTTGCAT
>NZ_JARWLB010000117.1:0-1518 GCF_047445835.1 Rhizobium sp. BR 317 | reverse complement strand
GCCGTGGCACGACCGCAACCTTCAGGGGCGGATCACCCGCCCGCTCCGGCACAACGGACAGCCCTACTCGGGTGTGAACGTTCTCCTGTTGTGGTCGGAAGGCATGGCGCGCGGCTTCTCGTCGCCGATCTGGATGACGTTCAAGCAATCGATCGAACTGGGCGCAGCTGTCCGCAAAGGCGAGACCGGGTCGACCGTCGTCTTCGCCAGCCGCTTCACCAAGACCGAAGCCGATGGCAGCGGCGGTGAGGTCGATCGCGAAATCCCCTTTTTGAAAGCGTACACTGTTTTCAATGTCGAACAGATCGATGGTCTGCCCGACCATTATCGCCATCGGCCGGCACCTGCTGCCGATCCTCTCCAACGGATCGAAGAGGCCGACCGATTCTTCCGCAACACGGGTGCCGTTATCCGCCACGGCGGCACACAGGCATATTATTCACCGGTTACGGATCACATCCAGATGCCGCCATTCGAGAGCTTTCGGGACGCGGCATCATACGTTGCCACGGTCAGCCACGAAAGTTGCCACTGGACTGCGCACCYGCATCGTGTCGGCCGCGATCTCAGCCGTTATGCCAAGGACAAAACGGAGCGTGCCCGAGAGGAACTGATCGCCGAGCTTGGCAGCTGCTTCCTATGTGCCGACCTCGGCATCGCACCGGAACTCGAACMACGGCCCGATCACGCGTCCTACCTGGCCTCGTGGCTCGCCGTGCTTTCTGAAGACAAGCGAGCGATCTTTCAGGCGGCCGCTCATGCGCAGCGGGCAGTMAACTTCCTGCACGATCTGCAGCCTGATGCAGCTGAGGAGAAGGTCGCGGCCTAGAAATCAGAGTCGGTCGTTGTCGCCGCCAACGGCCGACGCCTCTCTGGGCTCTCTCTCCGTGAGCGTGCTCTGATCAAGTGTGAGGTCCAGCTTGCCCCAGATCGAGGTTTTGCGGTCGGTCGATTTGAGCTTTCGCGATTGCTTGATTTCGACGGTAAACGGCTTTGTCTGCTGACGCATGTATCCTCCAGGCGACGAATCGCGCGCGCACGATACCGGGTTGATTATTGGAGGCAACTCCCAGGCCGACCGATCCGTCGTCGCCGAACTAACGGCCCGGACATTGGAAGAGAGCAACGGTTCGACACAGCAACGTTTCGCTTGGGTGAGGCGGTGGCACGTTGCCATCGCGGCGTTCCTCGCATCCATTGGCATAGGCCACGTCCTCCGCGGGCTCGATGAGGCATGTCTGATCGGAGAGCGGCTTCGCCTCGATCGTTCTACCGCAACGGCCATCCAAAACTTTCTTCCCCTGAACGCTCACGCGCTCATTCCTCGCGAAACAACAAAGTTTCTCCCCGGCMGCCCTCCATTCCATTCCGTCCCTGCGGGTGCGGTCCGATCGTCCCMGATCCTTGCGACAGCCATCGAGGCCGCGAWGGGCGCGGCCCGAAACMAACGAAAGGAAYACSACAATGGCAACCATCGGCACCTTCACCWCCWCCGAAACCGGCTTCAACGGCTCGATC
>NZ_JARWLB010000116.1:0-1534 GCF_047445835.1 Rhizobium sp. BR 317 | reverse complement strand
CCTCGGTGTTTCCTACGTCTCCGGGGACCGCAAGCGCGAGGGTATTTTCCCGCAACAAAGCATCTTCGAAAACCTCGCCATCGGTGTCTACAGGAAGAAGCTCGGCCCCCTGGGTGTAATCCGCAAGCCCACGCTGAAACCGATGTTCAAGCGCGAGGTGGATCGTCTGCGCATCAAGATCGGCAGCCCGTCGAACAGGATCACCTCACTGTCGGGTGGCAACCAACAGAAGGTGCTCATCGGGCGCGCCTTCGCAAACGATCCCCAAGTCATCCTCCTGAATGACCCCGCCCGCGGCGTCGATCTCGGCACCAAGCGCKACCTCTACCGCKAACTCCGCCTGTTTGCTGAAAAAGGCGGCAGTGTCATCTACCTGTCGACTGAGATCGAGGAGTTCATCGGGTTTGCCGATCGCGTCGACGTGTTCTTTGGGGGAACGTTGTTTCGATCCCTGACCGGCGAGGAAATCGCCGAGGCACCAATCCTCGCCGCTATGTTCGGGAAAGCCCGGGACGCTTCCGTTGATTTCGATCTGGAAAGGACCGCATGATGTCTGCAACCGCTTTCCGTCAAGTCACGCAGGACCGCTCGCTGTACGTTCCGGCCGGGCTYTTCCTTGTCCTCCTTTGCGCCGTCGCCTTCCGTGGCCAAGGTCTGTTCACGAACAATGGTCTGGCCGGAGCCATTCTGGTTGCAACGCCGCTGATCCTCACCGCGCTCGCGATAACACCGATCGTCATGGCGGGCCGCGGAGCCGTGGACCTTTCCGTCGGACCGCTGATGGGCTTCATCAACGTCACGCTCATTACGTGGCTGGTCGGCAACGGCATCACGCACCCTGTCGCCATCATTGCCTGGGCGGTGGGATTGGGAGCGGCGTTCCAGTKGGTGCAAGCGCTCGTGATCATCTACGTGCGCGTCGCGCCCATCATCGTCACGCTCTCCGGTTTCCTCGTTCTGTCGGGCGTCAACCTGATGGTCATGTCGCGTCCCGGCGGTGTCGCTCCAGACTGGATGCTAAGCTGGGGCGCGGGAACGAGCGTATTTTCGCCTGTCCTGTTGCTTCTGCTCGGCGCTTTCGCAATCTGGGGCGTCCTGAGGGGCACGATGTTTTACCGCAACCTGCGGATGACAGGCGCTGACGAGCGGATGGCCTATACCAGCGGTGTGCAGGTCGACGTCGTGCGCATCATCGCCCATATGGTCGGCGGCGTTTTTGCCGGGCTCGCCGCATTGAGCTACACCGCGCTGATCTCATCCGGCGACCCGACCCAGGGCAGCACCTACACGCTGCAAGCAGTCACGGCGCTGGTCCTTGGTGGCGCCAGTCTCTCCGGGGGGCGCGGCGGTGCGCTCGGCTCGACGCTCGGCGCGATCAACATGTTMCTCATCTCGTATCTTCTGTCCACTTTCAACTTCGGTACGGTTTMGGGCTTCGTTACGCAAATGGCCTTTGGCCTGATCCTCGTTGGATCACTTCTCGTGAACGTCTTCGTCATCAGCCGCCGCACTGTCGCGTGAGGGAGTAAGGAAA
>NZ_JARWLB010000115.1:0-1538 GCF_047445835.1 Rhizobium sp. BR 317 | reverse complement strand
CTCCCCGGTTGATCGCCAAGTCGTCTGATGGACTTGAAATCGCAACATTCGCCCTTGGCGCCAGGCGCTGCAAAATCGAAATGAACAGAGATCGGGACGAGGCTTTTGCCAAGTTTATTATGGAGCAGCTCCCCGAGCTCTACGAGAACTTCAGGAAGGATAATCCTGCGTCTGAAGGGTAATTGACGATAGCAACCGGAAAAGAAAAAGGCCCCCAAACGTCGCCGTMGTGGAAGCCTCTCTCAATGGTCTAAGCAGCCTGAGAATCGCATTTCCATGAATCGCAGTMAAKAGTCTTTGGCACCGTTTTGGTGAGCGGATTTCTTTTGTCTATTGAAAGGTGAAAKAAATGCAGAGTGGAAATGTGACGACGCCCTTTGGGCGGCGGCCAATGACGCTTGCCTTGGTKACAGCGCAGTTCAAAGCAGCAGACATCAGGCAAGGAAAATCGATCGACAAGTGGAAGATCTATCGCGATGCGTGCGATGCCCGATCGCTGCTTGGTTTGCKGKATCGCGCGCTCGCAGTGCTGAACGCGCTGTTGTCGTTCTATCCCGAAACTKAGCTCAAGGAAGATGCGAACCTTATCGTGTTTCCGTCCAATGCTCAGTTGATCGCACGGGCAAACGGTATCGCCGGGACGACGCTTCGCGAGAACCTGGCCCTCTTGGTGGATGCTGGTCTCATCCAACGGAATGACAGCCCGAATGGCAAGCGTTATGCCCGCAAGGGCTCAGACGGTTCCATCGAGACCGCTTACGGCTTCAGTCTTGCACCACTTCTAGCCCGTTCGGAAGAACTTGCTGACATGGCTMAGCAGGTCGCAGAGGCCAATCGGCAGATCAAGATCGTCAAAGAGCGCATCACAATAGCTCGGCGGGATATCCGGAAATTGATCTCCGCGGCATTGGAAGATCGCGTTCCCGGGGATTGGGCCAAGGTTGAAGAGCTTTATGTCGAGACCATGTCGCGGCTCCGCCGGGCAAAAATGGCGGATGAATTGACCGCAATCAGCGATGAACTCGATATGCTGAGGGAAGAAGTCCTCAATCTATTGGAAACCCACATCAATCTTAAAAAATCCKACACCAATGGCAACGAATTCCGACAGCACATACAGAATTCAAATACCGAATCCAGCTATGAACTTGAACCTAGCTCTGAAAATGAGCAKGGCGCAAAGCCGAGCAAAAATCGTGAGCGGAAGGCCGAACCCATAAAGTCATTCCCACTTGGGATGGTGCTGAGAGCGTGCCCGGAGATTTCCATGTACGGTCCGGCGGGGTGCGTCGAGAGCTGGCGGGACTTGATGACGGCAGCCGTCGTGGTGCGATCAATGTTGGGCGTGAGCCMGTCGGCTTACCAGGACGCGTGCGAAGCAATGGGCCCGGAAAATGCGGCAGCGACGATGGCGGCGATATTAGAGCGGACAGGGCACATCACATCGGCAGGCGGATATCTTCGTGATCTGACCTCAAGGGCAAAGAGGGGAGAGTTTTCGCTTGGGCCGATGCTGATGGCATTGCTTCGAAGCGGAG
>NZ_JARWLB010000114.1:0-1592 GCF_047445835.1 Rhizobium sp. BR 317 | reverse complement strand
CAACCAAGCACTTATCAGGTACTATTTCGGTAGCAAGGAAGAACTGTTCGACGAGGTTTATCGCCGGCGCGGCGCGTTGCTGTCGGGTCGGCGACACGTATTGCTTGACGAGGTGCTCGCCCGTCCGACGGGCTTGAACCTGGAGAAAATCGTGCTCGCTTATCTCGCACCGCAATGGGAGATGAAACACAGCGGCCCTGCCGGTGCCGCGTTCGTCAGATTGCAGGCGCGTCTGCACGCTGAACCCGCCGAACATTCCTTTCGCCTGCGCCGTGAAGTCTACGACTCATCCGTTAAGCGATTTGTTAGCGAAATAGCTCTCCTCACTCCTGACATACCGAAGGACATTATCAGCCTACGCATGGCTTTCTTAGTTGGTACTTATCTGTTTATGTTGAACGATCTTGGCCGATTGAACGATCTGACCGACGGCCAATTAGGTGTAGTCGGCAAAGACGATATGCTGAAACACCTAACGGCATTCTTGACTGCCGGCCTCAGAGCGCCTGTGCCCGCCTAAACTGACTGGTCAAATCGGACCCCGAGTGCGCGCATCTGACCGCTCTCTGTTTCACTACTGAATACTAAGCAATCTTCAAAACAGCTCCACGGTTTTCCCATGACAGTTCGGACCCTTTCKGGACGAAGAATGAGCGAGGATCCATGACTGGATCGATTCGCCGTCGGTGTCGGTAAGAATCACKGCGCCGGAAATTAAGTGCATGAGCTCGTGCTTCATGTGCTTGGCTACTACTTCGTTTCCTAGTGAAGCAGGATGACGCTGCTCGCGGCTTAGTGCAGCGACAGCACCCGAGCTGCATTACATGCCGGCAGACGGAGCAACGGCTTCAACCTATCTACAGGCGCTTCACTGCAGAGATAGCATCTGCGTTTGGTGTTCAAGAAAACACATTGAATGTTGAAAAATTTAGACATACGTTACGGCGCTGGCTTGCAAGCAACTATATAAGGGTGCAGGGCCKGCATGTAATTCATCGACAGAATGTTGATTGCCACTGAGAACTGACCCGGTGGGGATGCGGATAAAAAGTTGGACTAATATATACTGTTAGACCAAGGCTTTCTCGATACTCGACCGGACTGCGTGAGCCTAGTGATAATTTGATGCGCTTCTCATTGTACCATCGGATGTAGCCATCAACCTCGCGGACGAACTGCTCAATCGTGATAGTCTTCCAGTCTCGCGGGTAGAAGAGTTCCGTTTTMAATCGACCGAAGAAGCCTTCGCACGCGGCGTTATCTTGTGAGCAGCCCTTGCGGGACATTKAACGAATGAGCTTCGCATCGCTGATCCGAGTGAGCCAGCCGGGCCAGCGGTAGTGCGCTCCACGATMCGAATGGACGATTGTCCCGCCTTGGGCATTGGCAACGGTCTCGATAGCGGCGTCCAGCATCGTGTTGACTAGTCGCCCGTGAAGAACGCCAATTTTGGTGTGGCGGCGCATGATTGTCGGCGTCGACAGTTGGCATGGTTATGGGTTTAGGCTGGTTTTTAGGTGGGGATGTTCCGGGATCGCGGCAGAGATGCCAGAAGCATGGCTGCGAGCAGGCACAAAAGTAGCCTGAACCAC
>NZ_JARWLB010000113.1:0-1608 GCF_047445835.1 Rhizobium sp. BR 317 | reverse complement strand
GCTCGTCCTTCTTCGTGAACAGCCACTTGTCCTTGCGCTTCTTTTTCGGATCCTCCGKACCCGTGAACTCGTAAAAGCCATCGGCAACGATTAGGCAGCGATTGGAAGCGAACTCCCGACCTTCCGACGGGAAATTATACACCGGCCGCTTGTTCGGTCCGGGCCAGCTCCAGCGCCGCTGCATGAGCTCGGCCTCATMGCGGGCTCCGTCGATCGTCCTGACGATCGGGCCGATATCGGTAATCTTGATGTCCTCGCGCGCTTCGAKGTTCGGCGCGCCTTCACAGCAGATGCTGCAGGTTCCAATGGACCGGCAGAACCAGACAGCGGTCCGGCTCGATCTCGTCGATGGAAACTCTGATCTGCACGGCGTTTGCGGCTTTGAACATTGCCCGAATGAATAAGGTTGGCGGAATATCGTCAAGAAGGCTGCCCGATTGTGGCACTGTATTTGAATTGGATCGTCCCTTGATGGCGATCTCTGCCGGCTTGCGCAGCCTTCGAGGCGTACTATCTCTGGTGTAACCCCGAACTGGAGCGTCGTCATGGATCGAAGCGCGGCCGATACCCTGTCGGAATTCCACATTGAGATTCTTCCGCCGGACCGCGAAGAGAAGTGCGCGGCGGATGCAACGACCTGTCCGTGTTGTCGATGGTTACGTCCGGCGTCGAGCATGGATGACGATGGTTGCGGGATCTGCGACGAATGCCTGGCACCATGACCGCTGGMGGCAAAACACCTCCACCTGTTCTGGCGACGTTTGAAKACGCGCTTGCGAAATTTCCGGACGGCTGTGTCGGCGGATATTTTGGTGGCCGGCCATKGGGCGTGACCGTCAAGCGGTCGGAGGATGGCAAACGGATCTGGCTCTATGGCGAGGAGCTTAGCGGAACAGATATCGTCAGCTTCAACCTCTATCGATTGGCTGAACCGGGTTCGATACTGAAACCGTGCGAAATGTCCTCCGACAAKGTAATCGAATTCGTTCTCGGTTTCGAGCCCAGCACGGGAAAGCTGCGTCTCGAAAATAATGGCCGAAAAATAAGCAGAGGATCTATGTTGCGTTGCAACAGGCGCATGGCTGTACTGCAATCTGAGCGCTGGCRGTCGGAGCAGCCTCTGGTATTCTCAKATCATCGAAGCGATGCACCTCMTCCCGCAGAGCTTCGTGTTTCAGGTGACCCATTCCTCCTCCCAAAGGGCGCCTGACGGAACAGCGGCACTCCTCCTCCCAGCCGTTGTTCAATTMTTTCGAAAAGCCTGCCGCACCTCCTCCCGCGGCAGGCTTTTTCGTTTTCCGATACAATCAAGCTCTGAGTTCAGACGTCAAAGCAGACTGCCCTGTTCCACCGGCTCTCCGGATGTCGAGACGATCGTGGAGCCATAGACTTCGCGCGACGAAATKATCAGCGCGTCATCCGGTAACGGGCGGGCGAGATCCTTGGCCTCATCCMAAGGCGCCCGCATCCAGGYGTCGGTCTCTTCCTTCGTCAGTAGCAGGACMGGCATGGCCTTCTCATGKATCGGCTTCACCAGGCTGTTGGGATCCGTGGTCAAAAACCCATAGAGGTCGTCGGTTGTCAGGCCGTCCCTGACTTTTCGGACAC
>NZ_JARWLB010000112.1:0-1612 GCF_047445835.1 Rhizobium sp. BR 317 | reverse complement strand
CTTGAAGTGAGCTGGATCGCACGCACCGATGAGGGGTGTTCACTCTTKGGTGCCTTCGTGACGTCKGGAATGCCTCGTCAATTTGGCTGCGGACGCGACCAAAAGGTCCCTCACTCCTGGTATCTGCCAGATCGGTGGTTGATTTTTGCTCACCGCCCCGATCGATTTTGCTCATGTAACCAACCGGCTCCACGGGCATTAGGTCACCGGCGCCTCGAGGCGATCGTGGTGCTGATAAAACCAAAGGAGTGAAATCATGACTGGTAATAAACCACTCGCAATGGTCACGGGCGGCTCATCTGGAATAGGCTTCGAGCTTGCCAAACAATTCGCCAAGAATGGATTTGACGTTGCTATTTCAGGCTCAAGCGACAAGGTAAACGAGGCCGCMGATGCGCTACGAAGCCTTGACGCCGAAGCGTATCCGTTCAAAGCGGATGCCTCGACATACGATGGCGTTGAGGGGTTCTGGAMCTTCACGGAGGGGCTGGGGCGCCCACTGGAAGCCGCGGCTCTGAACGTGGGTATCGGTATCGGCGGCGCCTTCGTCGATAACGATCTCGAGGATGAGTTTCGCCTGCTTGCAATCAATGTCACTGGGACCGTCCATATGGCCAAACGCGTCGTCCAACATATGGTCAAGAACGGCCGCGGCAGGATCCTCATCACCTCCTCGGTTTCGGCGACCCTGCCCACGCCATACGAAACCGTCTACGGCCCGTCGAAGGCATTCGGTTACATGTTCGCGGAATCTCTGCGCGAGGAGTTGCGCTCGACCGGGGTCACGGTGACGGCACTCCTTCCGGGCGCCACCAACAGCGACTTCCACGCGCACGCTGGGATGGGCGATACGAAGCTCGGTGGCCAGCAGAAAAACGACAAGACGCTCGTCGCCAAGCAGGGCTTCGAGGCCCTCATGAACKACATCGACCATGTCGTCGGCGGAGACCAGAAAACCAAGCGGCAGGTGTTGGAAAACCGGACAACCCCAGAGCCTGTTAAAGCCGCCCGGCAAGCCKAACTGACCCAACCGCAGTGAAGGAGCACATCATGGCACATCTGAAAGACAAGGTCGCAATCGTCACGGGAGCTTCCTCGGGCATTGGAGCAGCGACCGCCAGAGGATTGGCGGAAAAAGGTGCGCGCGTCGTCCTTGCCGGCCGCAATGAGGAACGCCTCAGTCAGATTGTCGAAGACATCGCCGGTTCCGGAGGTATTGCCAGCTACAAGGTTGCCGATGCCACGGATTTTGAGAGTACCAAGGCCCTCGTCCCGTTCGCCACGACGACGTACGGCCCGGTCGATATATTGGTCAACAATGCGGGCCTCATGCTMTTTTCCTATTGGAAGGATGCCGCGGTCGGCGATTGGAACAAGATGATCGATACCAACCTGCGTGGCTATCTACATGCGATTGCCGCCGTGCTGCCGTCGATGTTGGAGCGCCGGTCCGGCCGCATCCTGAATATGAGCTCTATCGCCGGCGTTCATGTCGGCGAGGCGGCAGGCGTTTATGGAGCCACGAAGTTCTTTATACGCGGTATCACCGAAAGCCTCAGAAAGGAGGTGGGCGTGGGAAGTGGGATCCAGGTGTCTATGATCAGCCCTGGCG
>NZ_JARWLB010000111.1:0-1626 GCF_047445835.1 Rhizobium sp. BR 317 | reverse complement strand
CCTTATCGATATCCTCATCTGTGGGCGAGGGATTCTTGGCCAGAATATCGGATACGGCCATGATCATGCCGGACTGGCAATAGCCGCATTGGGGCACGGCATGCTCGATCCAGGCCTGTTGAACGGGATGTGAATGATTGGGACTCAACCCCTCGATCGAAGTCACMGATCCCCCTGCGACACTGTCGACGGTGGTTATACAGCTACGCACGGCCTCGCCGTTAAGATGAACGGTGCATGCACCACACTCGCCGACGCCGCAGCCGAATTTTGTGCCCTTAAGCTTGAGGTAATCGCGAATGACCCAGAGCAGAGGCGTAGCCGGATCGACATCGATCKAGCGCGCGCTGCCATTAACTGTAAAATCGACTTTCATTGTCTTCACCTCCGGAGTGTGGTCCCGTTTGTCGCAGATCATCTTTTATGGCAGTCTGCCAAAATTATTCACAATAGTAAATACATTTGGCATCCCCCAGACGTGCGAGGGATACGAATAGGAGAAATGAAGGAAATGATCCTGAAACACGCTACATTGACGGGAATAACGATTCCGAATTAATTCTACACTCGCCTAAATTGAGGCCTCAGGCTTGTGGTCAGGTGTGTTTCATGAAATGAAAGCAGGCATTTAAAAACACGGAATGTGCATGCGCAAAGAAACTCACCAGCGCCGTCGGCCTGGCCGCCCCTCGCATGATGGTGACCTCAAAGAAACTATCCTAGACCACGCCGAGATCGTTTTTGCGGAGCKGGGTTATTCGGGGGCGAAGACGCGCGAGATAGCGGCGAATGCGGGAGTAAATCAAGGACTTATCMGCTACTATTTTGGAGACAAGGAATCGCTATTCGATGAGGTTTTCCGCCGGCGCGGGGGCATATTGTMGGGTACCCGCCATGTTCTGCTCGACAAAGTGCTGGAAGAGGCTGAGCGCCCAGCTGTMGAGGCTATCGTAAAGGCCTATCTGCAGCCCCAGTGGGACATGAAGTACAGCAACGAGAACGGCGCTTCATTTGTACGCCTCCAAGCCCGATTGCATGCCGAGCAAGAGGAGCACGCTCTTCGCCTACGCCGTGAGGTTTACGACGCCTCTGTCCGGCGATACATCGACGCCCTTCAAACTGCGATGCCTGGTATACCCCGTGATCTTTTGAGCGTACGCATGGCATTTCTCGTGGGTACCTACATGTTCATGCTGAACGACCTCGGCCGTATTGGCGACCTAACGGAAGGAAAGGTCTCGCCGCTCGGTAAGGAGGCCATGCTCGAGAACCTCGTCGCCTTCCTCTCCGCTGGTTTACGAGCACCGGTCAGTTAAGTTGATCGTGCGGATTCAAGACGCCGACAATGCGTCGACCTATGAGCCAGGACTGGGACATAATCGGTGGCCTTCTGGCTCTCGACACGGGTCAGTTGCCGCTCTGCACAAGATAACTGACCTATTCCGAGTGAGTGATCTGGTTCCCCGGCCAGACGGCCAGCGCCTGCTTTGCCGATCTGCTGACACCGCCCATTGCAATAATAATTCCCGTTTTGAATAATTTTGCTTMAAKGGGGCGCTGAGCCGTGTATTATCCACTCATTGAGCGTGCGAGGCATCAAGCGAACGAGAACATGGTCGTGCGGCC
>NZ_JARWLB010000110.1:0-1659 GCF_047445835.1 Rhizobium sp. BR 317 | reverse complement strand
CGGCACCTCTCCATCCTGTCGAAACTGGATCGACAGCACGTTTGCAGAAAAAGGGGATTGAAATGAATGTGACACGACTCTCTTCCACACTGACCCTTGTCGGCCTGCTCGCCACGGCAAGTGCAGCGCATGCCCAGACCGTTGATGTGCAGCAGTATTGGACCAGCTCCAGCGAATCCAAGGCGATGAACACAATCGCAGACGCATATAAGGCGCGCGGCGGCAAATGGATCGACAGTCMGTCGGCCGATTTCGATTCCGCCATTGCTGCCGCCACCAGCCGTATCGCCGGCGGCGAGCCGCCGTCTGCCGTCCTGATGACACCGAATGCGGCGTTGCGCGACCTTGCCGCTGCAGGCCAGCTTCGCGATTTCAACGATCTGGCGGAAACCGGCGGCTGGCAGAAGGTGATGGCGCCGCTGATCTGGGACAAGCTAAATGTCGACGGCAAGCTAGTCGCCCTGCCGGTAGGCATCCACGCAGATAACTGGATCTGGTATTCCAAGTCGCTGTTCGATGAATTGAAGCTTGAAGAACCAAAGAGCATTGACGATATGTTTGCGGTCGCAGACAAGCTCAAAGCCGCCGGCCACATCGCTTTTGCCGTCGGCGGCGAGCCTTGGCAAGAGGTCTMGATCCTCACCGATTTCATTCTTGCGCTGGGCGGGCCGGACTATTGGAACGAGCTGTTCGTTAAGCGCGATCCGGACGCGTTGAAATCCCCGATTCTGCCCAAGGCGTTCGAGCTGTACCGCAAGGTTTCGACCTATGCCGATCCGGCCAGCCCCGGGCGTTCGTGGAACGACACKACCAATCTCGTGATCACCGGCAAGGCGGGCATGCAGTTCATGGGTGACTGGGCGCGCGGCGAATTTCTCGCGGCCGGGCTGACGGCTGGGAAAGAGTTCKGCTGCTTCCTGACCCCGAGCGRAAAGCCCGCTTATGCAGTGATCGTCGATGTTTTCGCCTTCCCCCTTAACGCCGATGACGACCGCATCAAGGGCCAGACTTTTCTGGCAGAAACCGTGATGGACCCGGCCGTCGAAACCAAGATCGCCGCAGTCAAGGGATCTGTTCCGTCGCGCCTCGACGTCGATACCAGTTCGCTTGATGCTTGTGCTGCCAAGGGCGTCTCCATGCTGGCCACGCCGGGKAAGGCGGTCAACTCCGCCTATGTCGCACTTGCTGGAGACCTGAACGGCCAGTTGACTGATCTCGCCACGCAGTTCTGGACCGACCCGTCGATGCCGGCTGACACGGCGATCGAGACCTTGAGTGGCATCCTCCAGAGCCAATAAATTTGAGAAGGGCGGCGCTTCGCCGCCCATGAGGGTTTGGGGAGACCTCGGAATGACAACTTGGCTCAATCGGCAGGCCTTTAGGCCCGATATCACCGTGATKGTGTTCTTCGCCGCTATCGCATTATTTTTTTATGGATCGATTTTCTGGACCTTCTACATGTCGATGACGCGGTCGACACTGGTGCCGAGCTACGAGATCGTCGGTTTCGTCCAATATGTAAAGCTCTTCACCAACCAGCGTTGGCTAGTATCTTGCGTCAACATGGTGATTTTTGGTGTGCTCTACATCGCCGGAACACTCGCCTTCGGCATGCTGCTGGCGGTGCTAGCGGATCGCCGCATTCGCGCTGAATCGTTG
>NZ_JARWLB010000109.1:0-1667 GCF_047445835.1 Rhizobium sp. BR 317 | reverse complement strand
GTCGTAAAGGTTGAAGCTGTGTCGGTGACGACTTTGATGGCAGCCAGCCGCGAGTTGAAGCCTGCCTGGATCAGGATTGATGCGGCACGGTTCATCGTGCCGGTCTCGACAGCCGGTACGGCCAAGCCGAGCTCATGGTCGTCCAAAGCAAGTGAAAATATGCCGACAACATCGCCATTGGCAGCGGCACGGACGCGCAGGGCCTCCATAGCCCAGGGCAAGCGATAAACCAGGCCGCCCTCAATGAACTGCAAGGCATCAGCTTMCTGACCGGCGACTATCGCGGCTAGCGGCTGCCCGAGCAGCCAGCRCCTGAGAATATCGCGCCAATTGTCGGGGAATGGGTCCGGCGCGAACGGATAGAAACCGAACACGCGTTCTGCGATGCCCGTGATCGCGGCGATGGCCGCCTMATCGTCGGATACAGCGAGAGCCGCGTTGGCCAGAATAAGCAGGTTATTGGCCTCGGGCGCAATTGCATCAAGCGCGTGCCCGGCCTCGAGACCGAGCCCGGCCAGAAAGTAGCMACGCCGTCTAACGGCGGTCGAATTCGCCCAGATATAGCGGCTTCGTGTGAGGAGCGTGGTGCGATAGGCGGCGCGGGAAGCATCGTCGACGCGGAGCAGGCGACGATGCCAGAGCGAAGATTGAAGAATGTTGTCGAGTGCCACCTCGATCTGGTCATCGGGCACGTCGGCTTCGCCGATGAGACTGAGAATGGCGGTATCGAGCGTCGCCATATGACGCTCCCATTCCTTCAGCGCCCGCTCACGCTTGTCAGCCTTTTCGTTGGCAACCTCCGGAAAGGTCCAAGCCGCGGCATTGTTGACCACATAATCGATCAAGTGGTCGAGGTTGCCGCCGATCCGGGCGTGCATGCGGCTAAGCAGGGAGAAGATCAGCTGGATGAGCCCGCTTTCCATCTCGCGGGCACCGAGATCCTCAATCAGTCCGACCCATTCATTTTGCTTTTTGTTCTTCGTATCCTCAAAGATAGGATGGATGACTAGGCCTTCKACATCGWCATATGCGCGGCCGGCGCGGCCGATGACGTTCTTAAATTCAGAGACCTTGATCTTCTCACCGTGGCGATAGAGCGAGTGCATGACGACGGCGGTTGCCGACAGATTGAGGCCCTGGGCCAGCGTCGGCGATGAGATCGTGATCTTGAGCACGCCGTCACGCAGTAGACGTTCGACTTCCTTGCGATAGGCGGTCGGCAAGGCTCCGTGGTGCAGCGCCACGCCCAGTCGCAGACATTTCAGGATGTCGCTGTGCGGGCCAAGCCATTCTTCACCAAGCGCTATCGCGGTTTGCAACATGGCTGGATCKACGGTGAGCAGGGAGGCGAGCGCGCCGCGTAAGTGTAGGTCGACGAGGACCTTGGCAAATGGTTCGACACTCCGGCGCTCCGGGCAGTAGATCAGAACGGTCTGGCCGTCGATGACGAGACGCCAGGCGGTAGCAAGGCTTAACTCCTGCTGGTTATCCGGGAAGAGCCGTGTGCGGAGCTTTTTTGGTGGCACAAACAGCGGCGGCGCGGCGCCGGTGAGAAACCGCGGCACGAAGGGCTTTTCCTCGCCGACACGAAGATTGAGGCGCGCCGTCGGCGAACTCCAGGTCACTTCGCCGAAGCGCAGGCGTGTTKGACGCCAGTCGTGCTTGAT
>NZ_JARWLB010000108.1:0-1684 GCF_047445835.1 Rhizobium sp. BR 317 | reverse complement strand
CACGCATGATGCGCGGTGCCGCAAGCGCGGCGGTCATCGCCACGGAACTCATAATAAGGGTACGGCGATTCATTCTGATCATTGGTTCCTCCTCTAACCGTGTTGATCTATGTCGATGTTTTTAGGAGCCTCCAGCGCAGGCGCTCTCCTCGTAAGCGTCCTCAGTTTCGTGCAGGTTGCTTAGACCTTGGACTGATGTCGCTGAAGCCGGAAGCCTCCCACTGTGCGGCTGGACGTAAATTAGGCGCTTGCGCCAAACGTCCGCAAATGAATTGCCTCCGGCCAATGGTGAGTTGAACTCAGGCGAGTTCGGCGTGACCCGCGATKGAGGCAAAGTTTTTCTGGGAGAACGCGCCAGGCAACATGAATCCAGGTCACATGTTTTTTGCRCAAACTCTTTTGATGTGGAGGAAGCCGCCATGCTAACCGCTTTGCATGCGAGCATGGCACTCCGGTGGGATGTGCCGGCCTATGACGTGCCAGTATCGCGGAGGAGACCGGAATTGCACCAAGCTTTAGAAACAAAGCCGAGCCCGGCACGAGGACCGGGAAAACCGACAATCGGTTTTATCGGTCTCGGCTCGATGGGATTGCCGATGGCGTCGCATCTCCTAAAAAGCGGCTTCAGGGTCAAGGGGTTTGACATCTCGGAGAATGCTCTAAGAAGCTTCGCTGACAGTGGCGGGACTGCCTATCCAGACGCTACAGAAGCGGCCAGCGAGACCGACGTCTTGATGTTGATGGTAGTCAACATCGACCAGGCGCACCAAGCCCTCTTCGAACGGGGCGCCCTGGCAAATTCAACCAGGGCCAGCGTCGTCGTCCTGATGTCAACATGCCCTCCCGGCGAGGTTGAACAGCTCGCCGAGGCCGTTATTGCTCGCGGTCACCGGTTTCTGGATGCGCCTGTTTCCGGCGGCGTCGCCGGAGCGCGCGACGCGTCGCTCTCCATCATGGTGGCTGGTGACAGGCAAACCTATGAGATGAGCCGCAATCTTTTCGACGTGCTCGGCTCCAAGATCTATTATCTCGGAGAGCGGCCTGGCCAGGCATCGGTTGCCAAAGCAGTCAACCAGTTGCTGTGCGGCGTACACTTGGCGGCAGCGGCTGAGGCGCTGTCGCTCGCCGAAAGGGCTGGCCTCGACACCTCAACGGTACTCGAGATCGTGTCCGGCTCGGCGGCMGCCAGCTGGATGCTCAACGATCGTGGCCAGCGGATGCTTCTGGAAGACCCTGAGGTAACGAGCGCGGTAGACATTTTTGTGAAAGATCTCKGTATCGTGCTTGCCGCCGGCTCCTCTGCCAGGGCCGCCCTGCCGCTCGCCTCCGTTGCGCATCAGTTCTTCCTTGCCGCGTCTGGGCAGGGGTCAGGCTCGGCAGATGACAGTCAKGTCATTCGTGCGTATCGGGGAATGACCGCGGGCCAGAAGGAGGCAAAAAAGTGAGTGCCKAGATCAAAAGCAATTACGCGCGACTGTCCGGTATCACCATGCACTACCTGACCGCAGGATCCGGTGAGCCGCTGGTTCTCCTTCACGGGGTGCCGCAGAGTTCGCACGAATGGCGGCACGTGATCCCCTTCCTCGCGGACAAGTACGCGATCATCGCGCCGGACCTGCGGGGCCTCGGCGACACTTCCCGGCCCGCCGATGGGTACGACAAGAAAACGATTGCCGAGGACGTG
>NZ_JARWLB010000107.1:0-1685 GCF_047445835.1 Rhizobium sp. BR 317 | reverse complement strand
GCTGCGTGAAGTGCGCGCGCGGCAGGAAATGGTTCGAGCCGTGCTCGAAACCGAGGACGAGGCCACCCCGCTCGATTTCGTCGCGTCGTTTGATCAAAGCCAGGGCGCCGAGGCATTGGCGAGCGCCATTCGGACGCGCCTTGTGTTCKAATTKAAGACGTACCGGCATGGAAGCGKCCGCGGAACGCCCAAGKGTTTTGCCTATCTTCGCGAGCGGGCCGAGGCGGCCGGCATTTTCGTGCTGCTTATCGGCAACCTTGGCAGTCATCACAGCACCMTGAATGTCGAACTCTTCAGGGGCTTTGCCTTCGCCGATTCCGTCGCGCCTTTCGTCGTGATCAACGATCAGGACAGCGAGCAGGCGTGGTCATTCACGCTTCTGCACGAGCTTGCGCATATCTGGCTCGGTCGGACCGGTGTCAGCGGGGGACGGCCGGCAAGCGCGATCGAGACGTTCTGCAATGATGTTGCCGGGCGCATCCTGATGCCCACGGCGGAAATCGTGCAGGAGCCTTCGCTMGTTGGGGCGTCGCAGGAACAGGTGATGGCGCGGATTTCCGCAATCGCGGATGCTCKGCAGGTCAGCCACTCCATGGTGGCCTACAAGCTCTATCGCGAAGGCATCATCGACCAGGAAACATGGTCCGCGGTCACCACGCTGTTCCGCCAGCAATGGCTGAGGAACCGAGCCGCGCAACGAGATCGCGCCAGGGAAAACGAGGGCGGGCCAAGTTACTATACGGTMAAACGCCATAAGCTCGGCAATCGGCTCGTCGAACTCTYCCGGCGAATGCTGGCGGAGGGCGCCTTGTCGCCTTCGAAGGCCGCCGCGATCCTCGGTGTCAAAGCMAGCAACGTCTACTCCMTTACCGATAGCGCGGCGTAAGGAGAAGCCGTGCATCTCCTCGACGCAAACGTTCTGATCACCGCCCATAATCTGTACTACCCGATCGGCCGGTTTCCGGAATTCTGGGATTGGTTGGTMCATATGGGCGAGGCCGGCGAGATCAAAGTTCCTGTGGAGATTCTCGAAGAAATCACCGAGGGCTCGGAAATCGGTCGCTGGCTGAGCGAAGCTGAGAACTACAGTGTTCTGCGGCTGGACGAAGATGTCGACCCGGCCTTGGTGCAAGCTGTTATCGAGAAATACGCTCCCGACCTGAACGACGCTGAGGTCATCGAGATCGGGCGGGATMCGTTTCTGATCGCCTATGCGATGGCGCTGCCCGCCGATCGAATCGTTGTGACGGTCGAGGCTTCGAAGCCAAGCGCAAAGCGCGCAAATCGCCGCATCCCCGACGTCTGCAAGGATCTCGGTGTCCGGTGGTGCAACAGCTTCGAAATGATGACGGCGCTGAACTTCACGACGGCTTGGCGATCCCGAGTCTGACGTTCGTGTGGGTAATGTCAGCCCGGATTTGTCTCCGTCAGGAATTCTCTTGGATCGACAGCCAGCGCTTGGGAGATCTGGCCCAGAACGGTGATCGTTGCAGACATCTMGGCGCGCTCAATGGCACCGATATGGCGCGCGCTYAGGCCCGTGMGATGCGCCARTTCYTCCTGCGTCAGTTTCTTGCCATGRCGTATKCGACGCAAATTSMYCGCCATGACCTCGTTGAGATCCATGACGTCAGCGGAAMCWGAATCGGAATTATTGTTCTAGGAACTATAGTTCCGATTCGACA
>NZ_JARWLB010000106.1:0-1691 GCF_047445835.1 Rhizobium sp. BR 317 | reverse complement strand
GTCCTTGTCGGTCTGCTCAGTCTGAAGCCAGGTGCCCATCATGGTCATCTGCTGGGACACCAGGCCGCGAAGCTTCTGCATCTGTGCGACCTGCTGCGCGGCGATCTCGTGTCCGACCTGCAGAGCCTTCATCTGCCCGTCGGCGGTCTCGGACATGGACCGAAGCGAAGACATCGTGCCTTCTTCGGTGTCGAACTGATCGGCTGTCAGGCTCGCGGCCTTCAGCGTGCTGGCGATCGTGTCCCGGTTGGTGTCGGACCAGGTCTGATAGCTTGACGAAAAGCTCTCGGAGTTCGGCAGGTTGGTCTTGAGACTGGAATAGCTCTGGAAGCGCTGCTGCAGCACATCGTCGGCATTGCCCATKGAAAAGGAAATGCTCTGGCCCTGGTCGACGATGCTGCGAAGCTGGTTGAGATCGCTTTCGACCTGCCCCCACATATGCGATGGAAGCGTCGCGGTGTTCTGCAGCAGGTTCTGGTAGATATTGAGCTGGGTTTCGATCTGTTGCGCCAGCTGACTGATCTGGGTGAGCTGGTTCTGGATTTGCTCGCCAGATTKKCCAACAAGGGATACGAGCTCKCCATTGTTGAGAACCTGCGTCCATTCGGTTGCGGCCCCCGTGGCAGTTCCGGCATTTGYGGGCACAACAGCGCCAGCCGCCAATGCGACAGCCACCAGACCTGTAAGCAATCTATTCGAAATTGAGCAGCGATGCGGCATCGTGAACTCCTCTCGTTTGAAGCCAGTGGATCGGCCAATCGCGGCCGTGTTCGACCGTCAGCGCGCGGATGCGCTTCAGGTCTTCCTTGCCGGAGGCTCCGACAAAACTGAGCGCCACAGGGCCGAGCGCCATATCGAACAAGCGCCGGCCTTCCGGCGTGACGACGTAATATTCACGCTTGGGGGTGGCGTTTGAGACAATCTCGATCTGCCGCTMGTTGAAGCCGATCCGCWCGTAGAATTCGCGCGTCCCAGGCTCACGAGCGGCACCATTCGGCAGGCAGATCTTCGTCGGGCAGGATTCCTTCAGGACATCGATTATGCCAGAGCGCTCAGCGTCCGAGATGGACTGCGTGGCAAGCACGACGGCGYAGTTGGCCTTGCGCAGCACTTTCAGCCATTCGCGGATTTTGTCGCGAAACACTGGATGACCGAGCATCAACCAGGCCTCGTCGAGGACGATCAGGCTCGGTGGGCCATCGAGACGCTTTTCGATCCGACGGAACAGATAGGTGAGAACGGGCACGAGATTWMGCTCGCCCATATTCATCAGCTGCTCGATCTCGAAGGTCTGGAAGGCACCGAGGGTCAAACCGTCCTGTTCGGCGTCGAGCAACTGACCCATCGGTCCATCGACAGTGTAATGATAKAGCGCGTCCTTGATCTCGCGCATCTGAACGCCGCTCACAAAATCCGAAAGCGACCGGCCGGCTGCGCTGGCCATCAATCCGATCTGACGCKAGATAGCGTTGCGATGATCCGGCGTGATKGTAACGCCCTGCAGGGCGATCAACATTTCGATCCATTCCGTGGCCCATGCCCGGTCTGTATCGCTGGAGAGATCCGACAGTGGGCAGAAGGCCAGCGCAGCCGGCCGGTCGCTTTCGGATTTTGTGAGCGGCGTTCAGATGCGCGAGATCAAGGACGCGCTCTATCATTACACTGTCGATGGACCGATGGGTCAGTTGCTC
>NZ_JARWLB010000105.1:0-1694 GCF_047445835.1 Rhizobium sp. BR 317 | reverse complement strand
CATCAGGATGGCGCGATCGCGCAGATCGCGCAGGCTGTCGCCACCGCAAGTAGCCAGCAGCTTGGCCAGGATGTCGCCGGTGACCGCCTTGGCGCTCTTCCGGCGGCGCGTCCGGGGGACGGCGCGTACGGCGAAACGAATGGCGGATTTCAGGGCCGGGGAGGTGAAGGCGCCGTCGAGGCCGCGCCATTTGGTCAGCGTCGACCAATTGGCGAGCCGCCGGCGCACCGTGTCCGGCGCGTGCGGTCCCGACGTTCGCAGAAAACCGGTGTCCCTCAGGACCTGGCTGATCTCGGCGGGCATACCGTGCTCGGGATCGGTCTCGCGCCGGGCCGGATCCCAGAKATGATGCGYGACGAACTTTAAGAGCAGCGCCTCCGGCGCCGGCCAGGGCAGGGGATTGTCGGTCGCGGCCATCGCCCAGGCCTCGAGGTAGCCGAGATCGGAGGCGAGCGCCCGCAGCGTGTTGGCGCCCATGCCTTCGTTGACCAGATGTTTKAGTGTCTCGACGTCCTGATCGGTGAGGATCTCCGCCAGCTTGTCGCGCCGGTCGATCGGCAGCACTGCCGCAATCGTGTCGAGCGTTTCCGCCCGCCGGGCGATAGCGTCTGGCGATGTGTTCGGAGCGAGAATGTCCAAAGGTCCCTCCTGAAAAGGCAAGAATCCGGCTGCCGGAACGGCGCCGGCGATCGGTCTTTACCCGGTTTTCGCTGATTTGCGGGCTTCTGGCAATCACCTCCGATAAGCGATACTTATCGATKGTTATAACCTCGTCCGTCATTGATACCATGTGGCGAACTGCAATATMGATATAGAGTTCCTTTAAAAGATCGTTTACCATAATATCAATGGCTTACGATCTTTCGAAAATCAGCATGACAGCCCTGATGCGGCCGGCTTTCGACGCGGGCGCCGCGCTCACGCGTCTGGACGAACGTATCGCCCGCTCGCCGGTMGGCGCGGGGTGGATCGAACGCTCCCACTTTACCGATGCCTGCGCCTCGCTGTGGATCGACGGCGAACTCGTCCACCTGGAAGACCTCGTCCTCCATRACGCCACGAAGGATATTCGCACACCCACCCATGAGCTGACAATCGCCCGCGACGTGCTGCGCACTCGCCGGCGCATTGCCGGCCAACCACCTGACTGGGCGCTTTCCGCCGACGGCATTCGAACGCTGCGGCAGGCGGAGCCAGGGGCGTCGATCGGCGCCGACGAAGCAGAGGCGGGCGGCGCCACCAGGCGCGCCGTCGCGATCGATCTGGTAGGGGAGGGGGAAGACGCGGACGGTGGCKAAGATCTTCCCGGCGTCGACTATGCTGCCATCGATGTCGTGCTCGCTCGATCGGAGGCAGCGATCGCGAACGCAACACGGCCCGATCGCGGAAGCGGGGCCGAAAAAGATCCGATGATCTATGATATMGATTGGGACGAGGATGAGCGGCTGGAGGAGTGGCGTGGGGTGTTGCGGCAGGCCGAGCATCTGCCGGCGGGGCTGCAGGCGATCGTCGCCCTCGATGCCTGGAACGAGCTCTCCGTGCTGCAGCACGCACCCTGGCTCGGGCGGCTTCTTTGCGCCTCCATCCTGCGGGAAGCTGGCATCACCACCAGCGCGCATCTCACCGCGATCAATCTCGGCCTCAAGACCGTTCCGGTCGATCGGCGGCGGCATCGTGACAGGGAGACCCGGTTG
>NZ_JARWLB010000104.1:0-1737 GCF_047445835.1 Rhizobium sp. BR 317 | reverse complement strand
GCTCTCGCGGTCGCTGACCTCCATGATCTCACCATGGGCTTGAATGAAGTTGAGCACGGCGCTCCGGCGGCGATCACGCTCTGGCGCATGGCGCGATCGAACATCGAAGACGTGGCGRACACKATGCCGACGACGTTCAGCCATGACTCTGTCATTCAGCCGATTTGCATGGTCGCGGAACTCTCGATGAAAGCGGCTCTCGTCTGGGACGGTGTTGACCCTCAGTCCTTCAGGAGAGGAAAGGACGGGCACAATCTGTCGCTGCTTGCCCTCCGMATGGCGGGCACGCGGCCACATCGCGACGACGCGCGTGTCCAAGCCGTTGTTGCCGCGCTGCCGCCCTATGTCGAAAGCCGATACAAGCCTGCAGGCTTGAAGCGGCTGCAGGTCGTCAAGCTCGCTTTGGGTGTACAGTTCATCGCGGCATCGAGCTTGCGGCGCATCGCCAGCGCGGATCTCGCCCTTCAAATGGAGAACGACGATTGGCCTGGGCCGCGGCAGACTTTCGTACTCTAGGGTTAGATCGTGACTTTCTCCGTCTAGCAAAACCTTTCGCCGTGATCAAAATTACACTCTCATAGAGTGCAAATGCCGCATTGATTACTTAGTCACGTCGGACAAGCTCGGTGCGGAATGCTATTGATAGAATCACAACTAGGCGGGGCTTTCGGGGGGTATTGTGCGCATCGCTCGKGTTCAAATCGAGAATTTTCGGGGAATTAAGCAGGCCGAGGTCCATTTTTCTGGAACATCCGTCCTGCTCGGCGACAAMAATACCGGGAAWTCAACAGTATTCGAGGCGATAGAACTCGCCATCGGCGCAGACCGATTGGCCCGGACGCAAGCCATCGACGAGCACGACTTTTACGGCGGCGATTATTTGCCCGTGGAGGGCGCTCTACAAAAACACATCAAGGTTGAAGTTGTCATTGCAGCCTTGGATGAGCAGCACTGCACGAAGTTCCGCAACAATCTMGAATTCTRGCGGCAGGCCGACCGCTCGCTCCTCGGGGCCGGTCAGGGAGTAAATCTTGGCCAGCCCGGCATCGAGCCCGCGGTCCGCATCCGCTTCGAAGGGGCCTACGACCCGGAGAACGATGACTTCACCGCCAAGACATGGTTCGCCGTGCCACGGCATGAGGACGGCACATCCATCAATGAGTGCCGTTCCAGCGACAAACGCGAATTCGGCTTTCTTCACCTTCGCGCACTGCGAACCGGGAACCGAGCGCTCTMGATGKAACGTGGCTCGCTCCTGGACATCATTCTCAAGACCTACGAAGTGCGTACCCGCATGTGGGAAGGGCTGCTGCGGCAGCTCCGCKACCTCGATGTCGTCGGCGCCAACGACCCTGAGTTCGGCCGCATTCTGACCGCCATTCGCGACGCTATGCGCKACATCGTCCCGGGCGAATGGGCCGATGCGCCTCATCTTCGCGTCTCGGAATTGACGCGCGAGGATCTGCGGCGCGTCCTGAAATCCTTCCTCGCGACCGGTGTTCCCGGTTATGCCGCTCCCTTCCAGCATCAAGGCTCAGGGACGATCAACGCGCTGGTGCTCGCCATGCTGGGGCTGATCGCCGAGCGTCGCAACGGTCGCGTCATCTTTGCGATGGAGGAGCCCGAACTCTCACTTCCACCCCACGTGCAGAAGCGCGTCGTCGACAAGGTCAGAGGCATCGCAGCCCAAGCCCTMTTCACCTCACACTCCCCCTATGTGATCGAGCAGTTCCAGCC
>NZ_JARWLB010000103.1:0-1738 GCF_047445835.1 Rhizobium sp. BR 317 | reverse complement strand
GCGCCGTTGTCGTTTGCGGCCTCGACCACCAGGACCTCGATCTCGTCGAAGCCAGCGGCAACCGCCTGGCGGCGGCGGCGATGACCCGCCTCGATGATTAAACCATTACCGCCGTCGCGTTCCGGAAAGACGACGKGCGGCTGGATGATGCCGACGGCCCTGATCGTCGCCAACAGCAGGGCGTCCGCCTGCGGCGTCGACTTCGACTGGCGCGTGCTGTCGGGGTTATCCTTCAGCGCACGCGGATCGACCTTCATGAGATACATGGGATGCTCCTTTTCCGGGGGTTTTGGGACGCGGCTCCTGCCGGTCCTTCCAGTCTTCATTCCTTCCTGAAGACACCTTCCGGACCGCGGAGCGGGCGGCCGGGGGCAACTGCGGTCGAGCATCGCTGCCGCGAAGGACGAGCGGGGCTGGCAGCCCTGCGAAGGACGAGTGGCCGGGATGCGGAGACGGCGGTTGAGCGCAAGCGGCGACCGGCGGACCGATCTGCGAGCGGGGTTTCCCTCCCTTTTCATCTTCCATTCCTCTTTCCGGTTTCACCGCGCACATTTGGAATGTGAGTGATTGCGACGCGGATTGATAATAGTTGATAATGTGCCTATCTTGTCTTGCAYCACATCAGATGGAGGACCGCATGATCAGTGCCGATCTGGGAAAGCAGCTCGAAAGCTATATTCAGCAACTCGTCGACACAGGACGCTATGGTTCGAAAAGCGAAGTCCTGCGGGAAGGTGTGCGACTGGTCCAGGACCGCGAGACGCGGCTTGCGGCGCTGGATGCGTCCATCATGCGTGGCATTGCTGATGCCGACGCTGGCCGAACGAAGCCGGCGAGCGATGTCTTCKATCGACTTGAGGCCAAATACAGCGCGATGGCTGACAAAGCCGAAAAATCGGCATGATCCTCGAGTTTTCCAACGAGGCGGAAAATGATCTCGAGCAAATCGCCGACTATATCGCTGCGGACAATCCCCGGCGCGCGCTGTCATTTATCCGAGAGCTGCGGAGCAAATGCGAGGATCTCATCGATAGTCCGAACGGCTTCACTCTCGTCCCCCGCTACGAGCACTATGGTATCCGTCGGCGCGTTCATGGCAATTATCTGATCTTTTACCGCGTCGAGAGCACGAAGGTGGTMATCGTCCATGTCCTGCATGKCGCCACCGACTACGGCGCCATTTTGTTCGGTGATTGATTTCAGCCGTTCGATATAAGATGATCGTCCGCTCGAACAGCAGCTCTAGGCGGCTGCCTTCTGCGTTTCGTCATCATCGCGGGCGTATTGCGCCAGCGCCTCATCGACCTCCCGTAGTTGCCGACGTTTGTCGGCCAGTTCCTCCACAAACGCGAACGCAGCTCCCTCGCGCGAGTGATAGGAGGCGAGGCGCTTGCGGGCGTCCTGCGACCGTTGGCGATAGCGTTCCCGCTCGCCGTCAAAATCGTCAAGCGCATGCTCGAGGCGGGATATGGCGCCAAGCGGCGTCACGGTCACAGCCAGATCGATCTCGTGGGTCCCACCGGTGCGCTGGAGGAGCGTCGTATAGCGATATCCGTCGCGCTTACCGAAGCGTTCGCCTTCGAACACKAGATCGAAGCCTCCAATCGCGGCGATGACKATCTCGCCCTCCTGCTGGAGCTGAACAAGCGTGAGGATTTCCTTCATCAAGGCGCKACCAGCGGCCCTCCGCTCGTCGAAAGGCTCGCCGATGGTCATGGTAAAGGCGTCAGCCGCGGTC
>NZ_JARWLB010000102.1:0-1739 GCF_047445835.1 Rhizobium sp. BR 317 | reverse complement strand
CGAATACACCTGCCCCACCAATGATATCGAGCACCGCACGACCAAGGTAAAGGATCCATGGACCAATGGCCAGGTTGAGAGAATGAACTGAACCGTCAAGGATGCCACCGTCAGACGCTTTTACTATGAAAGCCACGATCAACTGCGCCAGCATCTTGCCGACTTCGCGCCGCTTACAATTTCGGCCGCAGGCTCAAKACCCAACGGCCTCACACCATACGAGTTCATGTGAAAGGCATGGGCTTCACAGCCCGAGCGCTTTACCCTCGACGCTCCAGCAAATGCMGAGCCCATCTAGACCACTCCCCGTAGTTCCTCAGCATAGAATTAATTAGTCAAAATGATATTTAATTGTGCTTTGACGGTATGGTCAGATCGCTTGCCGTGACAGAACCTATTAGGCGCATTAATGCGAAGAAACGGTAGCTTAGCCGTTATCCTGTGAATCCCCTCGTGTGCGCAAGGACTCGGCTTGCAGGTCGTAAAATCTAATATTGAATRATTATCTTGAAGCTCATACGCCGAATCGCTAGCCTGATGGAGTTCTGCCTGGCTGGACGACAGCTGAGGTTCAAGGTMACCGAGGCGAGGTCCCGAAGTCAGCTGGCGGGGGGCCGTGGGAGGTTATATGGCGCGTGATCCACGATACGATGTACTCTTTGAGCCAGTTAAAATCGGGCCTAAKACTACCAAGAATCGATTTTACCAAGTTCCGCATTGTACGGCACTCGGTACTTTTTCTCCGCACGCCACAGCAAGATTTCGTGAGATAAAGGCAGAGGGCGGATGGGGGGTAGTGAATACCGAACTGTGTATGATMCATCCCTCCTCGGATTCTTCCCCGAGCGGAGGTGAGCGGCTTTGGTCGGATGATGACAAGCCCGGGCTTCGGCTTATGGTAGAAGCCGTTCAAAAGCACGGCGCCCTTGCCGGATGCGAATTGACCCATCAGGGTGCTCTCGCTGGAAACCGCATGTCTCGAGAGCGCCCGATGTCTGCCTCACCCAGGCCTGCAATGGATGTACCGGCTGTCGTCCGGCAGATGGATAAGCAGGATATTGCCGACGTTAGAAAATGGCATCGCGCTGCTGCCCGGCGTGCACGCGACATCGGATTCGATATCGTGTACGTCTACGCAAGCCACATGATGGGATTGCCCGGCGACTTCATCACGGAACGTGTCAATCGGCGAACCGATGAATACGGCGGAGTAATTGCCAATCGTGCTCGACTGCTACGTGAGTTGATTGAGGATACCAAAGAAGAAATTGGGTCCGATTGTGCGGTTGCCGTCCGCTTTGGTGTTGATGAAGGCCTCGGCGATGCGGGCTATACCTGCAGTGGAGACGGGCGGCGGGTCGTCGAAATGTTGGCAGAATTGCCTGATCTTTGGGACGTTAACGTTCAGAACATCAATCTCGATGTTATGACCGCGCGCTTTGCTGATGAGGGATGGCAGGAACCRTTTACAGCCTTCGTGAAACAAGTGACAACAAAGCCGGTGGTTGCCGTCGGACGATACACGTCGCCAGATCGCATGGTGTCGCTCATTAAGAAGGGGTTGGTCGACCTGATCGGAGCGGCACGTCCGTCAATTGCAGATCCCTTTCTGCCGAAAAAGATTGAAKACGGTCGTATAGAAGATATTCGTGAATGCATAGGCTGCAACACGTGCCTGTCCATGCAGTACATGGGCGGTGGTATTCGTTGCACGCAAAATMCAACAACGGGGGAAGAAT
>NZ_JARWLB010000101.1:0-1760 GCF_047445835.1 Rhizobium sp. BR 317 | reverse complement strand
CGTTGGAGACGCATGCGGGCC
This sequence comes from Rhizobium sp. BR 317, assembly GCF_047445835.1. Classification (NCBI taxonomy): domain Bacteria; kingdom Pseudomonadati; phylum Pseudomonadota; class Alphaproteobacteria; order Hyphomicrobiales; family Rhizobiaceae; genus Rhizobium; species Rhizobium sp. BR 317. Next base: position 1,739 of record NZ_JARWLB010000101.1, on the reverse strand, counting down.
TTGCACGCGTCATCATCGGCTCATTTCTCAATGGGATCTACAATCGCGATGGGGCGATGCCCGGCCGAGCGCTGTTCCTTCTCGACGAGGTCGCGAGGCTTGGCTACATGCGGATCCTGKAAACTGCGCGCGACGCCGGCCGCAAGTATGGCATCACCCTTGTCATGATCTATCAGTCGATCGGCCAGCTGCGCGAAACCTATGGGGGGCGGGACGCATCGAGCAAGTGGTTCGAAAGCGCGAGTTGGATCTCGTTTGCAGCGATCAACGACCCGGAAACCGCCGACTACATCTCACGCCGCTGCGGCATGACGACGGTAGAGATCGACCAGGTCAGCCGTAGTTCGCAAATGAAAGGATCGTCGCGGACGCGATCGAAGCAATTGGCCGCACGACCGCTGATCCAGCCACACGAGGTGCTTCGGATGCCAGCGGACGAGCAGATCGTATTCACGGCCGGGAACGCTCCACTCAGATGCGGGCGTGCGATCTGGTTTCGACGTGAGKATATGAAAGCCTGCGTCGGAACGAGCAGGTTTCAGAAGCACGGAGAACGACCGTAAACCTKATCCGAGTGACCTTCATCTTATCGTYGCGGTCATGTCGCCGCAAAACGCCTKACGAGTGTTCGTCCTGTGGCTTGATCGACAAGTCCCTGCGTTTCAATATCGCTTCATACAAGTGTAGCAACKGTGCCATATGCCAAAGCCGCCGTCACAGCCAGTGCTGCTATCGATAAGAATAGTCCGATCAGTGTGACCACGCCATCTCGTTCCAAGAGAGCCACGGCTATGACGATCAAGGCGAAGGCCGCCAAGAGATTTCCGAAGGGTATTGGCAGGGCGATGGCGACTGCCAGCAGGAAAATGGGCAAGCCCAGCAACATTTGAACCGGCTTTCCGGTMAGAACAGCAAGTCGGTCGCGGCGCATGATTTTTTCCGCCCAAGCGATCAGAGGACCCGCGTACCGAAGGGTGACATCGATCGCGTTTGATGACAGACGGCGTCTTTTAAGGCTTGCCGGCAGCCAGATGGTCTCGCATCCGAAAGCAATCTGGAGCGCGACCAACGCMAGCGCCGTTCCAAAAACCATTCCGAACGGTCCCGGGATCGGCGAAAGCGCCGGTAACGTCAGCAGCAGGATGACKAGGGCAGTGCCGGCCTGCCCCATGATGGACAATGCCTTCCCTATTTCAATGCTGCCGTGAGCTTGGCCAAGAGCAGCCAATTCACGGAGGCGGGTCGATGCGATCCCTTCGCCCTGCGGCTGTTGTTCGCCCCCCGTCATACTGCGCTATCGTCCCCGTTCTGTTTCAGAACATTCACCAACGCCGCGCAACCCKGCGCGCTCGTGTCCAGGAGATCGAGTGGGGAGCTCCAGCCGAACGAAACGCTGACAGCGTTGGAAACCGCCMACCCCATGTCGTTCGTTGCTCGATCGAGAAGACGGGGCGCCTCTCCMGCCAGGCAATCTTGCGAGGCGCGCACGATCTCKGTGGGCGCCTTGGCCGCCGCCACGCGCTCCGCTATGCCGGCCTGCAGCGGTTCGATGATGAGCATTGAGAAAATTGAAGCGATGATTTCTGAGAACATGGATACGTTCCTTCAGTTGGTGAATTCGTATGACGGCAAGCGTTGTGCCGGCGGATTAACTGGAAGGCTGCGGCTTGGCGCGTGTCTTGAGCAGGCTCCAGGCGACACCGCTTGCAATGATCGCAAAGGTGATGCCGAGCGACAGG
>NZ_JARWLB010000100.1:0-1766 GCF_047445835.1 Rhizobium sp. BR 317 | reverse complement strand
ACCCCGGCTTGGTCTCTGTGCGCCGCCCACATGCTGCCTTGCGGGCCTTCCCGCAGCAGGTCGCCTTGGATCGCCGTCTTGAGCAAGAAGGAAGGCAGGCGGCGCTCGCCATTGAGGTATCGCCATGTCGCGGAACCTAGCCAGKGACTGCGGCGAGCCTGCCAACGATCGGGAAAGGAGAGGTCGCTCTCGCTATTCCTTGCGGGCTGCCACTCCGGCTCTGTGATCTGAAACCCGACGAGATCCGCGACCCGTTCGGCGCCTTCGAGAAAACCGACACGATCGAGGTGTTCGACGAGCCGAAACACATCGCCTTTCGCTTCGGACAGAGGATMGAACCATCCGCGCCCTTCGTAAGTGACGATGATGATCTCGCCGCCGCGCCGGAACTTGACCGCCCGCCGCGTGCTTTCCTTCGCGTCGATTGCAAACCCGGCATGCTCCAGCACTGCGGCACAACTGACCTGCTCGCGCAGCGCTTCAATCTCTCTTCTCTTCATTTTCTCTTCCGATCGCCCAGCGATCGGCCTCCATAATCCTTGCCTACCCGTCCGTTCCCGGACGCCTTTCGGCAGGCTGCGAAGAGCAAAGACCGCAAGGGCGCGGACGCGCAATTGTCGGATCATGCAAGCTGAATTGGCCGCGGCGCAGCTTCCCTCGCGGCCTGCCGCTCGCAAGCGGCACGCCAAGGGCGCAATGCCGGCTCAATGGGCMGGCCAKGGCATGTACTMRTGCACGACCGCCAGRTCGTCGTCGGCGTCGATCTCGTCRGAMGGAAGGACGCCGTATTCGCCGTCGACCTCGAAGAGGGTGACCGGGACCATCAGGTCACGGGARAGCTGGARGGCGTGGKACTGGGCGAGAGASAGATCGTGCGACATYTGAGAGGCTCCTACGGGAGCGGGCCAATTCCCGCTCGATGGCTCCTCAAAAGGCACGGGGTCCGGGCGCGATCACCGCGACGCGAAGCGGCGGCGGCCGCAGCTTGCTAGCGGACCCCTCGCGGGTTGATCGTGGAAGATCCGGATCCGGGCCAGGACGCCATCAAAAGAGAGCGGGATTGGCTTGCTTCCGTTTGAGCCACCGTTAGCCGCCCGATTGTTCGTGCTGCCCGGTCCTMGCCTTGCCAGCGTTCGATTGCTCGGTGTCTCGAATTTGCAGGACGGGTTGGCGACTGCCTGCTGATGACGTTTAGCGGGTCGCTMAACGTCAATCGGAGTGAGACCGCTCGGCCTTCACAATGGCCTCCTCGACCGACTTCGCGTCGAGCAAGATTAGCGCACGTTCCAGGCAAAGTTCGATCTCAGTGACGCTTTTCCCTTCCAACACGGCGATTTCGGCGTGAGTTTTGCCCCGAGACACCCACCGAAGGCACGACTTTTCCAAGGGCGAAAGCATTCTCGTCTTCATGGACAATCCGTGTTATTTTATAACATATMGCATAATCAGGTTTATGGAACTATCGTTGGTTGCTTAGAAACATCTCAACTCCACTTATTGTCTTTACTCGACMCCGCTGTGGTCGGCGGCTTCGGATCGATGGGAGAGGTGGCGGGAGCGATCGTCRGAGGTACTCCCTGGCACAGCGCATGTAGAATTTTGCGCGGGTCTTTCCCGACCGCGACGCAGTCGTATTCGAACTCCAACCTCTCAAAAAACCTACGCTCACCATTGCGATTTTTCCGCCTCAAGCCAGCGCCGGCAGCAACTGGTCGATGCTTTTCTTTGCGTCGCCGTAGAACATGCGGGTGTTGTCCTTGTAGAAC
>NZ_JARWLB010000099.1:0-1805 GCF_047445835.1 Rhizobium sp. BR 317 | reverse complement strand
CTCACCGAAGTCGAAGGCGAGGACGGCTACCAGCTGATCTGGTCCCGCCCCAACCGGGACTGAGGCCCGGACAGGCCCCGCCGGAAGGCGGGGCCGAACCCCGCKACAGAGACAAGCCTGCGGCAGGCATKGAGCCTGCCGCAGGCTTTTTTGGTGCGATACGGAGAGGGACTATTGTCTGCTCAGATCGGGCTATCGTGGCGGGAGAAAATGCCGGCGTCAAAGGACACGCGGTTCCCCCAATTTTGCCCCGCTCCGGTTCCCTCCGCTCTAACAAAATCGGCTCCCCCACGCGCCGGCCCCGCCGGTCGCTGCCGCGCTCCTTGACCCCGTCATCTCCTCCCGCCGCGCGGTCTCGTCTTTCACGAACTCAAGGAGATGAGACGATGACAATCGAACAGCACATCGAAGAACTGCGGGCCGAACTGAAGAACGTCTGCGATGCCGCCGAGCGCCGCCAGATCGAGGCCGAGCTTGAACTCGCCCAGGCTGATCTGGCCGTGACGCTTGCCGAACAGGATGGTGCGATTGGGGCCGAGCCGCCTTTTTGAGGCGGCTCTTTCTGCCGCACGTGGAGCCGGTSCGSCGGATYGACCGGCWTCCCGGCTGTCARGGGYTTCAYCCCTCGACACTCCCGCCGGCTCRCGCCGGRYACGGTCRCGKCCCCTCCGGGKCCGYGGGTCTCTTCTCTCTMTGACKTCCYATTTTACTCCAGCAAATCCGGCGTCAAGRACGGCGCGGTCTCCCCCAATTTTTCCGYCGCTGCGCTTCCCGAAAAATCGGYTCCCCCGCTTGCRAGYCGCGTTCCGCGSTCCTKGACCCCTCTTTGCMACRGAGTGGCCGATCTCCGTCATCAAGATGAAGGAGATCACATCATGACMACRGATCAGAACCTYATGCTCCACACAAAGCTTKCCGGTTTCCGGCTCGTCGTGCTTGCAAACCGCTTCGGCTGCGATACCGAGTTTTCACGAGCGCTTCATGACCGCCTGATGGAAGGGCTCGATGCGGCTCACGCTCGCGTCCGAACCATCATGGCATTGGAGCGCAGCGTTCTTGCCGGCGACGACGACTATGCCGCCTATCGCCTCGCAGGCGAGAACGAGATATTCGAGCGTTTCACCATCAACTTGCTKGATGAGCTCGAGATTGATTTCKACACCCACGAATACCGCATCAACGGTGGCGATTGGGCCAATGCTTTGTCGGCGGATTGCGACGGCGTMGAAATCGACTATCCAAGGCTGGTGGCGCTGAGCGAGACCGAAATGGGTTCCTTGGCAGCGATCGTCAGGGATATCCGCAGGGAAACAGGCATCGTCATTCATGCGGCCCGTGTCGCCTATGCGAGGTGCGAAAGCTCCTGAGGGGCTTTTGCGATTTMCGAGGACGGCGAGAGCGGCTGTATGAGGGCATTGGCGAGCTTTCGATCGCAGCGAGCGTGACCAGTTMACCGTCTCMTTGTCGACAAGCTGTCATCTMTCATCGGGGATRTTGCAGCCCGTCCTTACGGCCGCAACCTGGCGCCGCCGGAATTTTCCCCGCCGCATTCTGCGGCTCCTCGCGAGATCAAAATTCAGTCGCCGCCAGGTCCTCCACATCCGTTTCGGCCTTGCCAGGTGCAACCCTCCTTCCCGGTCTGCTGTCGATCCCCGCAATGACGCAATCGACAAGGAGATCCATCATGCAACARCTCGCTCAATTMCTCGCCGCCACCGGCCGCCRGCTMCGCRCCCTYGGCAAGGTGATCMGCCACTTCTTCCGCAAGGGCAAGCTCGSMCTGAAGCTTGCGATCAAGATCCCGT
>NZ_JARWLB010000098.1:0-1852 GCF_047445835.1 Rhizobium sp. BR 317 | reverse complement strand
CGAGCAAGGGTCTTGAATTTATCGACGTCGATGTTTCCAAGTTCCGCGCGACGCTGCAAGCTTCGTCGTTCTATTCCGATTGGAAGGGGCGTTTTGGCGAGGAAGCATGGGCGTTGCTGGAGTCTACCTCGGGCAAATTKATCTGAGGCGTTGACATGGCTACTTCTGAAAATGTCAGCCCCCMGGTGATCGGCGCGTGGCCAGTCCTGGCCAAAGCTGAAGCGGGCGTGGTGCGCCTGATTGAATTGATCGCCGCAGCACTTGTTGTCGTCGAGGTACTCGTGCTGTCGGCGGGCGTCTTCGCCCGCTATGCATGGGGCGAGCCGCTCATCTGGTCGGACGAGCTCGCCTCCATGTTGTTCCTCTGGCTTTCGATCGTGGGCGCGGTCCTCGCTTTTCACCGCGGACAGCACATGAGGATGGGCGTTATCGCGGACGCGATGCCGCCCGTCGTAAGGGCAAGACTGGAGGTGGCTGCACTTGTCTTTTGCCTTTCGGTCTGCGTGCTTCTTCTGCCCAAGGCCACGGTCTACGCTCTTCATGAAGTTCCGGTCGTCACTCCCGCGATGGAAGTTTCGGTCGCATGGCGTTCGTTTGGTCTTCCGATCGGACTTGGCCTGATGCTTATCCTTGGCGTGACCAATGCCCTTCAGCGCATCAGGCTGAGCGATTTCCTGATCGGAGTCCTTGTAGCCGCATGCTTGATAGGGTTGGCGATTGCGGCGAAACCGTTGATCATGGCGATGGGCAACTGGAACCTCGTGCTTTTCTTCGTAGTCTTCATCGCACTAGGTGTGCTGAGCGGCGTACCAATCGCGTTCGTGTTCGCTCTCGCTGCCATCAGTTATGTGGCTCTGGGTACGAGCCGTCCGATAAGCGTGATCGCGGGTCGGCTTGATGAGGGAATGTCGCATCTTCTCCTCCTAGCGGTMCCGCTGTTCGTGCTGCTGGGTATGCTGATGGAGGTTACGGGCATGGCAAAAGCGATGCTGAACTTCCTGGCGTCCTTGCTCGGACATGTCAGAGGCGGCCTGTGTTACGTCCTCGTCGCGGCAATGTATCTGGTGTCTGGGATATCGGGTTCGAAGACCGCCGACATGGCTGCTGTCGCCCCGGCACTGTTCCCGGAGATGAAAGCGAGAGGATCAAAGCCMGGCGATCTMGTGGCCCTGCTTGCGGCTACGGGTGCGCAGACGGAGACGATCCCGCCGAGCCTCGTATTGATCACCATCGGATMGGTTACGAGCGTATCGATTTCGGCCCTGTTCATAGGCGGTCTTTTGCCGGCGTTCGTCTGCGGATTGATGCTTTGCGTTGTCGTCTGGTGGCGCTATCGCAACGAGGACATGTCGGGTTTTMGCAAGCCGCCAGCCAGGGAGATCTTTCGCACATTCCTGATTGCGCTTCCGGCTTTGGCCCTACCTTTTATCATCCGTACAGCGGTTGTCGAAGGCGTTGCTACCGCCACGKAAGTCTCGACAATCGGCATTGCCTACTCGCTGCTGGCAGGCCTCCTCATTTACCGCCGGTTCGACTGGAAGCGGGTGGGTCCGATGCTGGTGGAAACGGCGGTCTTGTCCGGAGCCATCCTTTTCATCATCGCGGCGGCAACGGCTGTGGCCTGGTGCCTGACTCAATYGGGTTTTTCGCGTGGGCTGGTTCAGACGATGGCGGGTCTACCCGGAGGAGCGCCGATCTTTATGATCGTGTCGATMGTCGCGTTCATTGTGCTCGGTAGCGTGCTKGAAGGCATTCCCGCRGTGGTTCTGTTCGCACCCCTGGTATTTCCGATCGCCAAGGGATTAGGGATCCACGACGTGCACTATTMGATCGTGGTCATTCTCGCAATGGG
>NZ_JARWLB010000097.1:0-1884 GCF_047445835.1 Rhizobium sp. BR 317 | reverse complement strand
CCAGCGCGTCGCGATCGGCCGGGCGCTGGTGCGCTCCTCCAGCATCTGCCTGTTCGATGAACCACTGTCGAACCTCGACGCCAAGCTGCGCGCTGAAACCCGTGTCGAACTTAAGCAGCTTCACGAAACTCTGAAATCTACGATGATCTACGTCACCCATKACCAGATTGAGGCCATGACCATGGCTGACCGTGTCGCCGTAATGTACAAAGGGCAGGTCGAGCAATTCGCGCATCCCCAATCGATTTATGAAAAGCCGGCCAGCCTGTTCGTGGCCGGCTTCGTCGGTTCACCTGCCATGAACTTCCTGGATGGCCGGCTGGATAGCGAGGCGCGCTTCGTAATKGGCAATACCAAAGTCGACGTCTCCGAGTACATATTTGACAAAGCCCCGGACCTCGCCGAAACGATGTTAGGCGTGCGTTGCGAGGATATCACCGTCGTTAATCGCGGCGCACCGGGCAGCCTGCCCGCGACCCTGTCCTTCATCGAATTGCTCGGTGCGGATGCCCTTGGCTGGTTCGATTGCCTCGGCAAGCGCTTCAGCGTGCGTCTTGCCGTAGCGACGGCGCGCGCAATGCCGAAGGAGGTTGGATTGAAGCTCGATATTGCCAAAGCATCACTTTTCTCCGTGGCGACGCAGCGACGGCTTTGAGCGCCAATGCATAGCCGAGGTAACTGACTGCAAGTTGGCAAAGCGCATTGCAGGTCTAGTGTGGGGCCGGCGATTGAGTTGACTCCGGCGCTGACGTTGTTGACCCTCCCTGCTTGCATGGGATGGAAATCTAGCGAGGCAAACAATTTTCACACCTCGGCAGTTCATATTCTTGCCACGCCGAGGGAGGTTCACTGGAAGAGCCCGTCATACGGGAAAGGTGATGGTGTCTCTTGACGCTGGAGCCAGCGATTGCAGCCGATAGCGATGAAAAGAGCGCTCAGGTCTCCGAACCATCACAGCGACAACTGGCTTCGCGCAGCACTKCGCGGAAGAGCCCTGACGTTTGCTCGGCGCATTCTGAGCTCGCTTCTCGGCGGCATTACCTGAAGACGGCAAGCGACACGGAGCGTGAGTACGATGCTCTTTGGCCTGTTTGCTTGGGGATCGGAGAGGCCGGTGTTTCATCTAGTTGCGCAAAACACCGCCTGCCGCTTCGATGGCGTGTGGCGTATCAACATCGATAAGGGCGCCTTCCCCGATCTCKACATCKATTACGGGCAGGCTGGAGCCCCGAATGAGCTCTCTCGCGCCCTTGTCACCGTTTAGGCTTTTCAGCTCATGGTAAATCGTGCTGGGGAAAACCACTGGATTGCCCGATTTCCCGCCGGCGACCGCGCGGATGATGCACGCAGCTTCGTGATCGCGGAACGMCGATATGATAGAGTCAAGATCTGCCCCGGTCAGAGCAGGCATGTCGGCGAGCATGATCATTATGCCGCTCGGCTGATAGGCCTCGGCAGCGGCGACACCGACGGCGATTGAGCTTGCCATGCCGGACGGAAAGGCCGGATTGTGCACGAGCGTGACAGGCAGATCGGAGATCGAGCCMGCAATATCGMGATGCCGATATCCGGTAACTACGATKACCGAATGGCTCTTACAATTGCTTGCAATTATCGCCGAGCGGCGAATGAGCGGCACGCCTTGAAATTCGGCGAGCAGCTTATGAGCGCCACTGTCACCCATTCGGCTCGATTGTCCCGCCGCGAGAAGGACGATGGCAACAGAGATCCGTTGCTCCCGCTGGCTCAATCTCCTTGTCGCCGTCTTCCGCCCTTTAGTCATCTGTAGATCGCGAGTCGGGAAGCCGCAACATCGGCAGKGAACGGCAGCGCCATGGGGTCGAACCGAACGTCGGACCAAAAATCCCCATCGGCGCCTTGATG
>NZ_JARWLB010000096.1:0-1901 GCF_047445835.1 Rhizobium sp. BR 317 | reverse complement strand
GGGGGAGGTTTCGGGCGTGGGGGATAATGTAAGGGTCTTTTCTTTGTGCGCCGCAGCCGCGGATCGGAGATCATCACAATCAAGTCGCATCAAACGTCAATACAACTCATGCTTTACAGGAGATCACAAAACCATACGAAAATACATACACATAAGCGAGCGAACAAAAATCGGGACCTCTTAGTGAGGGCGCTTCTTATAGTTGTTGATGACGTCGCGGTAACGACTTGGGCCCGTTGAATCTCCCGCTGTTTTCGAAGAGATTCAAGCCACAGGGAAAGACTCGACATCACAATCTGCTGTCGGAGCCAAGAGCGGTCGAATCGACAGGAGCGAGGCGATMAGCCTGTACGAGGAGATGATGGCAAAACCGTACGCGAAGGAAATCGACAGCCTAGAAGCAACATTTGCTTGGGCGAAAAGCAAGGATATTGACGATCTGCGGGCGGCGATCCGCACTGCAGGCCTTTTCCCCCTCCAGGCGATCGGTTCCGGTGGTTCACTCACCGCCGCGCATGCGCTTGTTACCGTCCATCAGACATTTACCGGTCGTCTTGCCTCGGTGTCKACACCGCTTGAAGTTTCCGCAGACCCACTCGTCGGCGTGTCCCATTGGCTATTGAGTGCGGGTGGCGGAAACGTGGACATCATCGCAGCCGCAAAAACACTCGTGACACGCGAGCCGCGCCAGCTCKCGATAATGTGCGGKAGAGAAGACAGTCCGCTTGCCGATCTGTGCCGCCGCCATCCCTATGTGGACCTTTTGATCGCACCGCCGCCGGCCGGCAAAGACGGATTTTTGGCGACCAATTCGTTGCTAGGCTTCATMTCGCTTCTCGCTCGGGCCTACGCCTTCGAGCACGATGGCGATCGAGAGTGGCATGCAGCGGTCGCGATCGTCGATCAGCTGCTTTCTGCGCAAAGTGATGCGGTCGCGTCCTGGCGAGCAAAAACCGGCAGCCTTTGGTCGCGCGGCACGACGCTGGTAGTTCATGGCCCGATGACGAAGGTTGGCGCGATCGACCTAGAATCGAAATTCACCGAAGCGGCTCTTGGGAATCTTCAACTCGCAGATTATCGAAACTTCGCGCATGGCCTCCATCATTGGCTCGCCAAGCGAGGAGACATCAGCGGAGTGCTGGCCCTGGTTTCAGATCATGACCGTGCACTGGCGGAAAAAACGCTGGACCTGATCCCTGGGGACATACCGAAAGCCGTTGTCGACCTTCCCGGTACGCCTGTCGCTACCATGATCTCTTCACTCATCGCAGCCCTGAGGATCACCGAGTGGGCAGGCCTGGCGGTGGGAATCGATCCAGGACGGCCAGGCGTGCCGGATTTCGGGCGCAAGCTCTACAATCTGCCCCTGCCGCGGTCCGGKAAGACCAAGCTTGCCMTTTCGATTGGCTCTCGCGACGAGGCCGCGATATCCCGAAAGGCAGGCAAGACTGCCGCCAGTATGGACGGAGAAGAACTTGCAGGCTGGAAGGGCGCTCTGACGGCTTATCGTAAGCAGCTTGTGAACAAGCGATTTTCCGCCGTCGTATTCGACTATGATGGCACGCTTGTTGATACGCGGCATCGTTTTCAGCTGCCACGTCAKGACATCGTCGCTGAGCTGATCCGGATCCTGAGAGCCKGTGGTCGCGTCGCGATTGCCACCGGGCGCGGTTCGTCCGTTAGGAAAGATCTGCAAAAGGTGTTGCCGGAACGATACTGGGACGACATCCTCGTCGGTTATTACAATGGAGCAGAAATTGCGCCATTGAGCGACGCGGCCGTCCCTGATGGAATGGCGGCGTGCTGCCTCGAACTCGCGTCTCTGGCGATTGCGCTACAGCGCCATCCAGAGCTYGCCAAATTCGCCGAACAKACCGACCGGCAGTTTCACCGGCAGTTTC
>NZ_JARWLB010000095.1:0-1907 GCF_047445835.1 Rhizobium sp. BR 317 | reverse complement strand
GAGAGGGCTGCGATCTGGGCCGACTTCAGGGCGGCGACCTGAGCTGTCTTCAGAACACCGATCTGAGCGGTGGTGAGAGCGGCAACGTCGTCAGTGGAGAGGGCTGAGATCTGGGTCGAGGACAGAGCGGCAACCTGATCAGTGGTCAGAACCTTGGCTTGGTCGGTCGAGAGTGCGCCGATCTGGGTGGTGCTCAGCTTCGCGATCTGGCTGGTCTTCAGAGCGGCCACCTGATCGGTCGAGAGCGCTGCTACCTTATCGGAGGTCAGTCCGGACAGAGCCGCGGTGCTGATCGCTGCGATCTCATCGGTGGAGAAGGTCGCAAGGTCAGCGGTGGAGAGTGCGCCAACTTCCGTTGCCGACAGGGCACCAATTTGCGTGCTCGTCAGAGCGGCAGCCTGGTCAGTGGAGAGGGCTGCAATCTGGGCCGACTTCAGGGCTGCGACCTGGCCGGTCTTCAGCACACCGATCTGATCGGTGGAGAGGACGGCAACGTCGTCGGTGGAGAGTGCTGCGATCTGGGTTCCGGACAGAGCGGCCACCTGGTCGGTGGTCAGAACCTTGGCCTGRTCGGTCGAGAGTGCGCCGAYCTGRGYGGTGCTGAGCTTCGCGAYYTGGCTGGTCTTCAGAGCGGCCACCTGATCGGTCGAGAGCGCTGCAACCTTGTCAGAGGTCAGACCCGACAGAGCTGCAGTGCTGATCGCYGCAATCTCGTCAGTCGAGAAGGTGGCGATGTCAGCGGTGGACAGAGCACCAACTTCGGTTGCCGTCAGAGCGCCGATTTGCGTGCTCGTGAGAGCGGCAGCCTGGTCGGTAGAGAGGGCTGCAATCTGGCTGGACTTCAGAGCCGCGACCTGAGCCGTCTTCAGCACACCGATCTGATCGGTGGTGAGGGCAGCAACATCGTCAGTAGAAAGAGCGGCAATCTGGGTCGAGGTCAGGGCGGCCACCTGATCAGTGGTCAGAACCTTGGCTTGGTCGGTCGAGAGTGCGCCGATCTGAGCGGTGCTCAGCTTGGCAATCTGGCTGGTCTTCAGAGCCGCAACCTGATCGGTCGAGAGGGCAGCAACCTTGTCAGAGGTCAGGCCGGACAAAGCCGCAGTGCTGATCGCAGCGATCTCGTCGGTCGAGAAGGTGGCGATATCAGCCGTGGACAGAGCGCCGACTTCGGAAGCCGTCAGGGCACCAATCTGCGTCGAGGACAGTGCAGCCGCCTGGTCAGTGGAGAGAGCTGCGATCTGGCTGGACTTCAGAGCTGCGACCTGCGCCGTCTTCAATACACCGATTTGAGCGGTGGTGAGGGCAGCAACGTCGTCAGTAGAAAGAGCGGCGATCTGGGTTCCGGACAGAGCGGCCACCTGGTCGGTGGTCAGAACCTTGGCCTGGTCGGTCGAGAGAGCGCCGATCTGAGCGGTGCTGAGCTTGGCGATCTGGCTGGTCTTCAGAGCCGCAACCTGATCGGTGGAGAGGGCAGCTACCTTGTCAGAGGTCAGGCCCGACAGAGCCGCAGTGCTGATCGCTGCAATTTCGTCAGTCGAGAAGGTTGCGATGTCAGCGGTGGACAGTGCGCCGACTTCCGTTGCCGTCAGGGCGCCAATCTGCGTCGAGGACAGTGCAGCCGCCTGGTCGGTGGAGAGAGCTGCGATCTGGGCCGACTTCATGGCTGCGACCTGCGCGGTCTTCAGAACACCGATCTGAGCGGTGGTGAGGGCAGCAACGTCGTCTGTAGAAAGAGCTGCGATCTGGGTCGATGTCAGAGCGGCCACTTGATCGGTGGTCAGAACCTTGGCCTGATCGGTCGAGAGTGCGCCGATCTGGGCAGTGCTCAACTTAGCGATCTGGCTGGTCTTCAGAGCCGCAACCTGATCAGTAGAGAGCGCTGCGACCTTATCAGAGGTCAGGCCGGA
>NZ_JARWLB010000094.1:0-1953 GCF_047445835.1 Rhizobium sp. BR 317 | reverse complement strand
GTGCCGAACGTGTCGAAGACAATCGCCTTGACGCTGCTGGTCATCTCGCGCCCTCCTTCTTGTGGGACGAAATGCGCTCGAACGTTTCCACTCGCTTTTCGGCCACCCAATCTCGAACCATCGCATCAAAGCTCGTGAAGTGCGGCGTCTTCAGGTGGAAGTCGAAATCGGCTCTTGAGCCATAGACTTCATAGATGTAGATTCGCTCGGGCCGCTCAGGATCGCGGCAGACATCGAACACTTCGCAGTTCGGTTCGTCGCGCAGCGACGTCGCCGCATTCTCGATTATCGCCGCATCGAAATTATCGGCGAACTGGTTTCGAACGACGAACTCTACGACCACGACAAAGCCTGTGGATGCCGAACTCATGCGACCTCCTTGCGGACGGCACCCAGAGCGCCGATCACGCTGCGCGTCATCTCCGCGCAATTGGCGCTTCCGCCATACTCCATTGGAACCGCGATCTTGGTCGACAAGGTGTGCTMGACCGCGGCCTCGATCAGCCCGGCGGCGTCAGCAAGCCGCTGATCCCCGTGCTTCACCGCCAGCCAGTCGAGCATCATCGCTCMCGACAGGAACATTGCGCCCGGATTGGCGACGCCCTTGCCCGCGATATCGGGAGCGGTMCCGTGTGCCGGCTGGAAGAGGCCGTGCGTATCGCCGATGTCCGCCGAAGGGGCCATACCCATGCCGCCGATCAGACCGGCCGCAAGGTCGGAAAGGATGTCGCCAAACATGTTCTCGGTCACCAGCACGTCAAGCGTCCAAGGCTTCTTCACCATGTTGAGCGCCAGCGMGTCGACATAGGCATAGTCCTTCTGCAACTCGGGGTGCTTGGCGGCGATCTCATCGAAAACCTTCCGGAAGAAAGCCATCGAACTGAAGACATTCGCCTTGTCGACGCAGGTCACCGTGCCGGCCTTGCCGCGACGTTTGCGCTGGGCGGCCAGCTGGAAAGCGAATTCGGTAACGCGCTCKGTGCCGGCCCGCGTGATCTGCATCGTGTCGTAGGCCTCTTGGTMGTTTAGCACTTCGCCACGGCCACGCGCATAAAACAGTCCTTCTGTCTGCTCGCGGACCAACACGAAGTCGATTCCTTCGGCGCGAGGATCGGACAGCACTTTCGGAAGGCCGGGAAACCACCGGATCGGACGGACACCTGCAAACAGGCCGAACTCCATGCGCAGGTCGAGCTGCGGAATGATTTCCGTCCCGTCCGGGAAGCGGATGTCGGGCCAGCCCATCGCGCCGAAGAGGATTGCGTCGGATGTCCGGCAGCCCTCGAGCGCGGCGGCGGGCAGGGCCTMGCCGGTCTCCGCGTAGTGCTGGGCACCGGCCTGATGCGTCTCGAACACGAGCGGTGGCGCGCCCGCCTGGCTGACGGCGGCGTCGATMAATTCCAGGCAGGCAGGCATGACTTCCCTGCCGATCCCGTCGCCGGGAAGGACTGCKATCTTGAGAGTGTTGTACAACGATGACATTTGAAACCTGTCCTAGAGGTGGTTGAGGCCGAGGCGCTCGAGAAGGTCGAGCAGTTCCTTGCCTGCCCGCTCGCGGTGCGCCTTGTGAATGTTTCTTGCTTTTTCGCGGTCGCCTTCGCGGATTGCTTGCACGAGTTCTGCATGTTCGCGGGTTGAGTTAACCGGCTTGGGACGCATCTTCAGCGTCACCATCCTGACGCGATGTGCGCGGTCGATGAAATTGAGGACGACCGACTTGAGCATCTGGTTGCCGCCAAGGTCGAGCAGTTGCTCATGAAATCTTGCGTCMGCCTGCGCCCAGCGCTCCAAATTATCTTGTGAAAGCGCATGGTCCATGTCGGCCGTCGCCTTTTCGAGACCCCGGAGTTGATCCTCGGAAAGCTGGCGGCTGGCGGCAAGCTCTGCAGCCGTACTCTCGAGCGACGTCAGGATTTCGTAAATTTCCTTCATGTCAGAAATAGAAATCGGCAG
>NZ_JARWLB010000093.1:0-1979 GCF_047445835.1 Rhizobium sp. BR 317 | reverse complement strand
TATGCGCCGAACGACTGGCAGGTCGGCCAGACCGGCAAGGTGGTAGCGCCCGATCTCTACATTGCAGCCGGCATCTCCGGGGCCATCCAGCATCTGGCCGGCATGAAGGACAGTAAGGTGATCGTCGCCATCAACAAGGACGAGGAGGCGCCGATCTTCCAGGTCGCCGACTACGGCCTTGTCGCCGATCTGTTCGAGGCCCTGCCGGAATTACAGAGGGCGCTATAAGGGATAGATATCGCCTCCCAAGCGAAAGGATGGCGCGGCCAAGGCTGTGTCATCCTTAAATTTCTTTGGCTCCAGAAGTCCGTTAGATGAAAAGCAATTTCTTGACAGCATCGCACCAATCGACCCTCAGAATCTTAGCTGCGGTCACCAGCTATCTCGCCGAAAGGGGTGTTACACCTCGGATCGTTAGCAGTTCGACGCTCGCACTCATCGCAGTTGTTCTGGCGATGGGCTGGAAACCGCGTATCCTTCTGACACGCCTCGATGAGACACTTGGGTCAGGTGGATGAAGAGGCGAGCCTTCTGTCATAGTCAGATMCAATCTAGTCAGCAAATCTATCTGGGCCCTGCTCGTTGCCTTGAACGAGACGGAGACGACAGCGTGTGCGCGCACGAAGTGGTTCGCGGGCGTTTGCAACTTTGCGGATATCYGGACGCGGCCGTCGGCCGGCCGGAAATGGCAAGGGCAAATTGGATAAAGCTTGGTACCTCGGTCATAGACCTTGGCTCCATCCGCGCTCAGACGACCGACGCGGGGTGCAAGTGCTGCCTCCTCAGCGACGCTACTTTTCAAGGGCTGCGCGACGGTCAGAAGCGAGGCCGCMAGCGGCGGTGTTCGTTCGAAATCATCCCTACGGTTGATCGCGAGCTCCGTGTTCACCACCTGCCGAAAACTCGCGCAGGTGCGCCAAGGTCTGGAGACTGAAATGAGCGGAAAATTTGCAGCCCCCGAACGCGAGAGCATGGAATTCGACGTGGTTATCGTCGGCGCAGGTCCGGCCGGTCTGTCCGCGGCGATCCGGCTGAAGCAGGTCAATCCGGAGCTTTCGGTCGTCGTGCTGGAGAAGGGCTCGGAAGTCGGCGCCCATATTCTCTCGGGCGCCGTCGTCGATCCGATAGGCATCGATCGGCTGCTGCCGGGCTGGCGCCAGGAAGCCGACCATCCCTTCAAGACCGAGGTCAATGCCGACCACTTCCTGCTGCTCGGTCCCGCCGGCTCGATCCGCCTGCCGAATTTTATGATGCCGCCGCTGATGAACAATCACGGCAACTACATMATCTCGCTCGGCCTCGTCTGTCGCTGGCTGGCTGGGAAGGCCGAAGAACTCGGCGTCGAGATCTATCCGGGCTTTGCMGCCACCGAAGTGCTCTACAATGATGAGGGCGCCGTCATTGGCGTTGCCACCGGCGACATGGGCATCGAGAAGAACGGCGAGCCCGGCCCCAACTATACCCGCGGCATGGAACTGCTTGGCAAATATGTGCTGATCGGCGAGGGCGTGCGCGGCTCGMTTGCCAAGCAGCTGATCGCCAAGTTCGACCYGCAGAAGGATCGCGAGCCGCAAAAGTTCGGCATCGGCATCAAGGAGCTCTGGCAGGTCAAGCMGGAGAACCACAAACAGGGTCTCGTCCAGCACTCCTTCGGCTGGCCGCTCGGCATGAAGACCGGCGGCGGCTCGTTCCTGTATCATCTGGAAGACAACCTCGTGGCCGTCGGCTTCGTKGTGCACCTGAACTACAAGAACCCCTATCTCTATCCCTTCGAGGAATTCCAGCGCTTCAAGACGCATCCGGCAATCCGCACCACCTTCGAGGGCKGCAAGCGTCTGTCCTATGGCGCGCGCGCCATCACCGAAGGCGGCTACCAGTCGGTGCCGAAGTTGACCTTCCCAGGTGGCGCCCTGATCGGCTGCTCCGCCGGCTTCGTCAACGTCCCCCGCATCAAGGGCAGCCACAACGCGGTACTGTCG
>NZ_JARWLB010000092.1:0-1988 GCF_047445835.1 Rhizobium sp. BR 317 | reverse complement strand
ACCACGGGCTGCGGTACGTCATATCCTTGGTCGCGAACAACCATGTCTGTGTGGCAGACACCGCTCGCCACGATCCGGACGAGGATTTCGTCGGGGCGAGGTTGATCGATCCCGATGCACTCCAGAACAAGAGGCTTTGCCTTTTCGCGCGAAATTGCAGCGTATGCTTCTTTCATAAAATGAYTCCTTCAGTGCGCGCTCGGCCGGTGGGTGACACTTGTAGGAGTTAGCAGACAATCAGTCAATTATCTTTAGTGAACGAAATGCTCGCTGGGGCCATGCCAGCGCGCTACACGACACATAAAGAAACAAAGCAATGTAATATCAATTGCTTCCTCAGGGCAATGCGGCCGACTAGATCTTGGTCCGAATTGGGGGCTGTCTGAAAACTGGAATTCACCTGACAGATTGACTGAGTCTGACGTGACGTTCATCGAACGCTCCGGCTGACGGTGGTGCCCATATTTCCTGCCTCGCAGCCTCGTTTTCCGGGCAATGGTAGCGATCATGGCGCCAAACTTCCTTTTCATGAACCTCGCTGGCGAGGCGCGGTCTCCTCTGTTTCCTCTTGCGCGCTCTTGGGGTGAGGTGACGGACGGTTGCTTTGTCTTATTGCTATATCGAACCGAGCCGCAATAAAAGAATAACTAAATCAGCGTGATAACACAGACKACACGTCGAAAAGCCGAAATTCAAGATAGTTTATTGACAGATTGTCTGCTTATTCATAATKATGCGATCTGCCGTTTGGGGAGAATTCGGCGATGGCTGGAAGATAACGGCGCTCCAGGTCGCAGACAAAATGGCCGCGTTGGGTGGCAAGAGGAGGAGACTTCTGATGAAAAGACGTACATTCCTGCAGACGGGCAGTGCCTTGATTGCAGCGGGCGCGTTCGGAATACCGGGCATCCTGCGGGCAGACGATACGATCGCMCTGCTGCCCGACACTTGGCCGTCCGAAGGGGAAAACCCCGTCGTCGAAGCTGGTAAGTTCGCCAAGGCAGGTCCCTGGAAGATCGGTCACAGCCACTATGGCCTGGCCGGTTCAACGCACACCTATCAGACCGCGTTCGAAGCCGAATACGAGATTAGCAGGAACAAGGCCCGTGTCGCCGACTATCAATTCCGAAGCGCCGACCTCAACGCCTCAAAACAGGTCGCMGACATCGAAGATCTGATCGCACAAAAAGTCGATGCAATCATCATTGCGCCGCTTACAACAGGCTCGGCCGTGGAAGGCATCAGGAAGGCAAAGGCCGCCGGCATTCCGACGGTCGTCTATCTCGGTCGCGTCGACACCGAGGAYTTCACGGTGCAGGTCCAGGGCGACGACTTCTATTTCGGTCGGGTGATGGCTCAGTTCCTGGTCGACAAACTAKGCAACAAKGGAAAAGTGTKGGTGCTGCGCGGCGTCGCCGGGCATCCGATCGATGCTGATCGTTACGCCGKGGCGATGGAAGTCTTCAGCAAGTCCGGTCTCCAAATCACCTCAACCCAGCACGGCAGCTGGTCCTACGAGGACTCRAAGAAGATCGCCGAAAGCCTCTATCTCTCTGATCCCGATGTCGCCGGGGTCTGGACTKACGGCGCAAATATGTCGCTMGGGGTCCTGGACGCGCTGCAGGAAGCCGGGGMTTCCACCATTCCACCGATCACGGGAGAAGCCCTGAACGGATKGATGCGTCGTTGGAATGATGAAAAGCTCTCTTCGATTGGGCCCATTTGCCMTCCGGCTCTTTCGACGGCAGCCCTGCGGGCGTCCTTCGCGCTTCTCGAAGGCAAGCMGATCCAGCGCAACTGGACCAACCGGCCCAAGCCGATCGTCGACGAAAATCTTGCACAGTTTTACCGCTCCGATCTCACGGACGCTTACTGGGCCCCGACAGAAATGCCGAATGAGAAGCTCCTCGAGTACTTCAAGGCCTGACGCATGGAGGGCGCGGACAAAGCGCGCCCTCTTCACCCTCGCAGATGGAAGTGTTCATGAG
>NZ_JARWLB010000091.1:0-1994 GCF_047445835.1 Rhizobium sp. BR 317 | reverse complement strand
ATATTGAGCATCATGGCCGCGCCGATGGAGGTGCTGTTCACGTTTGGGTTGTCGAATTCTTTCCGAATGCCTGCCATGCCGACATCGACATATTCGGCAGCCGAGCGCAGTGCCCCTTCGACGGAGATGGTAGCGCGGAAGTTGTCGGGGTAATTCGACGCCAGATCGATAGCAAGATGTCCGCCCATCGAGCTACCCATATAAACKGGGCGGTCCAGACCAAGGGCTTTAGAGAGTTCCAGTTGGAAATCCATCATGAACTTCTTGGTCATGTTGTACTCTTTCTCCCACCAGCGAACGCCGTGTGGAGGAAGAGACTTCCCGTGATAGGGCAAGTCGAACGCGATGACGCGGAAGTTCTTGGTMACGTCTTCGTCGCAGAGCGTGTGGCGGTACTGGCGGCCGTCGGAGCCCGCCGTATGACCGACAAGCAAGGGAATGCCCTCTCCGGCTTCCTCGTAATAGACGCGATATTCGATGCCTTCGATCGTCAGGTAGACGTAACGGCCCGTGATTGGATCATGCCTGGTCATGCTGCTACTCCTTCCGGGCGGGCTTCGCGCATCAGGTTCGTCATGCGATTGAGCGCAGGGAGATACGCGAAGGTTTCGTTATTGTTGCTAAGGAACAGACCGTGTTTGATGTTTGACGACTGCAGGCACTGATAAAACGGCCGCGGCTTCTTCTGGAGAAGCGCGTCCCACTGTTMACCCGTGCCCCGGATGACGATCTTGCACTTCTCGTCGTMGTAGGCGGCTTCTTCGACCTTCACCATCTTGCCGTCTTCGAAGTGGAGTGCGACGCTGCGGCTAGGAAAATCGCATTTGATAATGCCGTTGAGATAACGGGTTTCGCGCTTGAACTCGAAGTCCTCMAGCGCYAGTTTTTTGAACTTCTCGAGATCGATGGCCAAGTTCGGCTCCTCCCTGGTTAAAACGGCGCGGCCGATCCACGCCTTTCAAAATTTTCCGCCACGCCCAGCGGCGGCGGCTTCAGATGCCCATTTCGTTGAAGACCTCCTGGGCGTTTCGGAAGCTGTCGATGCCCGCCGGTACGCCGGCGTAGATCGCGACCTGCAGGAAAATCTCCTGGATTTCCTCCTTGGTGAGGCCGTTGTTGATCGCGCCGCGCACGTGCCCCTTGAGCTCATGCGGACGATTGAGAACGGAGATCATGCCAAGGTTCAGAATGGACCGCGCGCGCCTGTCGAGGCCTGGTCGATTCCAGATCTCGTTCCAGCAATACTCAGTGACGAGCTGCTGCATAGGCCAGGTGAAGTCGGTCGCCTTACCGAGTGCTGCGTCGACATAGGCATCGCCCATGACTTCACGACGCGTCGCCAGCCCTTGAGCGAACTGTTTCGAAGGGACAGGCCGCTCCTTGCCGTGTGTTTTCACTTTCGTTTCTTTCGTGGCGGTCATTCGACAACGCTCCTAGCTTTACTGTCTATGACAAGATCAACTKATTGTCCGACAATCTGTCTGTTTCGCCCGAATTCGCGAGTTTCCGGGGCTAATTGTGATCTTCGACGTATCGGATGATGCGGGTGTGGTCCTCGGATGGGCCTAGCGCCTTCTGTGCAGCATCCCAGGCGTCTGCCGTGCTGGCGAGAGCATCGAGGCGAAGACMAAGCGTCTTGGCGAGATCGGCGGCGATGCKGATATCCTTGGCCATCAGGCCAATGGCAAATCCCGACCCGAACGTCTCAGAGAGGATGAACTGCTTCATCTTCACTTCGGTGGCGTTGTTCTTTCCAGACGACGAGTTKAGAATATCGACGATCGTCGCCGGCTCMAGGCCGAAGGCACGTCCAAGAAGGACACCCTCGATCGCCGCCAGCACACCTGCACCGGATACGAAGTTGTTAATCGCTTTCATMGCGWGACCCGAGCCAACTGGCCCCGTCCGGAACACCTGTTGTCCCACTGCCTTCAGCAGCGGCTCGGCCTCCTCGATATCAGCATCCTCCCCACCGGCCATGATTGTMAAGGTGC
>NZ_JARWLB010000090.1:0-2070 GCF_047445835.1 Rhizobium sp. BR 317 | reverse complement strand
GCTGACGTCAATAAAACTCGGATAGTCTCGAAGATGCCATTCTGGAAATACGATACTCAGCTGGCAAACCAACGTGTTGAAACCCGGGCATGATTGCTCACTCCTCAGTCGAGTTCACCGATGGCCTGCCTGCAGCGCCCGAAAAGCGCACGATATTCCKCATCAAATGCAAAGTTTCGAGCCGCACGCCTAGCTGCGGTGCACACCGCGGGTCTCATCCGCCATCTCCTCGAGGAACAGACTCGTCCCATCGGCTTAACGTCCCATACGTCAGCTGGCCCGATTAGCTATGACGGTTCGGTCCCCGGTMGATTCGTCCMGAACGAGAATTAGGCGCATTAAAGTCCGCCGTATTTTTCGAACGTGTTATTTGCAACATTCCCTCTTTTCCGTTCKATACGTCGCCGCTTGAATGGCATKAGGCGCCAAGGCGTAACTCGAAAAGAGGTATTATCATKATCGACATCAGAACCGCCCCTTATGCAGCCCTGGCTCTGCGGCTGTMTATGGGCTCCATGTTCGTGGCCCATTCCGCCCAAAAACTTTTTGTTTACACGCCCACCGGGACGGCGCAGTTTTTTGTATCGATCGGTCTCCCGGGATGGCTGGC
This sequence comes from Rhizobium sp. BR 317, assembly GCF_047445835.1. Taxonomy (NCBI): domain Bacteria; kingdom Pseudomonadati; phylum Pseudomonadota; class Alphaproteobacteria; order Hyphomicrobiales; family Rhizobiaceae; genus Rhizobium; species Rhizobium sp. BR 317. Next base: position 1,460 of record NZ_JARWLB010000090.1, on the reverse strand, counting down.
CTATCCGGTGATTGCATGGGAACTGATCGGCGGCTTGGCCCTCATCTTTGGGGTTTATGCGCGCTTTGTTGCGGCGGTGTCGATACCACTTCTGCTGGGAACCATTTTCTCGGTTCATGCAGGCGTTGGTTTCTTCTTCGACAATCCACACGGAGGTTGGGAGTTTCCCGCGTTTTGGACCATTGGTCTCTTTGGCCTGGCATGTGTCGGGGACGGTCCCCTGGCTGCGGTGCCTACGCCGTCCCTGGTGACTAGGCGCGCGAAAGCGATCAGCCTGACACAGCGATAACTGACGATATTATTGAAAGACGAAACAGTCGAGTATCAGTGTTATGATCAGAATCGTCTTTGATACCGACTGCGTCGCCTGTAGCCGTTTCGTCCGCTTTGTTCTGGATCACGAGATTGACGCGCGGTGCCAGTTCATCAGTGCGTGGTCGCAGACAGGTTCTGAWCTAGCCATTCGTCAGGGCCACGATCCACGTTTGTATKAAATCAGTTTCATGGTACTTGACCGAGATMGTGCGTTGGTGAAGTCCGACGCGGTGCTTCATATCTTCACATCTCTGAAAGCGCCGTGGCGCTGGCTCATTGTCTTAAAATACGTGCCGAAGGTGTTACGGGACGCGGTCTACACGTTCCTTGCCCGCCGTCGCTACGCTTGGTTCGGTMGGCGCGAAAGTTGCTTCATTTCCCCCGCGTCCTTACGCGAGCGGTTTGTAGAACCAGAAGGTTCGCGTMCGGTTGATTGCGGTCGTTGACGAGAAGCACCTCTAACCGGGCAAAAGAAGCGCATCMCTTCAATTCAGCGGCGGCAGCACCCGATGCTCCAGACAGACAGAAATCAAGGGCCAGAATTGTGATCGGCTAKACTTGAGAAGTTAGGCCCGACATGTTTTCTAACKGCAAGACCTCTTAAAGAAGCTCGCGACACATGACAGATGCGCTGACCCTCGACCAATTMTCGGTTTTCATAACGGTTGTCGAAAAGGGCAGTTTCGCAGCGGCTGCACGCCATCTAAACCGAGCCCAATCTGTCGTCACCTATGCAATTCAGAAACTTGAAGAGCAGAGCGGCGTGATGCTTTTCGACCGAAGGCATTACCGTCCTTTGTTGACGGACGCCGGAAGGGCACTTTTCCCGAGGGCAAAGCGCATCGTCGATGACGTTGCCGACTGGCGTATTCAGGTCAAGGGGATTGCACGGGGCGTCGAAGCGCAATTGACACTGGTACTGGATTTCAACGTCCCAGCTGGGCTTTTATCGCAGGTACTCTCCGAGTTTGGAGGAGCCTTTCCGCTCGTTGAACTTCGCATTATCCTCAAGACCTCGGACTCAGCCGTCGAGGTGCTGCGGAAAGGGGATGCCGACATTGGGATCATGAGCGAGTACAAACCGAACCTGGATGATCTCGAGCGACGGGTCTGCGGTCACGTAGAGCTTGTGGCGGTTACGGCGC
>NZ_JARWLB010000089.1:0-2293 GCF_047445835.1 Rhizobium sp. BR 317 | reverse complement strand
AGCCATTACTGTTCCGTCTGCCGCTTTGTTTGTCATTTCCACTTTGTAGTCGGCAGCGTACAAAACAGTGGGAAGCAGCAGTGAGAATGCAGCAGCAAATGCGGTTGCGAATAGCTTCAAAGGATCTTCCTTTATGATGAAGAGCCGCCGTGCAGCGGCTCTTTGGGTTTCAGAGGGAGAGGTTTTATACTAAAGTCAGTTCCTTGATCGGGAGCKACCTAATCCTCGGTCCGCCGGCGTCCGCGATTGCGTTGACAAGTGCGGCTATCGTGATGGGAACAGCATCCTCACCGACGCTCTGGGGGGAGCCGTCGCTTGGTAACAGGTTTATTTCAATCTCGGGCACCTGCCCAATGCGAAGTATTGGGTAGTCATAAAAGTTGTTCTGCTGCACCTGACCATCCTCCACGGTGATCTCGCTGTAGAAGGCGTTCGTCAAGGCGTAGGAGATGCATCCTTCAAGCTGCTGCCGTACGATATCCGGATTGATGATGGTGCCGGCGTCGATTGTTATCGCAACCTTATTTACACGAACGGATGCGTCCTTGATCGTTACGTCGACCACCGCCGCCTTGGACGACGACTCGTAGCCGAGATAGTAAGCAGTGTCGCTGACCGCTATGCCCCGGCCCGAGCCKGTCTTCGCACGCTCACCCCAGCCAGCTTTCTCGGCGGCAGCATCCAGKACCCGACGGAGCGTCTGGGAGCGTGCGACTGCAATGTTGTAATTCTCAAGGCCCTTTGGGATGAGGGATGGGTCAAGCAGCGCCCTATACAGATCGACGGAGTCCTTATCGGCCAAGACTGCCAGCTCATCGAGAAAGCCGAAGTTCATCCACAAGTGCTGCGTTAACCCCACACCCCTCATCCACCCGAATGGAATKGGTGTGGTCTTGTCGCGTTGGTAGGCGATTTGCATGTTCGGGAAAAAGAAAGGAAAATGCGTTCCACCATAGGATTGCAACGCGGCTTGTGCGCTGGCGATTCGGCATGACCAKGTATCGATGTTTCCGTCGTCATCCAGCGCACCCGCGAATTTGACGACCGTGAGGGGYGTGTAGGTGCTACGCTTTATGCATTCCTCTCGACTCCACAGCACTTTCACTGGCGTTCCCAACATGGCTTTGCCAACCTGAACCGCCTGATACACGAAGTCGTTCTGGACGCGGCGACMAAAGCCGCCCCCGCATTGCATCAAGTTGAACTTTACGTTTTCCGGAGCCGCGCCCGTKAGTTCAGTTGCAATACGATGGGCATCGTCGGCATATTGGCTCCCGGCCCAAACAGTCGCTTTGGTTTTCTCAATTAGTACCGTGCAATTGAGCGGTTCCAACGGCGCGGGATCCATGAACGGGAAAACATATTCAGCGGTCAGTGATCGCGCCGCTTCCTTCATCCTTTTGGCGACGTCACCGGTCTCAACCAACACAGGCAACTCCCCGCCTGCCTGCTTAGAAAGCGATGATTTCAACGTTTCCGATGTMAGAGCAGCATGGGGTCCGCCATCCCACTCGATCTCGAGTGATTCCAGGGCTGATTTAGCCTCCCACCAACTATCCGCGACKACGGCAACGGTGTCATCAATGTTTACCGCAGCGGCCCACAGATCKGGATCCTCCCCGTCCGGTACTGGCGAATTGTAGCCAACGAATCCGCCTTTAATTTTGACAATCACAGGATGGCCCGGCAAGCCCTTGAGCGCCTCATCTTTGATGCKAACAAGATTACCGCCAAAKACCGGGGATTGCTGCACGGCGGCATACCGCATACCTGGCAAGTCTACATCGATACCGTATACGATCTCTCCGCGCGTTGCAGGCACGGTACTGCGAGGGGCTATCGGCTTACCGATAAAGCGGCGATCGGCAACCGACCTATATACAACCTTCTCAGCTGGTGGAGGAGTCAGCTTCACCGCTGCTGCAGCGACGTCGGCGTACCTCAGGGCACGGMCGCTCTTGCCATGGTGCACTTGATTCCCGCTGGTCGTCAGCTCTTCCGCCGGCACGGAAAGGCGTGCTGCCGCCGATTCAATAAGCATGGCGCGGACTTGCGCTGCCGCGAGCCKCGAGGGCGCAAATAGATAGTGCGCGGACAAACTTCCAAGCGTCGTGGTCMAGACATAGGGCGTGCCGCGAGCCTTGCTGATGGCAKGATCGTAAAAAGCCACGTTCGTCTTTTCCCAGTCTGAGTCCAATTCTTCGGCAAGCATTTGCGGAATTGTCGTCGTGACACCCTGCCCTACTTCGGTCTGCGGAATCGTGTAGGTCACTGTATTGTCTGGGTTGATGAC
>NZ_JARWLB010000088.1:0-2315 GCF_047445835.1 Rhizobium sp. BR 317 | reverse complement strand
TCTCTGATTTATGATCTCGCCCCGATCGGCTCCGTCGTCGGCTGGTCCGATGGTAGCCCACGACCGCCTGAGCGCCACAAGAAGAAACTGTCKGCTTGGCGAACGCGCAATAGCCAGGGTCGGCTGATCCGCAAGGAAGGCAAGCGCGGCGTCGGCAATACCAGTCTGACACCGTGTTTCACGCTGCATGAAGGCGATCTCGGCGCAAATGGCATCATCACCATCCGTATCCACCGGACCTTCTCGCTCKATAGCGGCCTGACATTCAAAGTTGTCGAGCGTCCGGCGCTCGGATCTATTCGGGTCTTCGATCGAGCCGGGTCTAGCGCCGAACTCGTCCACCTGGGGAACAATCGGCAAGCGGCCGCGGAATGGCTCAGCCGGCATKGATATCCGCATGCGATTCTCGAGGAGGTGACGGCCGACGAGGTCGCTGCCGATCACATCGAAGGGAKAACCGCAGCATGACTATGCTCCCTTCGCAATCCTTCGAAGTCTCCGCCCCTGACGCGTCAGGGGCGGAGTTYGGCMGAAGCGCCGACGGCATGSCYGTSGCGCGTGTCRGCGATCTCGTCTTCGCCATGGTTCCCGCCCGGGATGGCCAGTATTTACTTGCCAGTGCTTGGCGCGCGTCACGGCCGCTTGCCGAACTGAAGCGCGATGATTTCTATTCGCACCACGGCTCTGTCGAGGGCGAAGCCGCGTTCCGTAACCGCATGATAGAACAGGCCGGGCACAGCCGCGAACTGCGGCTACTATCCCGCCAGACCGTCCGGGTGACCTGCAGMACCCCATGGGGGCCGTCGCAGGGCGCCACCGTCTACGCCGACGGAATCGTGTGCCATACGACGGCAGGGCATGGTGGCTTCAGGCTCTCCGACGCCCGCAATGCCAAGGTCCACCCGATGCTCAGGACAGATGGCGGCTGGTATGAAGAGKACGCCGCCTGGGCAATCGTTKCGCTGACCTTTCCGGACCTGTTCACGACCTATGAGCGCAACTGCGCCKACAAGACGATCCGCGACAGCTGGCCAGATGCCTGGGAAGCGATCTTCGATCGGTCGCTCGCACCGGGTGAATCGTACGAGAGGGATGCCCAGGCATTCGCACRGGWGCATGCCGGKGACTGGATCGTYAYCGCRGCACTTCGTTCGGACCATCACACTGGTATGACCGAGGTGATCGCCACCATCGGCGGCATGCGCGGCGAGCGAGTGGAAGAGCGCCGCTTTCTGATGCCAAGCGACGAGTATGCGGCCGGCCGTTTCGGCTTCGTCATCGATGAGKCACGGCATGCCGCCTATGAGGGTCCCTCCAGCTTTGTCGCTTGGCGTGGGAGGGCGTCGTAATGTCCAATCCCGAGCAACGCGCCGCGCAGTTTACCAGAATGGAATCAGCGCGACGGCAGACCCAGCACCAGCTMGATTTGATCGACCGGCAGATCATGCGACGCATGACCACAATCATTCCCCAGCTTGGTCGCCGTCAGTGCGGATATCGTCGCGGCAAKGCGCCGGAGCCAGGCGCCTTCCTCKAACGCTACCGGTCCAATCTTGCAGCGATCACCGCCGAGCGTCAGCCGGAAATCGATGCGCTTTCGAGAAAACTCGCMCGACAGGATGCGGCAATCGCGGCGCTGCGGGCGAGAGCCGGGTCCGACGGCACAGTCGTGGCCGCTACCGGTCCGGGAGGCAGGACGCCATGAGCACKATCGGAGACCTGGAGCGAAGAGCAGGCATCGGCGCATCACCGGCGGAGCGCACCGCTTTCTGGCTGCAGTTCCATCACCTCGAAGGCGAAGCCTGCCTCAATGCCGGTGTCGCCGAACTCAGGCGGCTGATCGCTCAGAGGGAAGCACGGCCGGATCCCAGACCGAAAGTGCGCGCCGTTCGTCTCTCGCGCGAAACCCTGCCGCCTTTGACTCTGGAACAGGAAGCAGCACTTCAGGCCTATGCCGCCAAGCATGGACGGCGCTGGAAATCGATCCTCAACAACGCCTGGATGGGCGGGCCGCCGCATGATGACGGCGGTCTGCTGCGCTGACCTCGCAACTCGCACGGCCCGACCTGGCTGCAATCCTACCGGTTGCCTAAGCCGGCCAAGCGATAGGCCCAGCGTTCKACGTCAGCGAGCCKGAAGGGCCGKAGAAGCGGCAGCGCCTGTCGTTTCGTTCGAGGACGTCATGGCCCCTCCACTGCCGGATCGCCCTTCKGTTTTGCTGCGGTCTGAACCGGCGGCCGTGCGCTTCAAGGCCGCTGTCGCGCCGCGGGGCGGCCGGACCCCGCCGTCCTTCACGGAGCAGGCTTCGCGTGCTC
>NZ_JARWLB010000087.1:0-2392 GCF_047445835.1 Rhizobium sp. BR 317 | reverse complement strand
GATTAGGTAAGACTGCGAAACGGATGTGACAGGCCACGAGATTTCCTGGTCTGACACGGATGCAACTAGTCGAAACCAGAAGTCAGCTGGCGTCAATTAAGCCGCGCTATTGCGGCCGGGAAATATCGTTTGCTGCGATTTGCCTTTGCGGCGCAAGTATACMGTCCGGTCACTGTGAAGACGGGGGTGAGAGAGGGCGAGTGACAGTCCCTCGACGCTCTGTCCTGTTTGCACACACCTCGAACCGCGGACTMGCATAGTTTGGTTTTGTAAGGGACAGTTATGCTCAAGCCTTCGAATGAAATGCCCTTAGCGGCGCCKACCAGAGCAGTCATGACCGACGATCCAGCCGAAATCCTCTCGTTAGCGGTTTCTTGGCTGCGAGAGGGAGGGGTTGCTCTCGCAACGCTCATCGAAATTCGCGGTGGTTCCGCACGGTCCCTAGGATCCCAGATCGCCGTTGCCTCAGACGGCCGCTATTGCGGTTATATATCCGGCGGTTGTGTAGAGGCGGCGGTCGCTTTTGAAGCAATGCTTGCCATTTCACAAGGCCKGGACCGTATGATACTGCTTGGCGAAGGTTCGCCATACTTTGACATCGTACTACCGTGCGGTGGCGGTATAAAAGTCGCGATTCACGTCCTGAGCGGAATAAGTGAGATACAACGCATCCTCGACCGCCTCACGAGAAGGGTTCCGGCAGCACTMAGATACTCGCCACGCTCACAGACGCTCACGGTTGCCGCTCCGCCGGTCAAATCTGGGTGGGACGGAGAAGGTTTTCTAATTAAGTACGTCCCTCCGCCCAGGATCGCCTTGTCTGGAAACGGGATCGAAGCTGAGACACTTTCCCGGATTGCAGCAGCATGCTCTTATGATGTCCTTCCGCTTTTTGATGGCGACCGAGGCTTAGACGGCTTGCTTGACCACTTCACCGCTGTTGTTTTGCTTCATCATGATCTTGAGCGCGAGCGCCCGATCCTCCGAATTGCTCTAAAATCTACCGCCTTTTATATCGGTGCGTTAGGTAGTGCCCGTACACACCAGAAACGTTTGGAACGACTTCGAGATGATGGGATGAAAGATTCCKATMTAGAGCGCATAAGKGCACCMATCGGGATATTTGGACCAGCRAGAGAGGCAAACTCACTCGCTCTTTCCATACTCGCAGACATCGCGGCTACACGGGCGTTGTAACTCCTCACCTGGTTCTGTAGGGCCCGGCATTCCAAAGCCGGAACGACCTCCTCTTCGGCGGCCGTCGTAGCGCGTCTTGAGACGCGAGCTTGCCCCGACGAACAACTGATTTGGCTGGATGCCATGCCGACGGGCTACAATGCTCACCGGCGCATCCGCCTCGCAGGCAACATTAGGAGGCAGACAACGCGTCGCGTACGGAAGTCGACGGTGTTTTAACGAACCAGACCATCTGCCGCCGCCACAGCTTCTCGAGCAACCTTGCCTCGTYGACGGCGTTMAGCGAAATCCATGTTTTGATATATCCATTCCGATGCGAATAATCGTCACCGTGGTTAGCGCGTGCCAACGAATTGGTCCCAGTTATCCGCTTCTCGTACCAAAGGTCTTTCGATCAAATAATTGATGTCTCCGATTGGCGTTTGGTCAATTTCTCGACCGAACCGGTGACCTGAATGAACCGCATCCGCGATTGTGCCTGGCGCATAGCAGTCGCCGACCGCATGGACGGTGAAGTGTGGCGGGTTGTCTGCAACTGTTTTACGCAGATCCCGAAGTAAGCCGTCGTTCGGTGAGCGTAGACAGATCATCACCACCGTCGCGGCAKGCAACCGTATTTCTTTACCGGTGTAGATACAGTGGGCTTCCACCTCGTCAGTGCMGACCTMAACTAGACGTCTAGCCGTGACGAGCTTCACATCCAGGCTGAGCAAAGCTTGGTGGACGACCTCCCGCTCGGACGTATATTTAAGTAACGGAGAAGGTTCTGGATCCGGGGTAAGGAGCGTAACGTCCAGACCTTGCTTGGCGAGCTTTTCAGCGATAACCCCTCCCAGGTAGTAGCCTTCATCGTCATTGATAACAACCGGACCTTTAATCGTCTGGCCCGAAAGCACGTCATCGGGAGTGATGACGTGTCGCTGGTCCCAGCCCTTGACCGGAAAACGGTTTGCCTTGCCGATTCCGTCCCGGTCCCACCTTGCGCCAGTTGCKACGAGTATTGTTGAAAAGTCAAAATCGTCGACATMGGAACATTGTATTTCACTTCMGAGATAGACATCGATATTCGGCAACTTGTTGATCTGACCGATTCGATAATMTGCCACGCGCCGGTAGGTTGACAAACCTGGTAGTGTCGATTCGAGCACCGACCGGCCTCCMAGGAAAGTGTTGCTCTCAGAGAGCGCAACAGAAT
>NZ_JARWLB010000086.1:0-2397 GCF_047445835.1 Rhizobium sp. BR 317 | reverse complement strand
CGGTCAAGCAGGTATACKGGATACCCCGCCCGCAGAAACGCGTGTGCCCAGCCGGGCCGGCCATCCGGAGTGCGCAGAAACTCCGAACTTTGTCCACCGCCGCCATGTACGAATGTTATCGATACGCTTTTCGGTTCGACGGGTACGAACCATTCGACATACGCGGTCGCACCGGGATATGTCTCGCCCGCGTATAGATTACGCGACGTTGTGAGAAATCTCCCTCCGAAGTCTGCGAGGGCCAAGGGTGTAAGGCTGCTCAATATACTGTTCGCATCTGTTCGTGAAATTTCATCATTACGCGCATTTTGTCTCTGTCAGCCGCGATTGCACGCGCCTGTTMGATCCACTGCTCTTTCTGCTGGCCAGGTAGCATGTGATACATGTTGCGTAGGTTTGAAGATGCGCGTGGCGAGACGATCTCAAGAAACTTGTAACGGCGGTCCCTATCGTAGGTTTCCAGTATGTCTTCGCTGCGGTTATCGTGAACAACTTGKGTAAGGGCTTCGACGAGCGCGAATGTGTMAAACATACCTCCCGTCAGCCCCAGACCCCCCGTGGGATTGGTAATATGCGCTGCATCGCCGACTAGCATGATGCGGCCCACTCGCATTCGATCAGCACAGCGTTGATGCATTCGGTAGGGCGAAAATGCCTCCACGTCGAACGGAACGTCGCCGGTGAGCAGGTCCGGCAACACCTTTGCAATTCTCTGCGGAAGGTCTTCGATTGGAAGGGCGGGGTCTTCCATAAATGTGACGCGCCAGAAGTMGCTGGTGTCGATTTTGCAAATGACGGAACCGTAGACATGATCAATCTGCATCGTCGTCTTCGAGTAGCCGCGCCGATCAAGGTCTACGCGCGTATTGGTTGCGACATAACGTTCTGGCCACGTKATACCGAAGAAATTGAGATTCAGAACCTCTCGCCGAACAAAGCTGGCTGCGCCGTCGGCGCCAATCAACCAGTCGGCGTCGATGGTCTCGGTAAGTCCATCTTTTAGAATCGTCGCCCGTACGCCACTGCCGTTCTGTTCGCATGCAGTCAAAGTGGTCGAAAAGTGAATTTCGACATTCGGCAACTTCTGCAGATGGGAAAGAATAATAAGKGACAGTTTATCTTGGCCCAAATGAAGCGCGTAAGGGAATTCGATCTCGCCTTCAAGACACCCGATGTCCCAGCGGATCATTTCACCGGTCTCGTGGATGCGCCAGGCGTGGTCCTGCCGAAGGAAACCGGCCGTCACGCAATCGTCAAGCACGCCCAAATCTCGGAGATGCGGGAGGACAGATGAATGGTAAACAAGCGCGCGAGGACTATTATTCGGCGTCGCCTCCGCCTCCAATACCGTCACATGCATACCGGAACGTGCTAAGCCTAACGTGGTAAGAAGCCCGGTTKGGCCGCCACCGACGACAACGACATGTGCGCTCATGTTAACTCTCACTTCTTCTGAAAATGGTTGTCGCTGACCCAACGGGCATTGAAGTCACCACATTTACTTCGACACTGCCATACCGGCCTAAAAATGGCAGGCTAGCTGCCGCCTCTCTTCGATCGAACGATACTTGCCCGCAGTGAATTAAAAACTTGATTAATTAAAATGCGTGCTGATGTCAAGATACCTGAATCGTGCTCAACGACCTGACGTCGTTCGGCCGGAGAGGCGTTACGGCGGCGTAACATGGGACAAAGAAGCCGGCCGGCTACGAGAAATTTTATTTTCGATACAAATTAATTATTCAATATTGTAATTTATCAACGCTGACGCTATCGTATGCTTCGCCGATTAAGTCGCGCCAAGATTCGAGGTGTGGCGGMATTTAATGGACGGAGCGCAGGGGAGGAAACCATGAGCGTGAAACTCGAGTCATCTAATCTAGGCATGCAAGCCCGAACCGCCGGTCACTCGCACGACCTAGGTAATGTGCTTCGACGGAAATCGTTAATCGCGACTGGCCTCGGCAATACTCTGGAGTGGTACGATTGGACGATCTATGCGGTTTTCGCTCCATATATCGCGAAGGCAATGTTTGACACACAAGACCCAGTCTCGGCTTTGTTGAGTACATTGGCGATTTTTGCGGTCGGCTTCATCTCTCGCCCGCTTGGAGGTATTGTCTTCGGTGCCCTTGCGGACCGCCTGGGGCGTAAAACCGTGTTGTTGATAAGCATGGTTCTTATGGGCTTCGGCAGTCTTTTAATCGCAGTCTCCCCAACATATGCAGCTGTTGGCGGATTTGCGTCTCTCATGGTCTTGGCTGCTAGGCTGTTGCAAGGTTTTGCTCACGGGGGGGAGGCTACCGCTTCCTATGCGTACCTTGCGGAGATCGCGCCAAAAGAACGGCGGGGCCTGTGGTCTAGCAGTATGTTCTTTAGTGTCGGCATCGGTAGCAT
>NZ_JARWLB010000085.1:0-2430 GCF_047445835.1 Rhizobium sp. BR 317 | reverse complement strand
GGACGAAGGAGGAGGATATCGCCTCSGTCGCKTCRTGGATCATGAGCGAYAGCGGCGGCRCGCGCGGYGTKCGYGACGAYTTCTTCCGCGCCTCGGCCTTGCARYTGCTGACMGCRMTGATYGCTGAYGTTTGCCTCTCCGGCCACACGCCGGAGAACGACCAGACGCTTCGGCAGGTGCGCAAGAACCTCTCCGAGCCGGAGCCGAAACTGCGGGAGCGGCTGCAGTCGATCTACGACAATTCRRACTCSGATTTCGTSAAGGAAAAYGTCGCGGCYTTCGTSAACATGACGCCSGARACYTTCTCCGGCGTCTACGCCAATGCGRTCAAGGAAACMCATTGGCTGTCYTATCCGAMCTAYGCCGCSCTGGTCTCGGGATCGAGCTTTACGACGCAGGATCTCGGAGAGGGAAAGACCGACATCTTCATCAACGTCGATCTCAAGACGCTGGAGACGCATTCGGGCCTGGCGCGCGTCATCATCGGCTCGTTCCTCAACGCGATTTATAACCGCAATGGGCAGATGGAGGGCAGGGCGCTCTTTCTCCTCGATGAGGTCGCACGCCTCGGCTACATGCGCATCCTGGAGACAGCCCGCGACGCCGGTCGAAAGTATGGGATCACGCTCMTCATKATCTACCAATCGATCGGCCAGATGCGCKAGACCTATGGCGGCCGCGACGCMGCAAGCAAATGGTTCGAAAGCGCCAGCTGGATCAGTTTMGCGGCGATCAACGATCCCGAAACCGCCGATTACATCTCGCGCCGTTGCGGCATGACGACGGTCGAGATCGACCAGGTCAGCCGCAGTTCTCAGGCGAGGGGATCGTCTCKCACACGATCGAAGCAACTGGCCGCCAGACCTCTGATCCAGCCGCATGAGGTCCTGCGCATGCGTGCCGACGAGCAGATTGTCTTCACGGCCGGGAACGCACCGCTGAAATGCGGCCGTGCCATCTGGTTCCGGCGTGAGGATATGAAGAGGTGCGTCGGGACGAACAAGTTTCACCAGCTCGAAGACAGGCCCGACGCGCATCCGATCGAGCCGGCGCGCAGTGCAACGAGCAAGGCCGATCGAGCATAATGAAGAGTATCGGAGAAAACAGCATAGCGGCCGCACGAAAGGGCGGGATTTCGGGAATTCTCGTCGTGCGTGAGCGGGAAACAGCGCAGCCGCAGGAGCCTCAACATAGTGGCCCGCAGGGGAGGCGGGACGGACTGCGCCCCGCTTGCACACACCATCCTGCCGGCCGAGCGAAGGTCGAGCCATAAACGCAGATGTAACCGGGACCGGGATAGGCTGAGCCAAACAGAAAGGACGGGAAAGTGGCAAAATCGAACGTGGTTCCGTTCAGAAAACCGCGGAAGACTGGTGGCCGGGATGATCGACATCGCCTGCAGGGAAAATCGCCGCGGTCTCGGCGGGGCATCTCTCGCGGATCGATAATGGCGCTCCTTGCTGCCACGATCATTGCAGCGGGAAGCTGGCTTCTCTTCGGCGCCGCCGGCAACCTCCCCGGATTGTCAGTCCTGGCAAAGACACCTACATCAGACTCCCTATCGGCCTCGTTTTCATTCTGCGGCGAGAGCACGCGGATGAACTGCGTCGTCGATGGGGACACGTTCTGGTTCGAGGGCGAGAAAATCCGCATCGCGGATATCGACACACCGGAACTCAGTCCGCCGCRCTGCGAAGCAGAACGCATCAAGGGCGAGGCCGCGAAAGCACGTCTGCTGGCGCTTTTGAACGCCGGCAACTTCGCGCTGGTGGCTGGCTGGCGCGACGAAGACAAGTATGGCCGCAAGCTCCGGACCGTATTGCGATCGGGACACTCGCTMGGAGACATTCTCGTCAACGAGGGCCTTGCCCGGCGCTGGGACGGTGCCAGACACGGGTGGTGCGGCTGAGGAGACCGCGAGAGGATCGTTGCCGGATGGCMGAAACCGCCCGGCGGGTTCGGGGAGCTTCAGCGAGTAGAGCCGTGCGCCGAAGGCGTMTCGCCCAAGCCCACCAGTCGCGTTTMATCACAGATCTGAATCAATCCATGCCGACCGATTCATAAGTGTCGTTGGACGGGATTCCCGCGATCAGAGATTCTGACCTCATGATCGCGCAACCCTATCATCTCTATGTCGAGCGCTCGGACGCCTCGAAGAACATGGCGCGCTATTATGCCATGTCAATCGAGCCGAACCTGTTCGGCGATGTCTGCCTGCTGAGGAAGTGGGGTCGAATTGGCGCCAAAGGCCAGATGATGGTCCATCATTTCGGTCGGGAAGAGGAAGCCGTAGACCTGTTCCTCGATCTGCTCCGACGAAAGCGCAAGCGCGGCTATCGTCCGCGCGCCTCAGTGGGGAGATGAGAACGGCCCGCCGWAGCGGGCCGTGARRGCGCCTCATCGGCGCCGGTTCCAGTCRGTCTCGAAGGA
>NZ_JARWLB010000084.1:0-2616 GCF_047445835.1 Rhizobium sp. BR 317 | reverse complement strand
ATCTGCCCCTCATGGTCCTTCCGATATACGCATCGATGGAGCGATTCGATTTCCGCCTCGTGGAAGCTGGGTACGATTTGTATGCGCGGCCATTTMAGATCATGCGCGAGATTATCTTGCCTATTGTCAAGCCCGGAGTCGTGGCCGGTTCCATCCTAGTTTTTGTTCCTTGCCTCGGCGATTACGTCATAACGACGGTGCTTGGCGGGGGTAAGCAACTGTTGTTGGGCAATCTCATTGGCATGCAATTCAGCGCGCTACGCAACTGGCCGCTCGGCTCGGCGCTTTCGTTKACGCTCTTAATCCTCGTGGGAATTGCGATGATATTCTTTGTCCGTGCGACGGAAAAGGAGGACGGGCTCCATGGTTAAGAAGTTTGACATCCGTCATATGCCCGGGATGAACATAGTAGCAATGCTATGCTTCCTCGTGCTTTACATGCCCATCGTCCTTCTCGTCATTTATTCTTTCAATGCTGGCGAGGCGCTTTCTATCTGGGAGGGTTTTTCTTTCCGCTGGTATGCCTCGGCATGGCAAAATGGCGKGGTGCAGGAGGCAGCAACTCGCTCGTTGGCGCTCGCGGCCATCGCGGCGACGATCGCAACTATAAGCGGCGTTCTCTTCGCGTTGGCGACGACGCGGGGGCGCCAATGGAAAGGGCAAGGACTTGCGCTTGCAGTAGTCAACCAGCCGCTCATGGTCCCAGAAATTGTTACCGCAGTTGGTTTGCTCAGCTTCTTTTCCCTGCTGAAAGTGGCCACTGGCTATACCGGCATGATCTATTTGGTGATCGCGCATTCAGCTTTCTGCATCCCTTTCGCCTATATGCCGGTTCGGGCGCGGCTCAAGGGCATGGACCTAAGCTTGGAGCAAGCCGGAGCAGATCTTTACGCCCGGCCAGTCGAAGTGTTCCGCTACATCACCTTGCCGCAGCTTTGGCCGGGCCTGTTATCTGGCTGGATGCTCGCTTTCGTGATCTMGCTCKACAATGTGGTCATCACGGAATTTGTGAAATCCGCGGGACAAGAAACCCTGCCCACGTACATGCTCGGTCAGCTTCGCAGAAGGGTGACGCCTGAAATCAACGCAATCTCCACGGCGCTACTACTTGTATCCGTGTTGTTCGTTGTCGCGACTTATTTACTTGGTCGTAACCGCAAATAATAGAATAACACCAACAGAAAGGGAACAAACATGAACAGAATGACAGCTTCAATCGCCGCAGGAGTGCTGCTACTTACCTCGATCCCGGCTTCTGCGGWAGGTATCTTGAATATCTACAGCTGGGGGGATCTTTGKAGCCCCGAGATGATCAAGAAGTTTGAGGAACAATACGATGTCAAGGTCACATTCTCGGAGTACGATAGTAGCKATACAGCGCTMGCAAAGCTGAAGGCCGGTGGAAACGACTTCGACATGATCGTCGCAGCGGCGACATACATCCCCATCTTTGTTCATGAGGGTTTATTGCTGAAGTCCGAGCCTAACAAGCTCGAKAATTTCCGCAACGTCAACAAGCGCTGGGTTGATGTGAGTTTCGATCCAGGTCGCGAATATAGCATCMCCTGGGATTGGGCAACCGTCGGCGTCAGCGTGAACACTTCCATTTATAAGGGCGACATCAACACTGCGGCCATACTATTCGACCCGCCTCCGGAACTGCAGGGCAAGATCAACATCATTCCCKAGATGATGKACGTCATGGGCTTGGCGATCCACTATCTTGGAGGAGACAAGATTTGTACGGATGATAAAGCACTGTTGCGAAAAGTCMGCGACAAGCTGCTTGAAGCCAAAAAACATTGGATCTCCATGGATTACAACACAATCGATCCGATGGTAAAGGGTGACTTTGCTGCCACAAGTGACTGGGGTGGTCCAGCCTTCATTAAACGGCAACGCAATCCTGACATTGCCTATGGCTACCCGCAAACCGGCTACGGTCTAGCTATGGACAACCTTGCCATTCTCTCGGGTGCGAAAAATCTCGACAACGCAWAGCTCTTTATGAACTTTATGATGGATCCGCAAAACGCCGCCATGCTTTCAAACTACCTGAAGTACCCTAATGGCATCGACGGCTCAGAGCAGTACATGGATAAGGAACTGACCACATCACCTGAGTTTGTTGTACCCGAAAAGTTGGCTGGTCATTCATATTGGAATGAGACCTGTTCGCCAGAAATTCAGCAAATCTATGGTAGGATTTGGACAGAGCTAAAAATGTAKGGCCCAACGACTACATCGGCAGATCGGCAGGTTGCTTGGTGCGGTCTGCCGATGATTTTTTCGTCTTGATGCGCTGCTCGTGAGTAGGGGTTCGGCCGTTGATTTGCCCGTATGCCCATTGTCTTAGTCCAATTCCACCGTTAATGATCCGTGTCCTCAGTTTACCAAGATGTTCGGTGCAAGAATGGGCGGAGAAGTGATGCTAGAACGAGCGAAGGCCGGGAACACAAAACGCAAACCCGGTMGGCCTACGCTCGGCATCKACTATAGGGATCTGATTTTAGATGCTGCTGAACTGATCTTCGCGGATGAGGGGTTCGCCGGGGCGAAAATGCGCGATATCGCCAACAAAGCTGGCGTCAACCAAGCACTTATCAGGTACTATTT
>NZ_JARWLB010000083.1:0-2621 GCF_047445835.1 Rhizobium sp. BR 317 | reverse complement strand
GTTTTCGACGCCGAACCATCGCTTCCAATGCGGAAAACTGAGCTTGCGCACGTTGGTCGTACCGCGGTCGGGCTCCATGCGGATCAGCGCTTCGAGATCGAATGGCTTACCCTTGGCCGCAAGTTTCTMGGCCTTGGCTTTGGCCGTCTTCTCGAGCGCGAAGCGCGGGGAGGGCAGTCCCCAGCGCGCATGGACCAGTTGTTTCTTCCCGTCCGCGGTATTGCGGACGATCGGCCCCATCTGATCGGGGTTMATCTGGTATGCCGGCATCAGGTTGATCAGGCTTTCGGCATCCTGGGCCCACTTCGCGACCCAGTCCCTGTCTTCCATGCGATAAAGGTTGCACATGCTAGATATCTACTCCACCGAGCACGAATGGGCGACAATCTAGCGTATAAGGCTGATTTCGCTAGTCGAGCCGGAAGACGTCGGCATTGTCCTGCCGTTCTCGCAAACCCTTGTAAGACGGATGGCGAAGTTTCCCATCCCACGTCCAGGCGCGGAACTCGATCTCGGCGATCAGGGTCGGTTCGACCCAGACAATATCGGAACTTCCGGAATAGGGCAGGGGCGGCTGCTTTCGCTTCCAGCGTAGCTTGTMCAGCATCTTTCGCAACCGGATGGTTTCCGTTTCCTTGAAGCCTGTGCCGACACTTCCAACGTGGACGAGATCGGCTCCGCGATAGGCAGCAAGCACCAACGAGCCAAAGCCGGCAKGGGACGCCGAAGACATCTCATAGCCGACGATGAAGAGAGCCTCGCTCTGGACGCACTTGATCTTCACCCAATCCCCGGTCCGGCCGGAGCGATAGGGCCGGTCGAGGTGCTTGCCGACGATGCCTTCCAGGCCGAGGCGGCAGACATGCTCAAGGAKGACGGCTGGTTCGRCGTCGAGTGTTTCCGATAGCCGAATGCCACCGTCTTTGCCGGTCAACAGGTCATCAAGGAGATGTCGGCGCGACCGGTATTCAACACCCCGCAGATCGTGTCCATCGAAATAGATGAGATCGAAAGCGTAGAAGATCGCATCAGAAGCTCGGTTACCCGCTTGTTTGCCAGACGCGCCGAGCGATTGCTGCAGCAGCMCAAAATCCGGCCGCCCCTCTGCGTCGAGCACAACGGCCTCGCCATCGATGATCATCGTCGCCGGCCCGAGCGCGCGGGCCGCTTCTAGGATCGCCGGAAACCGGTGCGTCCAGTCATGGCCGCCGCGGGTGAGGATCCGGATACCCTGCGGCTCGATATGAACGGCGAGGCGATAGCCATYCCATTTCACCTCCCAGCTCCACTTGTCTCCCTTTGGAGGATGGCTCTTCAATTGCGCCAGCGCGGGCTCGACGCGGTCGGGCATCGGATCGAAAAGCAGCTGCGGCTGGGCCGGATTTCGCTTCACGCGCGGCTTTGAGCGGATCGGAGCCTCGGTGTCACGAACGAGCGGTTTTGATCTCGGAGGCTTCGTCATGGCGGCAGTTCAGCAGAAGAACCTTAAAGACACTGTGACGATACGCCATTTGTCCCCGCAATCCACACCGAAGAGGCGCGGGCGCTCCGAAAAAAACTCAGCCGGCGCTACCGGCCTGATTCTCATGGATATTCTTCTAATTMCTCATGTTCAGGATAATATTCCCATCCTTCCGGTTGCTTGACTCTTCAGTTCGGTGGGAACAKAAACAGAACATCAGCATTTTGCTCGACATGATGTCGGCCGCCAACACGACCTTGAAGGGAGCCGTGAACGATKACTGCTGCCCGCGAAAGGGTGATTTCCGATTTGCGCGAGCGCATCGCCTCGCTGGAGGGCGTGTCAGCCAGAAAGGCTGGCTGTCTTTCCTTCGGCGTGCCGGAAATCGATGCGGTMCTGCCAGGCGGTGGCCTTGCCTATGGCGCCCTGCATGAGTTTGCCGGCGGCGGGCAAGGCACGGTGGATGGTGCCGCGGCAGCGCTTTGCGCAGCTGGCATCGCGGCGCGCACCAAAGGTCCTGTGGTCTGGTGCCTGACGCGGCCGGACCTGTTTTTTCCCGCACTCGCTGAGGTCGGGCTGCATGCGKACCGGGTGATCTTCGTGGAGTCCGACAAGGAAGAGGATGTGCTCGCCAATATGGAGGAGGGGCTGTCCTTCGGCGGCCTCGGCGCCGTGGTCGGTGAACTCGTCCGCCTGCCGATGGTCGGCTCGCGCCGGCTGCAGCTGGCGGCCGAGAAAACAGGGACGATGGCGCTCGCCGTCCGACGCTGGCGCAGGCAGACGGAGGCGAATGATTTTGGCCAACCGACGGCGTCGACCACGCGGTGGCGGGTCAGCGTCATGCCGTCGGAGGAGCTGCCAGTGCCGGGTGTCGGAAGGCCCCAATGGTTGCTGGAACTGATGCGCGTAAAAGCGGGTGAATGTGCTGAATTTCTCGTAAGGGCGTGCGATGACAAGGGTTGTCTCGATCTATCTCCCGGATCTGCCGACGGATCGCATTCGTCGCGCCGATCCGTCCATTCCGCCTGAACAGCCAATCGCCGTGATTGCCAGGAGCGGCTCGAAGCGCTGGGTGTCGGCCGCCGACGCGGCCGCCAGACTAGCCGGCGTTCATGTCGGCATGCCGGCGGCGAAAGCGCAGGCGTTGTTCCGCGGCCTG
>NZ_JARWLB010000082.1:0-2636 GCF_047445835.1 Rhizobium sp. BR 317 | reverse complement strand
GCTTCTATTCGTCCCATAGCGTCAACCGCGTCCGTGACCACTGAAGCAGACGCATCCGCGGCCTGCTTGGTTTCTTTTACCAGCTGGGCTGCKGCTTGTGCCTGCTCTGTCGAGGAACGCACCGTCGCGGTGAGTTGATGAACAGCGGCCGCGGTCTCCTCCAACKACGCGGCTTGACGCTCGCTGCGGCGGGAGAGATCATCGGCGCCACTGCTGAGGTTGTCTGCATTTTGCCKAATGAGCACGATGTTGCCGCGAAGTTCCGACATCGTCGCCTGCAAACGCAGCAACGAATTGTTGAAGTCCCGTCGCAATTGTTCCAGCCGCCCGGAGAACGGTTGATCGATCGTGCTCGAAACATCACCGTTGGATAACCTCTCCAGCCCAGCGGCAAGACTGTCGACGGCGTCGCCGATCTGTTTGTCGATCTCGGCTTTCTCCGCCTCGTTGTGCCGACGTTCAGCTTCGGAAGCCGATCGTTGACKATCCGCGTCGTTCTCGATCTCGATCTTCCTCGCGGCATTCTCCCTGAAKACACAGAGCGCCCGGGCCATTTCTCCGAGCTCATCAGCGCGCTMAGAACCGCCGATCTCAATGTCRAGGTCCCCTTCCGCCAAACGCCGCATGTCGTCGGTCAACTGGACAACAGGTTTTTTGAAAGTCGCAATCATCCCGAAGCCAGCGAGAAGTGCGACGAGGACGCCGGCAAATGTMGTGATGAGGCCAATGCCATTCGCGTAAGCCGTCTCTTCAATGGCTCTTGCGCGCTGGGCGTCGGCAAACGTCGTGAGGTGGCCCMATATGGTGTTCAACTGGTCTGTCGTTTGCCTATATTGCGCACGCCTCACTTCCGAGATCTCGACGAGCTTCGCACTGTCCTGCGTCATACCCTCTACCGCCGGCGGCACCGTATTCTGGACTGCCTTGAAAAGGTCGAGGTCGGAAGCGGCACTCCAGATGTCCAATATCTCCTTCTTCGTTCTGTCAAAGTTMTGGACGAGCTGCGCACGGTTTTGTTCGGTAGGGTCGGCTATGAAGCGCGCAAGGTTTATCCTGATGAGATAGCTGGAGTCTGAAAGTCTTCGGCTGCCGTCCAAGGCGCTGCTGATCTTCGCCAAATGTTGGTCGAGACCTGCGAACTCGACGATTGCTTTCTTTGTTTGCTGGTTCGCTACCGCGTTAATCGCGACGGAGATTTCCTTGAACGCGGACATTGCGGTGTCGAGGCCTACGGTGTTGTCCGATGAAGCGCCCTGCGACAGAAGTTGTGTTACGCTTTTCACCGCGCMATCGACCGAGCTCGACAGTTTTGTGGCGTCCGATGGCAAGGAAGCCCGCAGATTTCGGGCGCTCCGACGCAACTCGCCCACTTTGCCGCCCAAATATTTGAGTTTCAACTCGGTCGTTCCGGCGAATTGGTAGCCCGCKGCAAGATCAAGKAAGAAGGTTGCATAGCCTGTCACCCTGTCGGCATCGCGCAACATCGATTTGGCGGCGCCCTCGGACTGCTCGCCGGACTTCCTTAACTCGTCTGCTAGCCTGAGCATTTCATTCTGCGACCAAACCAGCGATTCAGAATGATTGGCGATCGAGCTTATCAGTTTCTCTTCGCTTTCATGGATGCTCCAGAGAGAACCAAAATTGTTCACCACGTCCAGCATAATCGCGTTTGCCGACTGGAGGCCTTCGCTTTCCGCCGTAGCTCCGGCATTCGTCACCAAAGCCTGCAGATGCGATTGCTGCGCGAGCAGGTCAGCCTTCACGCGATCGCGCCTTTCTTCCGACGCCTCGTCGAGAAACTCTCTMATCGAGGCKGAGACGTCACGGAAACCCGAGAGCACCTGCATCACCTGGCTTGAGGTTTCCAGGCGGCTTTGTAGGAGACCCGCGGCGTAGTGCCCCAAAAACCCCACCGCGCAAATACTGATTATGAAAGGCAGTACGAAAATGATTACTTTTGTCTGTAGCCGGAAACGGGACAACAGCCTGTCCATTGTGGTCCATCCTTGTCCATAGGCGGTGAAGAAGCTTCATCAATCGGGATCCGCCTCCGATGGAAGCATCGAATCATCAATGACGACACGAGGCTGCGCGACTGAGGATTGTCTGTCAACAGATTGTCTGATAAAGCATGTTCAGGTTTATCAAATTGTCTCGCGAACTTGCGCAGGAATAACTCCAGAACCGGCGCTGCCGCAGCCGGCACAACTTTCACCGCTTACATCKATCAAACCGCGATGTCCTTGTTTTCAGTGGAAAGCGGTGACGGCATCTCGGCCATGTGAAGACTGCGAACATGTCGTCGTCGTGGTGACGGCGCCTTGGGGAACAAACGGGTMCTTCTCATGGATGGACGGCTCCTTGGATGACGCCGACCTCACCAGCTTTCCCAATATGCATATCGAGATGCCCGATCTGGGGAACGGTAAGTGTTGAGATTGAGGAAGCAGAGAAGATGACTGATACGAGAGCATTGCTCGATAATATGACCTTGGCCGAGCAGGTCTCGCTACTTTCCGGCGATACGTTCTGGTCTTTACCGCCCATCGACCGCCTAGGGATAGGGAGATTGCGCTTGACGGACGGCCCCAACGGCGCCCGCGGGGCGGGGTCTTTTGTCGGGGGTGTGACTGCAG
>NZ_JARWLB010000081.1:0-2658 GCF_047445835.1 Rhizobium sp. BR 317 | reverse complement strand
CGTCCGCAGTAAGGACGCTGTTAAGATACATGTTTGCATTTGGCATCGTCTGCAGTTGCCCAACACGGTAGTCCACCACGCGCCCCCAGGCACTCAAGCGAGGCATTTTACGCTCCCGCACAAGCCGTCCCCCCCACTCCGATCCTCCGTCTGCGATAGAAACCTGGTAACCGCGTTTTGCAAGTGTGTGACCTGCTTMGAGACCCGCGGGACCCCCACCTACAACAAGAATCGTCTTAGACGGGTMATCTGCGGGAGGAACATTTTCGGGATGCCAGCCCAACGTATGTTMTTCTCCTGCTGACGGGTTCTGCGTACAGCGAATACGGACGTATGTCATGACCTCCGCTGTGCAAGCGTTACATCCTATGCACTCACGAATATCATCGTGGCGACCTTCGTTTATCTTGTTTGGCAAGAAGGGATCGGCTATCGAAGGTCGTGCTGCCCCGATTAAATCCAGCACTCCTCGCTTAATCTGGCTTACCATCGCGTCAGGCGACGTAAATCGTCCGACGCCTACAACGGGTTTGTTCGTCACCTTCTTCACAAAGTCGATGAACGGTTCTTGCTGCCCTTCTTCGAAGAAGCGACTGCTTCCGCTATCCCATGGCCAGTCGCTTACATTGACGTCCCACAGGTMAGGGACGTCCGAAAGTGCTTCAACAACGCGCCGCCCGTCTTCAAGCGCGGTAATATTAGATGCCCGTCGTCGGTCTTCCACMGCAAATCGAACTGCAACTGCGCAGGTGTCACCAACCGCGTCCTTCACATCAGAAAGTGTTTCGCGAAGGAGTCGAACGCGATTTTCGAAGACGCCGCCGTATTCGTCGGTTCTCTTGTTTGTTTTCACATCAAGGAAGTCTTGCAGAAGGGACAAATTGTGAGCGCAGTAGACATATACGATGTCGAAACCGGCCGATTTGGCGCGGACTGCCGCATCGCGGTACCAGCGTCTGAATTGGGCAATATCTTGTTTGTCGATCGTGCGGGCTGTTATCGGGTTGTAATAGTAGTGAGGAAATTTCGCGGTGGGAGATAATGGATGCTCGCGATKAGAAGCGGCCGGTCCCGACGCACCCGCATGTGCGAGTTCCACCCCAGCCAACGCACCATGTTCTTTCACGGCTGCGGCAACGCGGGCTAGTTGAGGGACATGACTGTCACTGTAAAAACAGGKGTCCGGCAACGGGGCATGGTCAGAGGTTTGATGGATCATCGTTTCTTCCAAGCATACGACGCCCCACCCTCCTTCGGCTCGAGCTCTTCGATAGGCKATCATTCMATCGATGGAGGACATGCCCATGCTTAGAGCATGCGGGACAACGTAGAACCGGTTCTTGGTMCTGACGGGACCAATCTGAACGGGCTCAAAAAGGATGTCATAACGTGGATCTCGCATTAGAGACGCTCCAATTGGTGCTTTGATAGTCATGGGTATAGCCGTAGGCTACGCGGGAAGGCGCTATCGGCGGGTGGGTTAACAATTCCAAATGGGGAGAAGTTAAGCCTCAGAAACCGTCGGTGCTACCGTACGGGTCGAAATCTCGCGCGCCTTACAAAACGCATTTTTAACGGCKATTTTTCCCTCGCGGAAGCGAAGAATATCTAGCCCATCGATGGCAGAGCTATTGCCGTCGGCTGTTATGACTAAGGTCMATGTGACGATCGCAGTCGAGGTGCGCTCGTCGATCGATGTGGAAGTAACGTTGTATTGTGTGGAGGCGTTCAAAAAATCGTCACTCGGCGCAAGCGCTTGTCCAATTGCCGCGCGTCCACTGTGTTGGACGCCGAAAGGGTCCACGTATACGCTAGCGTCGGTGAAGAAATCGAGCGTCTTCGAGAAGTCTCGCGTATTAAACGTTTCCATAAAGGACTCAACTTGCGCGATAAGATTTTCCATTMACAATCCTCCAACAAGCACCTGCAATCCGAAAGGTTCGAGGGCTATCACCAAAAGAATGACCAACGAGTCAGTCTAACTAAGAACGCAGTATTAACTGCCAACGAAAATGAGAATGGCTCAGCTCACGCGATCGTTGAGCCATTCGATAATCTCACGGGCAATATCGTCCGAGTTATACTCAGACATTAACATGTGACCATTCCCGAAGATGCCCTTCTCCTCAAGCCGAATATGGTCGACGGCGTTTCCCCGACCCCGGATATATTCTACGGCTTGTGCATTTGCCTCACGCATCCAGCTTGCTTCACCTGATACAACCGCGATCGGCCGAATGAACGGATCATGTTCCCMGGAAAGGGGCGCGGCGTTGAGACCGTGCGAAAATTGGCCAAGGGGATGTTGGAAGCCAGGACAGCCCAGTGGCTCCACTGCAACAATAGCCTTCACCAATGGACCGCCAATCGCCGCCAATGCCCATCCGCACGGCGCACCAGCGGAGTGGCTGACCAAAACTGTGTCCCCGACCATGCTAAAAAGCCCCTGCGCGATAACTTCCACGTGCTCTTGGCTTGCGGCGAGACTTGTTGCCATTGGCCCCTGGCTCGCCATGAAGCGATCGGCAGGAAGCTCACCACCCGGCCACTGGGTGTGTTTTTCCGCCCCTGGCCAAAGTTGGCTTTTCGCTACTTCAAAAAAACGTGGACCCAGTTGCTCGTAACTTGGAGGTAGCGTCGCACTGCCAAGTACACGTC
>NZ_JARWLB010000080.1:0-2673 GCF_047445835.1 Rhizobium sp. BR 317 | reverse complement strand
CTCCTGGTTTGCATCAACCAATCGGCTTCGATCAGCGGCCCGCTCAAGCTGGCGGGGAAATTCGCAGTGAACATGCTGCATCTTAGTCATGCGCCTTTGGTTCCGCTGTTCAGTGGAAAACTGAAGGGAGAGGAGAGGTTCKCTCACGGTGAGTGGATCGGGGCTGGCGGAGTTCCCGTCCTCGGCGACGCCCAGGCCGCATTCGTTTGCAGCCTCAACTCCGCAGTCTCCGTTGGCACCCATGACGTCGTTCTCGGGGAAGTMATCGAGGCCCGGTTTATCGAGAGTATTGCCCCGCTCCTCTACGAGGACGGGAAATTGGTTAGATCGGCAGCGCTGATCGATGCTGCCGCCTGAAACGTTTGGCCGAGCATTCKGCCTATGACATCCACCAAATGCCTTTCGGCCGATAATGAGGAGTTTGATCCGTGACTATTGCCACCGATATGAAATCGCAAGTGAATGGGCGTCCCGTCAGTGAACGGTTCGAAAAGGGTCTGCAGACCCGTCGGGAGGTTCTCGGCGGTGCATATGTGGACGCTTCGGTAAACAAGGCGACCGAGTTCAACTGGCCGATGCAGGAGCTTGTCACCGAGTATTGCTGGAACGAGATCTGGAACAGGCCCGGCCTGGACCGCCGTTCGCGCAGCCTTCTCAATCTTGGCATGATTTCCGCCCTTAACCGCCCCCACKAGTTGAAGCTGCACGTTCGCGGCGCGATCAATAACGGCCTCAGCAAGGACGAGCTTCGCGAAGTTTTMCTTCAGGTCGCGATCTATTGCGGCGTGCCCGCGGCGATCGACAGCTTCCGCGTCGCGCAGGAAGTCTTCGAGGACATGGGTATCTAATCGGTGCCCGGCTTTCGGGCCGGGAACAGACTAACTCTGTGGAGGAGACTTCAATATGACGACCAGCGATGATTTCYGCGCCGCCGGAAACCCGATGTTTAACGGCAACAAGCTGAAGCTTGGCGTATTCGGAACGAATTGTTCCAGCGCTTGCGCCATCACCACCGCGGAATCAACGTTCGAACCGACCTTCGAACACAATGTCGAAATTGCCAAAAAGCTTGAAGCGGCCGGCTGGGAATGCATGGTGCCGATCKCCCGATGGCGCGGTTTCGGCGGGCCGACGAACTTCAACGGCGTGAACATGGACACGTTCACGTGGGCCGCGGCCCTGGCTGCCGTGACCACGAAGCTGCAGTTTTTTTCGACGACGCATATCCCCACCCTGAACCCGATCGTCGCGACGAAGATGGCGACGACGATCGACAATATTTCGAAGGGCCGATACGGCCTGAACCTGGTGACGGGTTGGTTTACCCCKGAAATGGAGATGTTCGGCGTTCCGATGATGGAACACGACACCCGCTACGAATATGCCACGGAATGGATGGAAATCGTCGAATCTCTGTGGACGAAGAACGGCGTCACMTTTGACGGCCAGTTCCTCAAGGTGAAAGACGCGTTCAGCGAGCCGAAGCCCTATAACAAAGAGACGGGTCGCCCGGTCCTCATCTGCGCCGGTTCGTCGGGCAAGGGCCTGCACTTCACAGCCAAGTTCTGCGACTTCAACTTCGGCTTCATGCAGGACATGGAATCGGGCGCAGCGTGGGTGAAGAAGGTGAAGGAGCTGGCTCGCGAGGAATACAAGCGCKAACTCGGAACCTTCACCGCGTGCCCGGTCGTCGTTCGCGAGACCGAAAAGGAAGCCCGGGATTACTACGACTACTACGTGAACCAGAAGGGCGATTGGGAAGCCTGCGAAAACATCTGCGAGGTTCTTCAGGTTCAGTCGCAGAACCACTCGGCAGAGATGTACCAGAAGTTCAAGGAGMGCTTTATCGCTGGCTGGGGCGGCTACCCGATCGTCGGAACGCCGGAACAGGTCGCCGACAAGCTCGTCGGATTGAGCAACACGGGCGTCGACGGCGCGCTTCTCACAATGGTCGACTACAACGAAGAGCTGCCGTTMTTCAACGACCGCGTCATGCCTCTGTTGAAACAGGCTGGCCTCAGGAACTGACCGTTCCGCGGGCGGCGCAAGCCGCCCGCCACCAATCCGAAATCGAAACACTTTTCACCAATTCCGTGGCTCGACGCCAACGGCGTCAACTGCTGTAGCGGATGCACAGAGGGGAGGAGACCCTACACATGCTAAAGAAGGTTTACACCGCATTGAGCGTGATCACCGGGCTAGGCCTGATGACCACCGCCGCATTCGCGGACGGCTTAGACTCGCTACCACCGGACCAGAAAAAGCTTTACGAGCTCGTGGACCCKGCAATTCCCCTCGGTGGTACGCMGCTCAAGGATTTTGTGGCGAAGCGGCCGCCGCCATGGAAAATCGGCTACGCATCCACTTATGCAGGCAACACGTGGCGTGCCCAGATCCTCACTGAATTGAACGAGGTTMTGCTTCCGAAATACAAGGAGGCTGGACTGGTATCTGAGCTTGTCGTCACGCAGTCCGACCTGAAGGACGCGACGCAAATCCAGCAGATGCGCCAGATKGTCGACGACGGCGTCGATGCTATCATCATCTGCTGCTCGAACGTAACGGCCATCAACCAGACCATCGAATACGCGCACTCCAAGGGCGTTCCGGTGTTCTCGTTCTCGGGTTACGTGACATCGCCCTACGCGATCAATGCGACCGAAAACAACACCC
>NZ_JARWLB010000079.1:0-2700 GCF_047445835.1 Rhizobium sp. BR 317 | reverse complement strand
CCTCAGAACGGCCCGGGCGATAACGATCCATTGCTTGATGCTGAGCGGAAGATCACCGACGTTCTGCCGGAGATCGACAGGCTTTCCCACCAGGCGGTCGAGGAGGCTTTGCGCAGCGCTTTCACGTTCCCTGGAGGCTTTCCGAAGCGAGAACAGGTCCTCGCTTCCTACGAAAAGGTTGTCGAGGACACTCGCTTCATCGGCGACAAGGWCTTCCTGGAAGATCGTAGCKAGACCAACCCCTTTKGCATCGACTGGCGAGGTGATGGACTTGCCAAGGATCAGGACAGATCCTGCATCGGCAGCGATAACGCCGGACATGATCTTCGCCATGGTGCTCTTGCCGCTGCCATTCTCGCCAACGATCGCGTGCACCTCMCCTGCCTTGGCGGCAAAATCGCATTTCTTCAATGCCTTCGTTTCGCCAAACGATTTGGCAACGGCCGTCATGCTTACGGCGACGTCTTTCGTCATGCCCATCCTCCCCTTTAGGCAGCAGCAGATCGCGCCAGGACATCCGATGCCCGGGCCTCTTGCCGAATTGTGACTGCCGTCTTTGAACGCTCCKAG
Source organism: Rhizobium sp. BR 317 (assembly GCF_047445835.1). Classification (NCBI taxonomy): domain Bacteria; kingdom Pseudomonadati; phylum Pseudomonadota; class Alphaproteobacteria; order Hyphomicrobiales; family Rhizobiaceae; genus Rhizobium; species Rhizobium sp. BR 317. Next base: position 2,130 of record NZ_JARWLB010000079.1, on the reverse strand, counting down.
AACTCGCTCGGTGAACTATAGAATGACAGATTGTCTGCTAATCTGTCAATAGTGCCGCCATGCCCATATCGGGATGTCGGGTTGACTTCGATGAAACCGGTTGGTCGCTCGACGCCCTCAAAGTTCCAAAAGCATGTTGTCACGCACCTGACGTCGGTCGGAGGTTCTCAAGCGGAGTTCCGCCCGATCTGAAGCGATCTGGCAGCCATCGCGATCAGGACAGGACCAAAGCACTATTGAGGGTGTCCGGTAATCCGAAGAAGGCAACCGTTTCGATTGGGGGCATACGGARCATCCCAWCCTCMGCGCGTCGAACGCGGCAAGTGCCATTCGATCATCCAGCCTTCCCCGCTGGGGAAGCGGGCAGATCGAACTCATGGTCGATMGGCCCTTGGCGCGGGCAACCGTGGAGATCACGGGAACTCTTCGAAGTTTTCCTTCGCGGGGTCGTGAGCAAGCCACGGCCTGGCGTGGGACAGCCAGACGTTGGACATAGGAACCKAACCAGGATCGGTGTCAAAAGTGCCTGCCCGCAGCACCTTCATCTMCGGGTTGGCAGGCCGTTCGGCATAAACGTGCGAACCACACCGTGAGCAGAACCACCTCAGTTTTCCAGGGGTCKACTCAAAGCTGTGAAGGACGTCCTCGCCGGAAATCAGCTTGAAGTTATCACTCTTCACCTTGGCTGCAGTGTTATGATCGGCCGCATGGGACTTTCTGCACGTCTGGCAGAAGCAGTTCCACATCGGGCCGTCCAGTTCCGACACTTCATACTGTACCGCTTTACATTGGCAAGATCCGAGGATCGGCATCTTCAAAATCCTTTCATCGCTTTATCCAGTTGTGGCTGTCGCGCGCTTGCAGAAAGCCACCGCTTCAAGTTCCGTGCGGCCTGCCGGATCCTGTCTTCATTCTCCACGAAAGCCAGCCGTACGTATTCGTCACCCATCTCACCGAAACCGATACCCGGCGAAATCGCGACCTGTGCCTTCTCGAGCACGAGTTTCGAAAACTCCAGCGAGCCAAGGTGTCGGAAATGCGGGGGTATCTTCGCCCATGCGAACATCGTGGCCGCAGGAACTGGAACGTCGAAGCCGGCATCGGCAAAGGTCTTCACCAGTGTATCTCTGCGCGTCCTGTAGATGTCTCTTGCCCGCGCGGCGTCCTCCCCGTCCGAGTTTAGGGCATGAGCGGCGGCGACCTGTATCGGCGTGAATGCTCCGTAGTCCAGGTACGATTTCACGCGCGTCAACGCTCGGATGAGCCGTTCGTTACCCACCGCAAACCCAACGCGCCAACCGGGCATCGAGAATGTCTTCGACATCGAGGAGAATTCGACGGCCACGTCGATCGCGCCGGGGACTTCGAGAACAGACGGCGGCGGGGKACCGTCGAAGTAGATTTCAGCGTAGGCGATATCCGACAGAACGATGAGATCGTGCTTCTTCGCGAAGGCGATGACGTCCTTATAGAAATCGAGCGTCGCGACGCGAGCGGTGGGGTTTGACGGGTAGCTTATGATGAGCGCCAGAGGCTTCGGTACCGAATGCCGCACCGCCATTTCGAGAGCTTGGAAGAAGGTCTCATCCGGCTCKACCGGTACCGACCTTATCACGCCCCCTGCCATGAGAAATCCGAACGTATGAATCGGATAGGAAGGGTTCGGACAGAGAATGACATCCCCGGGGGCGGTTATGGCCTGTGCCATGTTCGCAAACCCCTCCTTGGACCCGAGCGTCGCAACAACCTGGGTATCCKGATCAAGCTTCACATTAAACCGGCGGGCGTAATACGCAGCCTTGGCGCGGCGAAGCCCGATAATGCCCTTGGAAGCCGAATAGCGGTGCGTGCGCGGATGCTGCACMGCTTCGCATAGCTTGTCCACAACCCAGCTTGGCGTGGGAAGATCGGGATTGCCCATTCCAAGATCGATGATGTCGACTCCGGCCGCGCGCGCGCTGGACTTGAGACGGTTCACCTGGTCGAAGACGTAAGGGGGCAAACGCTGTATCTTGTGGAATTCCAACTTCTGGTTCCTTATMGTGGGTCCTCCGCGCCGACGGATGAAGCCGGCGCGGAGGTCGCGGGACAACTTGGGAGGTCGTCGATTACTTCTTCGGCCGCCAGGCC
>NZ_JARWLB010000078.1:0-2729 GCF_047445835.1 Rhizobium sp. BR 317 | reverse complement strand
GTTTTTGCGACGGCCTCGCCGTTCGATACGCCCGGTCGAATGGCGGAACTGGTTGCCTGGCAACAGGCCMAGGAGGCAGATGGCACGTTTCACCCTTTGCTGATCGTTGCTGTGTTCGTCGTGGTTTTTCTGGAAATCCATCCGTTCCAGGATGGCAATGGCCGACTGTCGCGGGCTTTGACTACCCTGCTGCTGCTTCGCGCCGGCTATGCCTACGTGCMCTACAGTTCGCTCGAAAGCATCGTCGAGCAGAACAAGGAAGCCTATTACCTCGCGCTTCGCCGCACGCAAGGCACGATCCGCACGGATCGGCAGGACTGGAATCCCTGGGTCGAATTCTTCCTGCGAAGCCTGCAGCGACAAAAGCAACGTCTCGAGCGGAAGATGGAGCGTGAGCGCATCCTTCTGGGCGATCTGCCGGAGTTGTCGGTCTCTATCCTCGAGCTGGCACGCRAGCGTGGTAGAGTTACCGTGATKGACGCGGCCAAAGCCACGGGCGCAAGCCGGAATACCGTCAAGGATCATCTGCGCGCGTTGACCGATGAGGGACACCTKACCCTGCACGGAGCGGGTCGCGGAACCTGGTATGGCCTGAGCTGAAACMAGTGTGAAGGGCCGGCCGGCGCACCAGTATCGAAGCCGTCCTCCACCCGTACAAGACAGCCACAGCCATGTCCTTTCCACTTGTTTCCGGCGCTCCATCTGCGGGCTCGATGGGGGCATGTCTGACCGGAGAGCGGCTGCGCCTCGATCGTCTTCCCGCAACGGCGTTCGCAGATTTCTTACCCCGGCCGGCTGCGCCCTCCTTCTCTCCGACTAACAAATCTTCGCCTTGCCGCCCTCCATTGCATTGCGGCCTGTGCCACCCCATCGCGTGAGGCGACGGGGACCCCGGCGGGTGCGGTCCGATCGTCCCCGGTCGTTGCGACTGCCATCGAGATCCTATGAGTAGTGGCGGCGATCTGTTCTGATCCGGTTGACGTCAACGCCGTTGCGGAAAGGAGCASGACGATGTCGCAAGATAATGCTCGTGCAGCAGGTACTCCTCAAGAGAAACTCGGGGCAATCTTCGCCTCGATCGAATTGAGCAAAAAGACGTGGCTGCTAACCACGATGTCACCGGGCGCCGGGGACAAGATGTCCCGCCACATTATCCCCGGAGGCGATATTGGCGCTCTCTTTGCCCAGCTCGCGGCCTTGAAGCGGAAAGCTCACGACCGAACCGGCCGTCACTATCCATTTGTGATCATCCAGGAGGCCGGCCTCGACGGCTTCTGGGTCCACCGAGCGCTGACAGCCGAGGGTTACGAGAGCCATGTCGTTGATGCAGCCTCGATTGCCACGTCACGCCGCAAACKGCGGGTGAAGACCGACAGGTTAGACGGGGAGAGTTTGATCCGGGCTTTGCTTGCGTTCAAGCGCGGAGAGCCGCGGGTCTGCTCGATGTTGAGAGTTCCGAATCCKGATGAAGAAGATCGTCGGCGCATTGTGCGGGAGCGGAAAGTTCTGATGGAAGAGCGTATCCGACACAGCAACMGTATCAAAGGTCTTCTCTTCTCGCAGGGCATCACCGGTTACGATCCTTTGCGTCGCGATCGACGGGAACAGTTGGAGATGCTCCGTACGGGCGACGGGCGACCTTTGCCCMTAAACATGAAGCGGCAGGTCCTGCKAGAGTTTGCCCGCATGGAGCTGCTGATTGATCAGATCAAGGAGGTCGAAGCAGAGCGTKACGACATGCTCATCGAAGAACGACAATCTGCGCGAGAGGTGGCTTTGCTGTCTAAGGTCGTCGGCATCGGGCCCGAATTCGCCGCCGTGCTATGGGGCGAGGGTCTGTTCCGGCACTTCGACAACCGGCGGCAGGTTGCTGCGTATGCGGGGTTAGCACCGACGCCTTGGCAGAGTGGTTCGATCGATCGGGAACAGGGCATCGGCAAGTCTGGGAATCCTCGGCTCCGATCAACGTTGCTTGAGATGGCCTGGCTTTGGCTGAGGCACCAGCCATCATCAACGCTCAGTCGCTGGTTCAATGAGCGAGTCGCGCAAAACGGCGGCCGCTTCAAGAAAGTGATGATCACGGCGCTGGCACGTAAGCTGGTGGTGGCACTTTGGAAGTACACCAGCGCGGGCGTCTTGATTGAGGGCGCGGTAATCAGGCCGTGACCACGTAAGCGCATACCAGTTCGGTACAGGCCTGATCAGCCTCGCCGGAACCAGGTGGACGACCGAATTGCGGCCTGGCTTCAAACGCCGTCATCGAGAATGGTCTCGTCCTCCTGAGCCCTCGCCGCCGCAGGCGGGATTATGGTGCAGCCGTTGGAACGGCGACCGGATATGAGGTTGATACGTGCGTGGCGCGGATCAGAAACGGGCTCAGACCAAGGTTCACCGGGCGAAATCAGATCTGCCAGCTATGCCGGCTCATGATTGAAAGTCCGTTGCCAGCATCGTTCTCGCGAGACCGGTGGCGGAGAAGCCATCCCTTGCGACCTCTCTTCAGGCGGGTCTGACGCCAATCTGTCCTGATCCTGCAACGGCTTCACCGAACTTCTTCCCCTGCAGCTCTGCTGCATTCCTCGCGGGACAACAAGTCCGGCTTTCGCCGTCCTGCGCTAGCGCTGCGGTCCCGTTGKGATGCAGTCGGCCAGATCGGCGCCTCTCKACCGCTATCGAGGCCGCAAGGGGCGGCTTCKGCAACTCAGTCAGGAGAACGACAATGGCTACCA
>NZ_JARWLB010000077.1:0-2733 GCF_047445835.1 Rhizobium sp. BR 317 | reverse complement strand
ACCCAAACGTGAACCGCACCTCCATCGGCGCGGCCATGATGCTCAATATCTCGCCCTACTCACCAGAAGCCAATGTCCGCGAAATCCAGTGGGAATATAGCTGCGGCGGTCCGGGCGTCTTCGCAGGTGACCTCTATTACTACTACTACGACCACAATGTCTCACCCGAAGAGGCGAGCAAGATCGATACGTCGAAGTGCATGCTGTACTTCCTGACGGGCGAATACGATCCGAATACCTCCCCGGCCGACACCAAGATCGCCGCCGATCTCGTCAAGGGCAGCAAGTTCTGGACGATGGAGAAGCTCGGTCATTTCCCGGTCACCGAAGACTACACCGAGTTCAGAAAATACCTGCTGCCGATCCTCGAGGAAATCCGGCAGGCATCCGCAACCAGGGCGAAAGTCGCCTGAAACAATCTCTTGGGAGGAGCATCCAATGAGACGGAGTTTAACCGGAACCATGGGGGCGCTGATCGCGGTCAGCGCCCTGACGACCACGGCCTGGGCTGACGGCGTCGACCAGCTCCCCGCCAACGAGAAGAAAATCTACGAGGTCGTCGACCCGCAGGTTCCGCTCGGAGCGAGTGCCTACAAGGACTTCAAACCGAAGAAGGGACCGCCCTGGAAGATCGGCTACGCCAGTAGCTATGCCGGCAATACGTGGCGCGCAGCGGCCCTCGATGCCGTCATGAATGACCTCTTGCCGCGCTCCAAAAAAGCGGGGCTCGTATCTGAAGTCGTGGTCACCCAGTCCGACCTCAAGGACGCCGTCCAGATCCAGCAGATGCGCCAGATGGTTGATGATGGTGTTGATGCCATCATCATCTGCTGCTCGAACGTCACCGCTCTCAACCAGACGATTGAGTACGCCTATAAGGCAGGCGTTCCTGTCTTCTCGTTTTCAGGATACGTGACGTCGCCTTACGCGATCAACGGCGCTGCCAATCACGCGCAGGGCGGGGGCCAGATGGCCACCTGGCTCGCAGACAAGATCGGCAAGAAAGGCAACGTGCTTCTCGTGTCGGGCATCCCTGGCTTCGCCTCATCCGACAGCTTCGACAAGGCCGCCAAAGACGCGCTGGCAAAGTATCCCGACATCAAGATTGTCGGCGAAGTGGCTGGCAAGTGGACCGACCAGGTAGCACAGGTCGAGGTGCAGAGATTTCTGGCGACGAACCCCATCCAGATTGACGGTATTCTGACACAGGGCGCGCAGGAGAACGGCGTGTTGAACGCCATGCTCCAGTCGGGCCGCGACATGGTGCCGATTACGCTGGGCGGCGAGGCTTCGGCGGCATGTTACTGGCGCAAGAATCCGGAATGGATTGATGCCGGCTTCCATATCTGGCCGCCGCGCCGCGAGATGCAGCAGATGTGGGAGATCATGCTCCGCACGCTCGAAGGGCAGGGGCCAAAGGTGCAGTCCTTCCTGCGCCCAGTCCTGCCGTTCACAATCGATGACGTTCGCGCTGCGATCCCCGAGGATTGCGATTTGAACTCGACTGATTTCGTCGAACCGAAGGCGGACGGATGGTTCCCAAGTGCGATTGCCGACCAGTACTTCGAGCGTCCTGCCGATCCCTGGAAGCCGGTAGCCCAGTAAGCCGGATCCGCCCGGTGGCTTAACCGCCGGGCGGGACCTTGGATGATCGTAAAAGCCGCCTTGGCGGACGTTGCGGGTGGGAGGTCTGCGATGGGCAGCGAGATAACAGTCAGAATGATAGATGTCGCCAAGGCGTTCGGGGAGACGAGGGCACTCAAGAAGTGCGACTTCGAGGCCCGCGCCGGAGAGGTGCACGCCATCGTCGGCGAGAACGGCAGCGGCAAGAGCACGATGACCAAGATCATGTCGGGCGTTTTGCATCCGGACGCAGGCAAAGTCACGATCCTGGGTGAAAAGGTTGCCTCGCCCGTCGACGCCAAGCGGGTCGGCCTGACCACCATCTTCCAGGAAGTCCTGGTTGCCGACGAGGCCAGCGTGTTCGAGAACCTCTATGTCGGTCGTGACGGTGTCTTTCGTTCGCAGTCGACCGGCGATCGGCGGACAGAAGCGGCTGAAATCGTGGCGCGGCTCGTCGGAAAACCCGTAGACCTCGATCAGCTGGCAGGCAGCCTCCCACTCAGCATCAAACAGTGGATCGTCATCGCCCGGGCTATCCTTCGCAAGCCGCAGGTGCTGATTCTCGACGAATCTTCGGCCGCGCTCGACCTCGACTCGACCCTCCGGCTCCATGCGGAAATCGACCGCCTTCGTGCCGAGGGCGCGACGATCCTCATCGTCACCCACCGGATCGCCGAACTCGTGCGTATCGCCGACCGTGCGACGATCCTGCGTGATGGGATAACTGTCGGTACGCTCGGAAAGGACGAGATTACCGAGGAAAACCTGCTGTCCATGATGACGCCGGCAGATCGGCGCGCCAGCGATGCGACAGAATACGCCTCCCGAATGAAGGCGCTCTCGGCCCCTCTAATACTAACTGCGACAGGTCTCGCCGCGCACCGGTCGGCGCGCCTGTTCGATTTCGACCTTCCCAAGGGGAGCATCGTCGGCGTAGCCGGGCTTGATGGGCAGGGGCAGGACGCTTTTATCCGCGCCTTGGCCGGCATCATCCAGCCGTTCGGTGGCGAGGTGAAGGTCCGCTCGGTGGATACGGACAAGATGGTCCCGCTGCGATCGCTCGACGATGCTGCAAACCTCGGTGTTTCCTACGTCTCCGGGGACCGCAAG
>NZ_JARWLB010000076.1:0-2819 GCF_047445835.1 Rhizobium sp. BR 317 | reverse complement strand
CTTCGAGACTATCCGAGTTTTATTGACGTCAGCAAAGGTGCTCAATAGCAACCAGATCCGAGATGGCACCGGCTGTATCCGGGTGAGCCGCGCTCGGTGGTGCCTCGATGCATCCTGGCGCGGGGCTGAACATCTGGCATCCGCAAGAATGGAGAAATAATGGTTGAATACCGCACGCCGCCCGAAACCCGCATTGGTCACATCCACCTGAAGGTAGCGGATATTGATCGTAGCATTTCGTTCTATCGCGACGTTCTAGGATTCAATCTCAACTTTAATCTGGGAAGTTTTGCGTTCCTGTCAGCGGKAGGCTATCACCACCAGATTGGCCTKAACACCTGGCAAAGCAAAGGTGCCCCGCCTGCGCCGCAAAGGACGGCTGGTCTCTATCACTTTGCGATTAATTATCCGAGCCGCCGCGATCTTGCGCGTGCTTTTCAGCGGTTGATGAATAAACAGTATCCCATTGATGGGGCTGCAGACCATACGAGCCATCTGGCCATCTATATGAGCGATCCTGACGGTAACGGCATTGAACTTGCTTGGGATCGCGATCCGAGTTTTTGGGAGGGGTGGCGGCATKACTTGACTGCAGCAGACGCACAAGCACTCAACAAGCCGCTCGACCTAGGGGCGCTTCTCTTGGAAGCCGAGGAGGAGCAATCCTAGCAAGGCGGAGCGTCTGGGGTTTGGCCCCACCACGGGTTCGTGTGTGTGTTCTCTCCTCGCGGGAGACTTGAAGAAAGGATAAAATMGATGGGAAATAAAGGGCACGATATACGAACCCTTGAGACGGATGCCGGAGGCAAGTTCATCAGACAGCCTTCGAGCTTCCGAGACTGGATTACACCCACCGGTGAGCCTGGACMAGATGGCCAACATGCTTTCAAAGCAGAGGCCGGGAGCTTCCGCCTAATCGTTGCATTGAGCTGTCCCTKGGCGTCCCGCACGCTCATTGCGCGAAAGCTCAAAGGGCTGGAGCAAGTGGTTTCGGTCAGCATAGTTKAGCCTGAGCTAACAGAACGCGGATGGCACTTCGGCCCGCGTTCGGGAACGGCCGAGCACGAATTCGAAGGGGCAAGTTATCTCCGTGAGATTTACCAKAGAATTGCCCCGGACTTCTCAAAACGGGCKACTGTTCCGGTATTGTGGGACAATTTGGCCAAGACCATCGTCAATAATGAGTCCGCAGACATTCTCCGCATTTTCAACTCTGGTTTTGGCCAGTACGCGACGTCGGATTGCGACCTCTTTCCGGAGGCATTACGCGCCGAGGTCGAAGAGCTCAACAACTGGACATACCCGCTTTTTAACAACGGCGTTTACCGTGCTGGGTTCGCTACATCTCAAGAGGCTTATGAGAGCGCGGTGGCGGACGTCTTTTTAGCGCTAGACCTGCTTGAGAGACGGCTGAGCATTTCTGGCGATTTTCTATTCGGCGAGAGATTTACCGAAGCCGACATTCGGGTGTTCGTTACGCTTGTCCGTTTTGAACCGGTCTATTACAGCCTTTTCAAATGCAATGTGCGGCGGTTACAGGACTATCCATCTGTGAGCGCTTATCTGGCACGGGTGCTAACCGTTCCGGGCGTCCGCGAGACCGTGAATCTCGAGCACATAAAACGGGGCTATTACTCCATCACATCCCTAAATCCCTCAGGAATTGTACCTGTCGGGCCGCAAATTGCAGGAATTTGATTTGTTCTTACGCCGCGCAATGTCACGTGCGATTGTCAGAGCTTAGCATCATGGCATCTTGATGAAAATCGAACTCGCACTGAACCGGCGGCAGTGTAGGTACCCGAAATGCKGGTGACGGAGCTCACCGACAGGTTGTCTGAGACTGCTTCACCMTGTATGCGACGAACTGAACGCATGGCTGTGGGCTTGGTTGGCACAGGATGGGCGGTCGCCCGGCTGAGTACTTGATGCACCGGCTCGGCATGCAGGTCAGCGACGACACGATCTTGCGGCAATTGAAGTACAAGAACCCGGCGTCCATACAATAAGACTTCTGGTTGTGGCCATTGATGATCTGAGCTGGCGGAATTACTCGCGGTACKGGACGATMATTGTCGATCTTGAGCGTCATTCGCTCCTCGGTTGACATCTTGCTTTTGCTGGCCAGCATCGACTGGACAAGGTAAAGCAAAAATCCGATAACAAGGCAAACGAACGTAGCACAATTCGATCGTTGCGCAGTACCGCAGAATCCTGCCTGGAGGAATTCTTTGCGTTCACTTCCCCCGACGGAAAGACAGTGTTTMACCGGTAACGCCGCCCATTTCGCTCACGACATTGGTTCAACAGGAGAATTTCGTTGGATACCGTCACCATCGATCAGGCCGACGCTACTGAGCTCATTGGCGCCAAAACGCCGATGGTCGACCCGTTCGGACGCGCCGTCACTTATCTCCGGGTTTCGGTGACGGATCGGTGCGATTTCCGCTGCACCTATTGCATGGCGGAAAACATGACCTTTCTGCCGAAGAAGGATCTTCTGACGCTGGAGGAATTGAACCGGCTCTGCTCCGCCTTCATCGCCAAGGGTGTGCGTAAGCTGCGCCTGACTGGCGGGGAACCGCTGGTGCGCAAGAATGTCATGTTCCTGGTGCGCGAGATTGGCAAGCACGTCCATTCGGGTGCGCTCGACGAACTGACGCTGACGACCAACGGTTCGCAACTATCAAAATTCGCCGCCGAACTTGCCGATTCGGGCGTGCGGCGTATCAATGTCTCGCTCGACACGCTCCATCCCGACAAATTCAAGCAGATTACTCGCTGGGGCGAATTTTCGAAGGTCTTGGAAGGCATTGACG
>NZ_JARWLB010000075.1:0-2875 GCF_047445835.1 Rhizobium sp. BR 317 | reverse complement strand
CTTGCTAGCGGACCCTTTATGGGTTGATCGTGGAAGATCCGGAACCGGGCCAGGACKCCATCACAGACAAGCGGGATTGGCTTGCTTCCGTTTGGGCCACCGTTCGACGCACGATTTTCGAGCTTCGTGCCAGGTCGTCGCTGCCCGCAGGCCGATTACTCGTGTCTTCKATTTAGCGGGTCAGGTGTTGGCTGAGCGAAGGACTCTGCGTCGCCGCGTGACCGAATGTCGCGTCAGCTTCAGTCGTGGCACCGCCTAAGTTGCGATGAGTCGTGCCTTTCGCGGTTTGCGGAACCCGACCCTGCAAGCGAGAGCGATGGTGCCMGGAGACCTAATGCATAGTTCGCCGCCGACCCAATCTGTCCGCTAAATTTGATTCCCGGATGGCCGCGAAAACGGGTGTCCACCCTCGGGCGGTACACGGAGGACTGTTGCCGGATTTTTATCGCGGCGCGTTTCACATCAATAACCGAGCGGCACTCTGGATTGGCTTCCCCTTAAGCTCGGCATCACTTCGGTTCTCACTATGATCACGCTCAAGAAGCGATGACACTATTGAAGCCTATTACGGGTTCCCTCAGACAACACCTTGAGGATCAGCGCGCAAGACGTCGCACCAGCATCCAGCACGCCGAGCGATCGTTCGCCCAGCCTGCTGGCTCGGCCGATCCGCGCGATCAAGTTCACCGTCGAATCGCGGCCACTTTCGGCTGCCGCAACGAGGAGTTCCAATGCCTCGTCGAAGGATTTCCCTTCTGATGTCGCATTGTCAAAAGCTTCAACAGCAGGCACCAACGTGTCAAGCAATGTCTTGTCGCCGACTTTGGCCGAACCAATTTGTTGAATACCCGTCAAGCCAGCATGCAGCATTCGGCTGAACGTCTTGTTGTCGATCTGGTCGACCTGATCGATCTGCTGGGCAAACTCGGTGAACATCACACCGTAAAGCGGACCCATAGATCCGCCGATCTCGGTCATCAGGACTGTTCCGAGGGTCTCAAGCGCTTTTGCGAGCGATAGCTCCTTGCCGCGTATCCGGTMGGCCACTAAACCGAAACCTTTCGCMATATTTATTCCGTGATMGCCGTCGCCAATCTTGCCGTCGATCTCGCTGAGGTAGGCGCGGTTATCGATGATCGCTCTTGCMATGGAGACTACGATTTCTCCGGCTGCCGCGTTATTCATTTTTTGCATTGTTCCCTCCTTAAAGCGTCGCCGCGCAGCGAACCTCGACCTCCAGTAGCGACTTTAGCTCTTCATCGAGCGCCATGACCGTCAAAGTCGCTCCAACCATCTCAAGAGACGTGAAGTAGTTACCAACATACGCTTTGTGGATCCTKAGGCCGCGGCCGGAGATTTCCTCCTCGACTGTGTCGAAGAGAATGTAAAGTTCGTTCAGCGGTGTCGCGCCAAGGCCAGATACCAGTACGGCCACTTCTGTCCCCGAGCCGAGATCATGATCATCCAGCACGATCTGGCACATATCCTTGGCGACCTCTGATGCGCTCTTGAGCGCTTCTACTCGCACGCCCGGCTCGCCGTGATGGCCGATACCGACTTCAATGGTGCCAGGCTCGATCTGGAAGTTCKGATGTCCGACCGCTGGAAGAGTGCACGGCCCCAATCMGACACCGACCGAGCGGCAATTGTCGATGGCCTTCTGCGCTGCGTCACGAACMTCGGATAGGCTGGCGCCCATCGACGCTTTCGCTCCGCCGACCTTCCACATGAAGATCTCTCCGGCAACGCCTCGGCGCTTCTCCCGCTCCTCGGCGGAGGCGGAGCACACGTCATCGTTCGCAACCACCGTGGCAACCTCGATGCCGTCCTTCGCGGCGAGTTTCATCGCCATTTTCACGTTCATGTTGTCTCCGGCATAATTTCCGTAGAGGACAACGACGCCGTTTCCACCATTCGCTTCGCGTATGGCATCATGAAAGCTCTTTGCCGTTGGCGACGAAAACAGCTCGCCGACCGCGACCGCGTCGAGCATGTTGCGGCCTATATAGCCAATGAAGGCAGGCTCGTGTCCGGAGCCACCTCCAGTTACGACACCCACTTTTCCTTGCGCGGGCCGGTCAATCGCCGTCACCACGCGTTGGTTTTCGGCGAGGCGCACGATGTCTMGGTGTGCCTTCACAAAGCCCCTGATGGTATCTTCCACGACMTCATCGYGGTTGTTTACAAAACGTTGCACTGCGTCCTCCTCMAGACACGGTCATTGATTGTGGTTGAGCGCTCGCCGGACGACCTTGAGCGACCGACCCAGCGAGTCCTCGATCGTTGACAGCGGCACGGGATCTTGGCGGCGAACGGGCTGCGCCTGCCGATTGCGATGCAGTCTCAAGGGAAGTTCAATACTGACCGGGAGGCTGTCGAGCTTTGCGATTGCAGCCAGGAGGCGCTCGCACCCGACCTTGCCGTCGCCGATATCGCAGAAAAACCAACCTTCGTCGGTTTCACGGACATCCTTGATATGGGCGTGCGCCGATTCCGGCAGCGCCAGGATTCCATCACCTGCGAGATCGTCCATGTCCGGTCGATGTGACGCCGTGTTTGCAGCGTCGTAATTTAGCTTTAGAAAGGGCGATCCGAATTCCTCAACAAGAGAAATACCGTCCCGCGCGGTGTTGATCAGGCTATCGCTGCCGTCTCCTGGGTTTTCCAGGCCAACGATGATATCAAAGGCTTCCGCTCTTCTCAGTATGGTTTCGACGTTGCGACGGAATGTTGCCTCTCTTTGTCGGGCGGCCGCGTTGGTCGCAATAACTTTGGCTCCAATCGCCGCGGCGAATGCCATGCGGCCCGTGAACACTTCGACCGAATCTTCGAAACCGAGGTCGATGTGCGACGACATTGCATGACACAAGAGCCC
>NZ_JARWLB010000074.1:0-2885 GCF_047445835.1 Rhizobium sp. BR 317 | reverse complement strand
GCAGCGATCTGCTCGGATCCCGCCACGTGCCCGATCGCGGTTCTCTGCTCTTCCGACAGGCGGTCATGACGGGCAAAGGTCGCTTCGAGCACCGCGTTTCGCACGCTATGTKACGAACGCTGAGAGAGCCAGATGGCGCGATTGGCCATCTGCGCTTCCAGCCGGATTGTTTCCCGCGTCGTGTATTTGGCGGGCAATCTGGCACCGGTGGCAAGGTCGACCCGCTCGCGCTCAAAGCGGAACGTGTCGGGATGCAGGATGATCCGCACMATGAGGCTTTGGAACAGGGCGGGATCGTCGATGTAACGATGCAGGATCTTGGCGACATCACGCTMGTCGAACACGCTTTTCTCACGCGTGATCAGGTCGAGGACGAGTTTTGGGCTCCGGTCKATCCGTCTCGCGTTTTCGGCTCTGCGCGCATCCTGCAGTTCGATGCGCTCGAGCTCGACCGGCTTCGTAGCAACATCGGCTTTCCGCTCGATCGCTTTGGTCCCGACGCCAAGGTGGATGGTCGGTTCGAGATCGATCCCCTGCTTTTCGAAGGAGCGGCCGTCGACGCGAAGGTCGAGACCGGCCAGCGCCAGATGCCTGTTCTGGCAGGCAAACCATCCGTCGCGAAACGCGTTGAAATCGTCKATACCTCCAGCCCAGAGTTCATAGACGATCTTGCCTGCATCGTTGCGGATCGGATTGCCGTCCGGCCCGAGCACGGCAACCTTCTTGGCGCCGAAACCGTCTTCGGCCAGCGGCCGCAACGTCGTCATCAAATGAACGTGCGGATTGCCAGGGGCGTCATGATAGACCCAATCGGCCACCATGCCCTTCGATGTAATGTGGCGCTCGACAAAATCCCGTACGAGCGCAAKGTTCTGCTGAGCGCTMAGTTCGATCGGCAGTGCAATGGTGACGTCCTTGGCGAGTTGGGCATCCGAGCGCTTTTCGAACGCCTCGACGTTATTCCAGAAGGCTTCGGAAGCGCCTGAGACCGAACGATCTGCAATCATCGAGCGCAGCCATTCCGGSGCRYCGGCGGGRATGACGAACTCYTCGTGSAGCARKCCCTGYTTGCGMGTGTAGTCGATGGTSCGMGCYTCCCGCTCRTACTCCATCTTGGCGCAATGACGGTAGGCCGCCGACAGGACGGCGCTGCGGCCGGAGCCACGAGCGACGACGCTGACGGAGAAATGAGGGACGGCCACGACGGAATTCTTTCCCGGTTGCGAACGAAATCAACGAGTTCATCGGAAGCGGCAGGCCCCGCMAGGGGTCTCAAGCAAGGGCGTCGCGACAGCGACGTATAATTGCGCCCTTCGGAACCGCTCCTTCGGAACGGCCGGGATCATTCACCAAAGCATCGCCTCTGGCGATTGCATGATCCGCCTAGTGCGTTCCGCACGTCGATCGGGAAGACTGGCCTCGCAAGACCAAGCTTTCTCACCCAGGAGACATCGGCCAAATGAAGAAACCATCCTCGAAAATCCGCGACGAAATMGCGAAGCTGCAAGAGCAACTCAAGGCGGCCGAGACCCGGGAGGCCGAGCGCATCGGCAGGATCGCGCTCAAGGCAGGTCTCGGCKAGATCGAAGTCGATGAGCMAGAGCTGMAGGCAGCATTCGAGGACCTGGCGAAGCGGTTTCGYGGAGGAAAGGTCGCTGCGACCGGAGAGAAGAAGGGGAGTAGCGCCGGCGAAAGCAGCGCATCGTCCACGCGGGACGCGGCTGGCGCGACTGCGGGCGGGACTGCTGAGGCTTGAGCGGATGGCGCGCACGGCGACTTCCGACGCCCGCAGACAAGACACGCGGGAAAAGATCGAGCTTGGCGGTCTCATCGTCAAGGCCGGGCTTCGCTACGAGAAGCGTGCGCTGCTGCTCGGGCTTCTCATCGATGCCGCCGGCCGCCTGAAGCAAGACCGGCAGGAGCGCGTTCGCCTCACTGCAATTGGTGCTGCGGCGTTCGGAGAGAGCCATGAATAGGATCCTTCTATACGTTGCACCCTGCKCATTGATGATGCTGACGGCGATCGGCATGGCGGGGGTCGAACACTGGCTGGCCACCTTCGGCAAGAGTGATGCCGCAAAACAGATGCTCGGCCGGACGGGCATCGCTCTGCCCTATGTCGTCGCCTCCCTCGTCKGCATCGTCTTCCTGTTTGCGAGCGCCGGCTCAGCCAGAATCAGATCTGCCGGTTGGGGTGTTTTMACGGGCGCGATCGCCACGCTCGTCGTTGCGATCCTGCGTGAGGCGATACKGCTCTCCGCGTTCTGGKGCGAGGTGCCGGCCGGCAAGTCGATCCTGAACTATCTCGATCCTGCAACGACGATCGGCGCGGCCGCCGTGCTGATGTCCGCGTTGTTCGGCATGCGGGTKGCGATCGCCGGCAACGCCGCCTTTGCCAGGTCCGAGCCGAAACGCATTTACGGCAAGCGCGCTCTGCACGGCGAGGCCGACTGGATGAAACTGTCGGCAGCCGAAAGGCTGTTTCCCGAATGCGGCGGCATCGTCATCGGCGAGCGCTACCGGGTCGATAGGGACAGCGTCGCGGCATACGCGTTTCGCGCCGACAGCGCCGAGACGTGGGGAGCAGGCGGGACGTCGCCGCTSCTKTGCTTCGAYGGCTCSTTYGGMTCWTCRCAYGGCATYGTSTTCGCCGGYTCCGGCGGCTTCAAGACGACRTCGGTGACGATCCCGACGGCGYTSAAATGGGGCGGSKCGCTSRTCGTCCTCGACCCCTCGAACGAGGTCGCTCCGATGGTGTCGAAGCATCGTGGCGACGCCGACCGAGATGTCTTTGTCCTCGATCCGAAGCGCTCGGAGATCGGCTTCAACGCGCTCGACTGGATCGGCCGGTTCGGCGGGACGAAGGAGGAGGATATCGCCTCGGT
>NZ_JARWLB010000073.1:0-2992 GCF_047445835.1 Rhizobium sp. BR 317 | reverse complement strand
GTTTCATTCTTGACGCCCGAACATTTGCCTTCTTCGACACGACCGAGCGGTGCTGGCGGATAGAGACGGGGGGATTTGCAGTTATGGCTGGGTTCTCGGCCACCGACATCCGTTTGAGTGGAACTGTCACGCAAAAGGGCGCTGTCTTAGCGCTCTAATCGTGCAGAGAATCAAAGACTACGTTTGGTGGTGGTTGAGTCCTAAAATGAGCGCAGTGCGGTGAAGCTCGGTGAATGAGTGAAAGAATGGCTCAAGACGGGCGATATTGTCATCGACAGGAAGGATACCGACCTTCATAGGCGGCGAAGATGGCGTCGGAAGCGTTGGCGGACACGTTCGCGACAGCGTCGGTCCTACAATTTTTTTGATGCCTTTCGCAGTCTCTCGAACTGAGCTCACGCTTGTCGCGAGATCGGAATCGTCAATCGTATCGAGGGCTGCCACATTCTCGTGCAATTCGGCTCGACCGATCTCCTTCAGGACATATGTATCGAGCAGAAATTTCAAGCTTAGTCATCCAGCGCGCTACGATCGGGAGCACCGATCGACACGAGCGATATCGTATCCACCGTGCGAAGATTGCGGGCAGCAAACTTGGATCTCGATGGCCCAACCCTGATCATTCCTGGCAATGCGAAATCTTGTTTTCGGACGCGGAGCCACGGACAGACGCCGTCGCTCTGTGCGGAAACTTGAGCCTGCAGCCCTCTCCAGGTATCTATCGGTCGAGAGCGCAAAATTACAGGCACAGGATGCGGCGATGCTGAAAACCGACACCCGCCAAGCAAATTGGCGCMGTGCTAATCCAGCGAAATATGATGCTCATCTTGCTGTACAGCGAGCCGTAAAGGCAGGCGACCTGGAAAAGCAAACATGTGAGGTCTGCGGGATTGAAACGGTCGACGCCCATCATGATCAATACGACGACCCTTTAAAGGTGCGCTGGTTATGCCGACGGCATCACACAAGGCTTCACCACTACGGCGAGGATATGTTTCCGATCAGGAATTGCCTTTAGGTGCGGTCCGCCGATCGCTCTTGATTTCAGTTGGCGTTCCCGCGTGACTTGATGTCTAGCAACGCGATGAAGGCGCACATTGCTTGTTGCGTAACTTCCGCCATGTGATKATTTCGTTCGACTGCCCTCCGGATAGGATTGACGCGAAGGCATTGCCCTCGCGCCCTTCTCTACCACTCAGTCCAACAGGCTAAGATGTAGTGGCTCAGGAAAATACGCGAAGCCCTCTCCCGCTATGCCAACGTGCCCGTAGCCCGGCCATGGGAAGTGGTAGGACATGAAGGGTATTCTATTGGAGGCCAGCATTTTCAGAATGCGCACACGCGATTGAGCTGACAGTTTGGGATCKGTATCGAACGCAAATTCCATCAAAGGCTTTTCGAACAGAAGCACAGGATGATGAGTGAGGTCGCCGYCATAGCACATTGTCTTTCCTGCTGACTYAATCATAAAGCAGCTATGGCCGAGTGTGTGTCCAGGAGCGCTAATGGCATGAATACCAGGAAGAAACTCTTGTTCGTCCTGGAAAAAAACCATGCGGTCCCGCACGGGTTTGAGGTTGTGGATCGCGGCTTTAACTAGACCGTTGAGATCGCCTCCAAGTTTTTTCTCGTCGGTMCAGAAATCGTAGTCGGTTTGGCTGATGTACACCTGGGCATTTGGAAACGTTGGTTTCCCGTCGTCGCCCCAGATTCCGCCGACGTGGTCCCAATGAGCATGCGAACAGACGACAGCGTCAATATCTTCCAGCGCAATATTCGCGGCGGCCAAGCAAGACTTGAGACGGCCAGTCGTCGGGCCAAATTGCTTAAGCGATCCCATCCCCGTGTCGAACAAAATCAGCTTGCCACCGATGTTTACGACAGGTGCGTTCTGAGCGAGAACGACCTCATCCGTGGGCAGGAAGCTGTGGTTTAGCATGGATMTTATCTCGTCGGCAGGGACGCCGAGAAAGCTTTGTGTCGGGTCGCCGAGCGGAAGTGGGCCGTMTGATACGATGGTTACCTGGGCGTCCCCAATGGCAAATCGATAAAAGTCCGGAGCTTGTGCCCCGGAAACGGGGCTCGCCCCAGCGTGAGCCGCTACACTGTTCGCACCCAAAACGGCTCCACTCAAAGCAGCTCCCCMTGCCAATAGTAAGTTGCGGCGGTCGATCTCGAAACGTTCATTTCCCATTTCACTCCTCCCCATTTGTAAAAATGCGTCTGCAGACCGCGCTTGTCTTGCGACGGATTTCGGCTTTGTCTGCATCGGAAAGGTATCAAGTGGCAGGTCTAGGACAATTGAATTGCAAGTCCATTTCAATGAGCATCGCTCAACAAATGATCTCGCTCCGACCTGCGATTCATCAATCGAAACAACCGGTTTCGGGGTACCGCGTTGGTCCGGCCATCAGATCTCGTTGGCTTTCGGTGAGTTCGAAAGAACTMTTGGCTCCCTGACTGCGGGACGCGGCTCGCATCCGAATATMGGCAAGATTATCGTGGATCGCCTTGGCTGCCTCATTGTTATGTGAGTGGCTCTGCGTCAGGTCGCCAACGGTGTTCATTAAGCGCTCGGAGGATAGATGTTACCTCTTCCCTCGAAGAGCGCACCGCTCCTGAGGAAGAAGCCACGGAAAACCGCGAGGACGTAACGATCTTMGGGTGGGCGCTACATTTCTTCCCGGGCATATTGCGGAGCCAGCAGCATGCTTCTGAAGCGCGTTGCCAGCCCGGCATTCCGCCTTATCCGACATGGTTACGACCGTAGAATGGCCGACTTCTCTACCGGCCGCCTACGGTCGCACGTCATAGGAAGCCGATCGAGATCCAGGGCACCGCTGCGACGATCGCAAGCCCGAGAAGCAGGGCGATCATGTACCCCCACAGCGGCTTTATGCCTTCCACCGGGTTCACACGGCCGATTGCACAGGCGGCATAATAACCGACGCCGAACGGCGGGAGGAACAAGCCCACTCCCATGGCGAGAATG
>NZ_JARWLB010000072.1:0-3005 GCF_047445835.1 Rhizobium sp. BR 317 | reverse complement strand
GCGTTAGAGAGTTTGCCATGGCCGCCGCGATGAACKGTATGGCGRCTCACGGCGGCGTCATACCCTATGGTGGCACGTTCCTCGTCTTCTCGGATTATTGCCGCAATGCCATTCGTGTGGCGGCTCTGATGGGCGTCCGCTCTATCTTCGTGATGACGCATGACTCGATCGGTCTTGGCGAAGACGGTCCGACGCACCAGCCGGTCGAGCATCTTGCCAGCCTCAGKGCAATGCCGAACTTGCATGTATTCCGGCCGGCCGACACCATCGAGACGCTGGAATGCTGGGATCTTGCAATAACCAGCAAGAACACGCCGTCGGTTTTKGCGCTCTCGCGGCAGAATGTCCCGCAACTGCGCGCCCAGCGTGACGGCATCAATCGCTGCGCACGRGGAGCCTATGTGCTGCGGGAAGCGAGCAGCGAACGTGCCGTCACAATCATCGCCACTGGAACGGAAGTCGCGCTTGCGATCCAGGCTGCCGACKAGCTTGAGGCGAGAAACGTTCCCGCCGCTGTCGTCTCGATGCCGAGCTGGGATCTCTTCGAACAGCAGCCCAAGGATTACCGCAGCTCGGTCCTCGGCAACGCGCCGCGCATTGCCGTGGAAGCGCTCTCGAAGTTCGGCTGGACTAGGTATGTCGACAGCGAAGACGACGTGATTGGGATGTCCGGCTTCGGAGCGTCTGCGCCGGCCGAGACGCTGTACGAGCAATTTGGGATCACGGGTGACGCAATCGTCACGCGCGCCCTAGCAAGGATAAGGGGCAAGCAATGAGCGCGCCGGCGACACCCGGAAATGACGAAGCGGGCGTCCAGTATGGTTCTGTCGATGAGTACCTCTCGACCTGGGCTGCTGAGGATTTGTCCCGTCAGGGGGTGGCGGCTCTAATCCACGGTGTGTTGGATGGCGCCTGTCTTTTATCCGCACGCATCGCAGCCGGTTCCCTGGAGGGCGATCTGGCCCACCTTGTCGGATCAAATACCGACGGTGATGCGCAAAAGGCAATCGACATCGCGTCGCACGAGTTGTTCGTCGAAATACTCGCACGCGCAGGCGCTGCCAGGGTCCTGTCCGAGGAGGCCGACGCGCCAGTTATGCTCAATGGCCAGCATTTTGCGGTMGCAATCGATCCGATCGACGGTTCAGGCAATGTCGGGCTGGGCACGCCCGTCGGCACGATCTTCTCGATCATGCCTTTCTGCGAAGCTGAAGATCCCTTTTTAACCCCTGGAAAGCGCCAGGCCGCGGCCGGTTATGTCTCATTCGGCAACACGGTCGATTTGGGCTTTTCGGTCGGTGAGGGTGTGCTGCTGGCGACGATGCATMCCCAAACCGKCGAGTTCCTGATCGTCAAAAGGCAGGTTCAGATACCTCGCGACACGTCCGAGCTTGCATATAACGCTTCCAACCACCGTCACCTTCACCCTGCCATGAGCCTGTATCTTCAGGATTGTCTGACCGGCAAGGAGGGAACGCGCGGCCGCGATTTCAACATGCGTTGGCTCGGATCGGCAGTCGGAGAGCTCCACCGGATCCTGATCAGGGGCGGTGTGTTCTTCTACGCCGGCGACAAGCGACCCGGCTTTGAAAATGGGCGCCTTCGCCTGGTGTATGAAGCGAATCCGATCGCGTTCCTGATGGAGCAGGCCGGGGGGCGGGCCACCGACGGCACGACCGCCATCCTGGACAAGATCCCGACCTCTCACCATTGCCGCACGCCGCTGGTTTTCGGTTCGGCGACGGAGGTCGACGTGATCGCAAGCTATCTCAATTCCAATCCAACCAGCGAGTAACACGTCATGGCCAGGATTACTCTCCGCCAGCTGCTGGATGATGCCGCCGAACACGGCTACGGCGTCCCGGCGTTCAACATTAACAACATGGAACAGGCGCTTGCCATCATGKAAGCGGCCGACGGAACGGATTCGCCTGTGATTCTCCAGGCGAGCCGTGGKGCCCGAGCCTATGTCAACGACATCATGCTCAAGCACATGATGGAGGCTGTGACGGAAATCTATCCGCATATCCCCGTTTGCGTCCATCTTGACCACGGAAACGAACCGAGCACCTGCGTCACCGCGATCCAGCATGGTTTTACGTCCGTCATKATGGACGGATCGATCCTTGCTGACGGGAAAACCGCKGCGGATTGGGACTACAACGTCAAGGTMACGAGAAGCGTCAGCGACACGGCCCATTGGGCAGGGGTTTCGGTGGAAGGGGAGCTTGGCGTTCTGGGCTCGCTTGAGACCGGTACGGGCGAGGCGGAAGACGGTCACGGCGTCGAAGGCAAGCTCGATCCGCATCAGCTTTTGACCGATCCGGAGGAGGCGGCGAAATTTGTCGCGGAGACCAAGGTGGATGCGCTTGCCGTCGCAATGGGCACCAGCCATGGCGCCTACAAGTTCTCACGCCGGCCGGACGGTGACGTGCTGGCAATGGATGTTATCGAGGCGATTCACCGGAAACTTCCGAATACCCATCTCGTCATGCACGGTTCGTCAAGCGTGCCGGAGGAGTTGCAAGAAATTTTCAATCGCTTCGGCGGGCGGATGAAGCCCACCTGGGGCGTGCCGCTCGAGGAAATCCTGCGCGGCATTCGGCATGGTGTGCGAAAGGTCAACATCGACACTGATTGCCGCATGGCAATKACCGGGCAGGTGCGCCGAGTGCTGTCCGAAGATCCGACAGAATTCGACCCTCGCAAATATTTGAAGCCTGCAATGACGGCGCTTTCAAAGCTGTGCCGCKAGAGATTCGAAGCTTTCGGAACGGCAGGACGCGCAAGCTCCATTCATGTTGTGCCGCTCGCGGAAATGGCGAAGCGGTATCGAGCCGGCTCGCTCTAGGTCGGCCAACATCMATTTGAACGCAAACGTGGTGAAGCGGCGATKACMGAGAAGAAAACCCTCTGGATTGGCACCAGCTGGAAGATGAACAAGACGCTTGCCGATGCCGCGCAGTTTGCGCACGGTCTCAGGGCCGCAGACATCACGTCCCATC
>NZ_JARWLB010000071.1:0-3044 GCF_047445835.1 Rhizobium sp. BR 317 | reverse complement strand
TCCCGTGACCTGATGGTCCCGGTCACCCTCTTCGAGGTCGACKGAGAATACGGCGTCCTTCCTTCTGACGAGATCGACGCCGACGACGATCTGGCGATCGTGCACGAGTATACGCCATGGCCGGCTCATTGAGCCGGCGCCGCGTGGGTGCCCCTTGCGAGCGGCAGGCCGCAAGGGGGGCCTCGCCGTGTCCGACGTCAGCTTGCATGATCCGACAATTGCCAGCCGCGCCCTTGCGGTCTTTGCTCTTCGGGGCCTGCCGAAAGGCGTCGGTGAACCGACGGGCAAGGAAGGATTATGGAGGCCGATCGCTGGGCGATCGKAATGAAAAATGAAGAGAAKAGAGATTGAAGCGCTGCGCGATCAGGTCAGTTGTGCGGCGGTGCTTGAGTATGCGGGGTTTGCAATAGACGCGAAGGAAAGCACACGGCGGGCGGTCAAATTCCGCCGCGGCGGCGAGATCATCATCGTCACCTATGAAGGGCGCGGATGGTTCGATCCTTTGTCCGACGCGAAAGGCGATGTGTTCCGGCTTGTCGAGCATCTCKATCGGGTCGGCTTTCTCGAAGGTGCCGAGCGGGTCGCGGCTCTGGTCGGTTTTCAGATCACGGAGCCGGAATGGCAGTCGGCGAAAGATGGCGAGAGATGCGACCTCTCTCTTGCCGATCGTTGGCAGTCCCGCAGGCGACCCTGGCCCGGTTCCGCGTCGTGGCGATACCTTAATGGCGAGCGCCGCCTGCCAGCGACCGTGCTGCGAGCGGCGATCAAAGGCGACCTTCTGCGCGAAGGTCCGCAAGGCAGCATGTGGGCGGCACACCGAGACAAGGCCGAGCTCTTGACCGGCTGGGARGCGCGSKGYCCGCARTACCGGGGTTTTGCKTCCGGAGGAACSAAGGTTCTTTTCCGYYTCGGTYCGGATAGYGCGMTGCGYCTGGCTGTCACGGAAGCCGCGATCGAYGCCATGAGCCTCGCGGCGATGGAGGGTTTGCGGGAGGGCACGCTTTATCTCAGCACTGGCGGCGGATGGTCGCCGACCACGGAGGCAGCGTTGCGGGAGTTGGCCGCGAAACCTGGCGTCCAGATGGTTGCGGCCACGGACGCCAATCTGCAGGGCGACATGTTTGCCGAACGGCTGCGGACGCTTGCCGACGATGCAGACTGCGACTGGACGCKACTTCGGCCGCCCGTGGAGGACTGKAACGAAACCCTGAAGATCAGGGAAAAGGAAAAGACGGAAAGGATGGAAGGAGGAGGCGTGCCGCATGCGCGCCGCCCGCGTCAAGGGAGGCTTCGCCCGGCGGAGCCGGCCCTTGACCCAGACGGTCACGATGCCGGCGGCAGCCAGGGGGTCATGAAGGACTGAAGAGGAAGGCAAGGTCGAGAGGACAGTGCCGCGCTTCGGCCCGAAACCTCCGAAGGAGCCGCAGATGAATTCCTCTCCCGCAATCCGAAAAGTCTTCCAGGGTATCGCAAGCCGACCGCAGATGTTCCGCATGTTCGACCGTCATCTCCAGGGGCCCAACCGCTGGGAAGACGACGCAATGCCGCTCTATGCCGGCGAATGGTTCGAGATCGACGAGGCCGAGCACGACTATATGTTCGAAATCCTGCCGCCGCTCTGGATCCGCGGTTCGATGTTTGCGATGCGCGAGTTCCTGACCGGCTCGGTGACGTCAGTGTTCTTCGCACTACGGATCGACGAGGCGATCCGCTATTTTCACGGCTATTGCGACCTTTCCGATAAAGCGTCCGTCGAGACCATGCGCCGTGCGATCATCKAGCACGAGAGCCGCCCGGTCCGGGCCATGACGCACGAGGAACGCCTCGAGCATATCTGGAGCAGCACAGCGGACGACTATCGCGGCTATGCGGGCKAGCGCTGGCCAGAGGCCTCACGCGGCAAGCGCACGGTGATGCTCTACGGCGGTAAAGGCGGCACTGTTCTGAAGCTGCTGGAAGACCTCAGCGACGACGAGATCGCCGCCAAGCTGCCAGTACAACTGCGCCACCTCCCCTCGCCGATCGCGGCTTGAGAGTTTCCGATTGCATCCGTGCGCGAAGCAATCGCGCTCGGCCCACGATAGCCGCGCAGCCCAGGTAGGCGGCCCCTCCACCCCTTCGCGTTMCTCGACTGTCGCTTGCGGCAGATCGATGACGCTCGCTCACAAGGAGCTTTCGATGAGCACCGATCCCTTCTCCCTTAATATGTTTGGCAGCAGCGCTTTGTCATCAGGACTTGGTCTTGGCGTCACGGCGTTCGGCGGTTTTGCCGCCAACGACGACGAGCCCGACYCGACCCCGCCGTCTCCTGCGCCGGCGCGGGCTCTGCCGGTGACCAACCGGCYGSTCCCSCGAAAGCAGGKKCAGCGCRCCAACTTCTATCTCGACGACGGSGAYCGCGAKCTCGCCGCGACCTGGAAGGARCGGGCRCGCATCAAYGTYGCKGCSATCCTCACSGCMMACGAAMTCGAGAAGATGAACCTGCCGGCGACCCCGGCCGCGCAGGCGAGGCTGATCCGCTTCACTGGTTTCGGCGCCGGCGAGCTTGCGAATGGCATGTTCCGGCGGCCGGGGGAAACCGATTTCCGAACGGGTTGGGACGATCTCGGTAGCTCACTGGAAACAGCGATCAGCGAGGGCGAATATGCGTCCCTTGCCCGTTGCACCCAATATGCCCACTTCACCCCCGAATTCATTATCCGGGCAATCTGGAATGGCTTGCAGCGCCTTGGCTGGCGCGGCGGTCGCGTGCTGGAGCCGGGGATCGGAACAGGCCTGTTTCCGGCGCTKATGCCGAAACAGTAYCGCGAMMTSAGCTAYGTCACCGGYATCGAGCTCGATMCCGTCACSGCSCGSATCGCGMRMCTGCTGCAGCCGAAGGCGCGCATCATCAACGSCGAYTTCGCGCGYACCGACCTCAAYGCGATCTACGATCTTGCCATCGGCAACCCGCCCTTCTCCGATCGGACGGTTCGCTCCGACCGGCAATATCGTTCGCTCKGYCTWCGSCTGCACGAYTACTTCATCGCCCGRTCGATCGATCT
>NZ_JARWLB010000070.1:0-3152 GCF_047445835.1 Rhizobium sp. BR 317 | reverse complement strand
TCCATGCAGATGACTCGCTTGCCGCGTCCGAAGGCGGCAAGGCCATCCTCGGTGAAACCGCTGTTGCTCACGAACAGACCGCGGGTCCATGCGGCCTTTTGTTCGATCTTGCAGTGGAAGGTATGCAGCTCGGCCACGCCGATTGGCTGGCCGTGCCATTTGGCCTCAAGGAGATAGGTCTCGCTTCCGAGCTGAAAGCTGCCGTMGATCTGTTCGCCGCGCAGGCGAAAGGGCTCTTGGGCAGCGAGGCCGAAGGCGTCGAATAGGCCTTTGAGAAATCCCTCGAATGCGTAGCCTCGTGCATGTGGCGCAAGCGCGGTGACCTGAAGCAGATCCGTTTTGATCTTCGTGACCGCCTGTCGATCAACAGCGGCAGTCTGCGGGCTCGCTTTGGCGCGTTGGGGCGAAACGMCGCCTGAGAGGCGGTTGATTAGTGCTTGATAGCGCGTTTCCGCATTGGCGACTGGGTCGGCTCCGCCTGAGCGAGTKAGATATTCGCCACGATGCTCCCAAAGTGCCTCCAATGCGCGCACGGCGGTCGCGTCATCGCAGGTTTGGAGGAAGTAGCGCAGGCGCTTGCCCTTCGAGCCGCCGTTGACCGCGTATTGCGGGTCGTCGATGTTGACCTTKAGCTCGGAGGTGAAAAACTCGGCGAAACTGGTGTCGGAAAAATCCAGCACAAAGCCCGGACCGCGGACAAAATCGACGAGGTMGTCAACAAGACGCAGGTCTATGGATCGAATCGAACTAATAAATCTTCCTCCCCCAGCGGCCACCCTCGCGCTATTTGTTTATCTTTTCTTGCAGCGATGCAATCTTCGCAAGTATGTCTTCGAATGATGGCGGTGCCTCATCGAACATCATCGGCGCCATGGCTCGGTAATCGGCACGCAAGTCCCTGACCCGAGCTTCATCAGGCATTAAGCGCAGMGTTCCCGGCTGTGCAGTATCGTAGTTGGCCCAACCAGAACGGAAAAAGGTCGTCTTATGCTTAGCCACCTGCGCCAAGAGATCGAAGTCGGTTGCGGCGGCCTTKCCTTCCTCCGTATCAAGGAGCATGGCGAGATCGTAATAGTGCCGCGAGAAATATTGCGGCGTGGGCGAATCCGCTGGACGGTGCGCTTCCGCATGGAGTGCGGTCGCCTTTTCCCAGAAAGTACGCCGCGCTGATAGCACCGTCACGGTAGTGTCAGGATGATCGAAGAAGTCGGKATAATCCTCAGCCGCATAAGGGCGAACGACTTTCTMTTCCGTTGGCCAAGGATCGCCCCGCGCGCCAAGTTCAAGCTTCACGCGCGGCGTAATGTAGGCCATGCCTTCATATTCGGTATCAGGGAGTGCCGCTGGATAATGGAAGTTGACCGTTTGGGCGTCGCCGGGATCGATCTCTAGCTTCCACTCTCMGCTGGTCGGCTCACCGATCTGTTMCACGATCGCGGCGCGAAGAGCTGGGAGCAGTTTTTCTGCAATGTGACGTTCGACGTCACCAACCAGATCGTCGATCAGCCGTGCAGCCTTCTTCTTGCTGATACCTTCCTTCTCGGGATCGCGGTCGCCGGTGTATCCGAGCTCGGCGCGATCAAATGACAGGTCGATGTCCTCAGAGAAACGGCGGATAGCGTCAAACGCTTTGGAAAGCGACGTCCCTCCCTTGAAGACGAGCGAGGCTGTCGCGCCCTTKGGGAGGCCGAAAAGCCGCCTCAGGCTCCAGCAGACCCAGAAGTCCTTCTCGATGATTGTGTTKGCAACGCCCCGACGCGCGCCGGTCTCCCMAAAGAGGGCGGCGCGGTMGTCGGTTGAAAGCAGGGCRACCTTATCCATCGATATCGGCCGCCGCGTTTGCGATCGAGACAAGTGTCGGGCGCATCCAGGCGGGCGCCTGAATAGCGGTCGAGGCTAGTGTCTTCTTGTCGCTTGGCGACAGCCTGCGCGCCGCGATTTCCACGACGTCKGCGGCCCGAACAGGTCCAACATGGCGAAGCGCTTGAACCACCGTACCGGCAGGACTGCCCGGAGCGATMAGATGCTTGGGCGAAGCATGACGAAGATCGACGACGCGCTTCCCGAGCACGACGCGTCGCGATGGGCCATCGGTGAGATAGGTGCTCTGGGCGGGGACCTGTGTCGAAAGGCCGAGCGCGTTCGCCGCCCGTGCGCCAGCAATCTGTACCCGCGAGCCGGTCTCACGAGCAAGCGCCTGGGCTACATMATCGGGAGCAGGCGAAAGGGCGCCGAGCTGTGGATGCAGCTTGGGATAATCGTACAGCCCGCGAGCAAGGCGGCGAAGTTGACCACCCTTGACCAGTCGGGAAAGGGCCTGGTCAACCGATGAGCGGACGGCGACGGAGAGAAAGTCGCTTGGCGTGACGACACTACCGCGTCCCCTGGCGCGGACACGCTTCATGACCCGGTCGGGAACAGATGTGACGGCTGTCTTCATGTGTCAGAAAATAAGACATCTTTTTCTGACATGCAAGAGGGCATTACGGCAGCTGCAGTTAGCGCGATTATCAGCCTGCCCTGACTCTCGGAGTTGCTCACGCGGAGAGTTTCGCGGGTAGGCCTGGCAGAGGTCAGCACTCAAATCAAAGGGGCATTACAGGGTAAAATTCAACGAATTCACATACGCCCAAACGCCGATGCTTTGGACGGTGGCGGGAGCGGAGCGGCCACGACGGTGCTAGCCGTCCAAAATTTTATMGCGAGTGGAGATGCAAAGAGCCRCTAAGCTGTTGTGAACAAGCGAAATTTGCCTGAGTAATCGCACAACMATCTTGTGCAAAGCTCGGTATAGCGTAACCATAAGAGTTCGACCGTGTGGGGGCGAGTGGAAGCTAAAGCGGGGGTGACAGTTGAACGCCGAGATAAAACCGACGAAGCATAGCGCTCCAGGGCAGTATCTCGGGTTTGCACTGCAGCCTGTCCGAGCTTTCTATCATCTTCTCACCGCGCCCAAAGGCGCAAAGGTTGCTCTTGAGTTGCAGGATGACGTTTCGGTCCACTACGTCGACGGGAGCGTTTGTCTTGAGCAGACAAAAAGCGCCCTAAAACAAAATCCGATTGCGGACTGGGACGAAGATCTTTGGAAGGCCTTCGATAATTGGCGMGTTATGCTCGATGCTGGACAGTGTGTAGCGACCTCKACCAAATTC
>NZ_JARWLB010000069.1:0-3321 GCF_047445835.1 Rhizobium sp. BR 317 | reverse complement strand
AGAAAGCGTTGAAAATGGAGTGCGTCCGATGCGATAACGACGACGTCATTGCCATCGTCCAGCCTCACGACCTGAAGGCCCCTAGAATGACCGCCGACGAGATGGATAGTGAGCCCCTCCATAATCTCGCCGTTCCCGTCGTGGAAGCACACCCTGCCGGAAAACGTCAGGCGGACCGCATCGACTACGGCGTCCACCGCAAAKGGACGCCGAAGACGATCATGGCACATGCATCGTCCTGTACCGTAGGCCATCTCCCGATCCTGCAAGTGGAACAGGGCTTCGGGGAAGTCCGCAAGGTTTCCTGCGTGATCATAGTGAAGATGCGTGATGACGACGTCGGTAATGGACGATGCGGAAATCCCGAGCTGGCGAAGCGCCTCGACCGGATGGATCAACATGGTCCTCCCGCGCCTTTCAGCCTCCTGCGGGCTAAACCCGGTGTCAACCAGGATCAGACGTTCACCATGGCGGATCAACCAAACGAAATACTCKATCCTGCCCGGGGCGTCGTGGGGATCTCCTGCTTCCAGGCCGAGTTCGCCAACGGGCCGAACCGCAGTGCCGTAATGTATCGCCAGGACTTTCCAGTCGGTCAAATTCTCGCTCMTTCCGCAGGCTCAAGGAACCAGCAGATGCCGGATCACCTCGCCACGGTCTAACCGGTCGAAGGCCTCGTTGATTTCCTCAAGCGGGCCAGTGCTGGACAACAGTCTCTCCACGGGCAACCTACCCTTGAGKAACAGGTCGATATAGCGGGGAACATCGCGCGAAGGTACGCAGGACCCCATGTAGCTGCCTTTGATTACGCGTTCTTCCCCGACAAGAGGAAGCGGCGAGATCTCGAATTTGGTGTTCACGTTCGCCATACCCGCTGTGGCCGTCGTGCCGCCGCGCCGCGTAATGCCATACGCGGTTTCGAACGCTTTGCTCGACCCTGCCATCTCGATGGCGTAGTCCACTCCCCCGCGGGTCGCTTCCTTGACCTCGCCGATGACATCCGGCGTGGTTGCCAGGAAGGTACGCGTCGCGCCCAGCGCCTTAGCCAACTCAAGCTTCTCCKGCATCAAATCGATGGCAACGATMTCGCTTGCCCCGCTAGCCACCGCTCCGAGGACGGCCGACAACCCCACGCCTCCCAGGCCGATGACGGCGACCGACTGCCCCGGCTTCACGCCACATGTATTTACGACKGCACCGACGCCTGTCATCACGGCGCATCCGAACAAGGCCGCCATGGTGACGTCCACGTCTTTGGTGATCTTGACGACCGAGTGCGCCGACACGACCGCGTATTCCGAAAACGCCGATACGCCGCTGTGATGGTTGATATCGTAGCCCCGAAGACGGATATGCTTGCTACCGTTCAACAATGTCCCGGCGGCGTTTGCGCGATAGCCCGGCTCACAGAGGCTTGCGCGTCCTCCCGCGCAGTAATCGCAGTGTCCGCAGATGGGCAGGAACGACATCACGACGTGATCGCCAACCTTCACTGTATCCACACCGGGTCCGATTTCTTCGACAATGCCGGACGCTTCATGCCCCAACGCGACAGGCAATGGACGGGGGCGGTCGCCATTTATCGCCGACAGGTCGGAGTGGCACACACCAGCGGCCTTGATTTTGACCAGGACCTCAAGATTGCCCGGAGGCGCCAGGTCGACGGTCTCGACACTGAGAGGCCGCGAACTTGCATACGGCCTGGGAAGCCCTGACTCTCGGAGAATGACTGATTTCATCTGCATTGTCGCGTATTCCTATCTCGAGAGCATCTGCATGGCGGCKGGTACGTAGCGGAAGCCTTCCCCCTCCCGGGCGACGTTGCCGAGCCCGGGCCACGCAAAGTGATAGGACATCACTGGTATGCGGTCTGTCGCGAGCATATCCAGCACCCGTGTGCGCGACCGCGCCGAGAGCTTGGGATCGGTGTCGTACTTGAACTCCATCCACGGGCGTTCCATCAGCAGGATATGATGATGGGTCAGATCGCCGAGGAAGCAGAGCCGATCGTTGCCCGACTGCATGAGGAAGCAGAAGTGGCCCAAGGTGTGGCCTGGAGCGTGCACTGCCTGCACGCCCGGCAGAAACTCMTGACCGTCCACGAAATGCGTTATCCGATCACGGTGTGGAAGAAGGTTCCTCCGGGCATTTTCCACCTGGGCCTTGAAACCGTCATCAAGCTTGCCTCCGTCGGTCCAGTCATCGAAGTCGCTTTCGCTTATGAAGATCTCCGCGTTGGGAAAATTAAGCTTGCCGTCCCGATCGCAAAGTCCGCCGGTGTGGTCGATGTGTGCGTGGGACAACACCACGGCATCGACTTCCAAAGTGTCGATCCCTGCCTCCTGCATGCTCTTCAGCAGGCGACCGGTCGTCGGCCCGAAAATCTTCKACGTCCCCATCCCGGTGTMGAACAGGATGGTCTTTCCGTTGATTTTKACCAGCGGGWTGTTCTGCTCGAGGGTCACCGACGAACTGGACAGGAAGTTCCTGTCGAGCATTTCCGTCACCGTGGCTGCGTCGACCCCAAGGAAATTCTCCCGTGGGTCGCCCAATTCCAACGGTCCGTCCGAAAGTACCGTTATTTCGCCGCTTCCGAACTTGAACGGATAGAAATAGGGCAACTTAGTCTGATGCGCTTGGTCATTGAGCACGCCGCTTATCCTCCCAGATTGGCTGCACCATTTGACAGATTGTATGAAAATCTGTCAACACAATAGTGGTGATTGTCTACGAAGTCAGGAAACGATCGAAAGCACGTGACCCCTTGGCCTGCCGATGTTGAACTGTTCGATCTGCTGCATCAGCCGCTGGGTCTCTTTTGTGAGTTCTTGGGTGGCGGCGTGGGCTTGCTCGGCGATGGCAGCGTTTCGCTGGGTGCTGTCATCGATCTCGCCAACGGCATGGTTCACTTCAATAAGCGAAGCCGCCTGGTCCCTGCTCGCCGCAGCGATAAGCTCAACCCTTTCGGAAATTCCGGCAACATTCGACGATATCGCAATCAGCACCTTGCCCGCCTCGTTCACCAATCGCGATCCCGAGGCGACTTCCTCGCTTGATCTTGCTATGAGTTCCTTGATTTCCTGGGCGGCTAGAGCCGACCGCTGGGCAAGTTCCCTGACTTCCTGGGCCACGACAGCGAAGCCCTGCCCCGCTTCTCCAGCTCTCGCGGCCTCGACACCGGCATTGAGTGCCAGGAGATTGGTCTGGAAGGCAATCTCGTCGATGACGCCGATGATTTGCGAAATGCGCCCGGAAGCCGCTTCTATTCGTCCCATAGCGTCAACCGCGTTCGTGACCACTGAAGCAGACGCATCCGCGGCC
>NZ_JARWLB010000068.1:0-3482 GCF_047445835.1 Rhizobium sp. BR 317 | reverse complement strand
GTCCGGGCGAGGCAAGATATAGGCGACATTGTCCTGCGAGATCCGCGGACGTGGCCTAGCCTCAAAAGGGCGAGAGCGTATCGTGCGTAAACATTCAGGGCAGGATTCCAACAAATCGTTCAATGAGCGGATTGTCTTTCGGTCGACGGCAAGCAATGCCATTCACCGGCTTGCGCGCCTCGGACGGCAATCGCTGGCCGTCACCCTTAGCGCGCTTCTGTTTTTACAGCCGGCGATTGCCAATGCCCAATCGATATCGGCAAGCACGACGGCGCCCGCCGCCAACCAGCCGAGTGTCGGGGCTGCGCCGAACGGCGTGCCGCTGATCGACATCGTCACCCCGAACGCCGCCGGCCTGTCACACAACAAATACGACAGCCTGTCGGTTGGCACCCAGGGCGCGATCCTCAACAACTTCAAGGGCGAGCAGGGCACCTCGAACCTTGGCGGCGTCACGCCGGGCAATCCCAACCTCAATGGCTCGAACCCGGCCTCGGTCATTTTGAACGAGGTGACCAGTTCCAATCGCTCGGCGCTGAACGGTCCAATAGAAGTGTTCGGTGGTCGCGCCGACGTCATAGTGGCTAACCCCAACGGAATAACCTGCAATGGCTGCGGCTTCATCAACACGCCGCATGCCACCCTGACCACCGGTGTGCCCACGATCGGCAGCGACGGCAGCCTGACGGGTTTCACCGTCAATGGCGGTGATGTCACCTTCGAAGGAGCAGGGGGCAATTTTGCCGCCAGCCCCGGTTCTGTCGATCTGTTCGACGTCGTTGCGCGCAACATCCACGTCAATGCGCCGATCTACGGCAAGACCGTCCGTCTGACGGGCGGTGCCAGCCAATACAACTATGCGACCGGCGAGGCCACAGCGCTGACCGCCACCTCCGGCACACCGGAATATGCGATCGACGGCACGGCGCTCGGCGCCATGCAGGCCGACCGCATTAAGATCGTCGTTACCGAGAAGGGTGCCGGCGTTAACATGAGCGGCGACATGGCCGCCAATGCCGGCGAACTGTCGCTGTCGGCCGATGGCAAGATCTCGATCGGCAATGCCTCGGGTAGCCAGGGCGTCAGCATCACCTCGAAGCAGAAGATTACGGCCGCCAAGGTGAGCTCGAAGGCGAAGGTCGCCATTCAGGCCGATCAGGGGATTACCCTGCAGTCGGTCGCGGCCGACGACGATATTACCCTGTTGAGCGG
Organism: Rhizobium sp. BR 317; assembly: GCF_047445835.1. NCBI lineage: Bacteria > Pseudomonadati > Pseudomonadota > Alphaproteobacteria > Hyphomicrobiales > Rhizobiaceae > Rhizobium > Rhizobium sp. BR 317. The sequence goes on along the minus strand of NZ_JARWLB010000068.1, from coordinate 2,270 downwards.
CGGTGGCCTGCTGAGTGTCGCGGGTGACAGCAACAGCGCCGCCAATCTGGTGATGAGCTCGGCCGGCGGTATTGCCGCCGCCAATGTCACGGCCGGTGGCACGGCGACGCTTTTGGCCTCGGCCGGCAATATCGCTTTGACGGGAGCTGCCAACAGCACGGGTGCGCTGTCGATCACCGCGACCTCCGGTTCGATCTCGGCCGCCTCGCTGCTGAGCTACAACAATATCGGCCTCAATGCCGGTCTCGATATTTCCGTTGCCGGCACGGTCTTTGCTCAGGGTACAATTGCCGCTACCGGCCGGTCGATCTCGAGCGGCGCCACCGTCTCCGGTCTCGACATCGCCGCCACCCAGGCGGATGCGGCGGGCAAAACCGTGCTGGCGAGTGCTGCCGACCTGCAACTGACGGCAACAAGCGGTGCGGTCAATGCCGCAAGCCTGCTGTCCTCCGGCAACATCACGGTCGATGCGACGTCGCTGACGGCCCAAAATGTCACTTCGCATGGTGCTGTCGGCATCAACGCCGCCACCAATATTTCCGGACAGCTTCTCGCCTCGGGCGATGTCGCCATCAACGGCCAAGGCATTCAGGCGGCAACAATTGCTTCGGGCGTCGATTTTGCCGCCACCGATGCAGCGGGCGGCACTATCGCTCTCGGGTCCTCCGGCACGCTCGATCTGACCGCCGGCGCCGGCACGACCGACGTCGATACCCTGCTGTCGGCCGGTGATCTGACGGCCCAGGCGGCACTGCTGCAGTCAACCAATATCACCAGCCACGGCAATGTCGGCATCGATGGCGGCGTCGATGTCAGCAGCCAACTGCTTGCTGCCGGTGCGATCACCATCAATGGCAACACCAATGGCGTCAGCGCCGATCTTCTCGCCTCCGGCGTCGATTTTGCCGCGACCCAGGCGGCCGGCGGCAATATCGTGTTGGCGAATAGCGGCGATCTGACCATCAACGACAGCGCCGGCGCCATAAAGGCGGGCACCATCCTGTCGGCCGGCACGATCGATGTGGTCGGTCAGACGATCACTGCCGACAATATCACAGGCCATAAGGACATCACCCTTGCCGGCACCACCAGCACGACGGCCGGCAGCGGTCGTATTGACATCAGCGGCCAGGTTCTCGGCGCTGGCAATGTCAACCTCTCCGGTTCCAGCATTGCCGCCGACGCCCTCGTCTCCGGCGTCGATATTGCCGCCACCAACGCGGCCGGCGGCACGATTGTCCTTGGTACCACGGCAGCCGGAACCGGCAATCTGACACTGACGGCGTCCGGCGCGCTCAGCGCCGGAACGCTGTTGTCGTCAGGCGATCTTACTGCCAGCGCCGCGACCATTGCGGCCGACGATATCTCCGCCCATGGCGACATGATACTCGGCGGCGCGATCGGCACGACGACCGCAAGCGGTCGCGTGGACGTTACCGATCAGATCCTTGGCGCCGGCAACATATCGATCACTGGCCAGAGCTTGTCGGTGCAGACGCTGGTTGCCGGCATCGACTTTGACGCCACCGATGCCGCCGGCGGCACTGTCGTGCTTGGCCAGAGCGGTGACCTGACGGTCTTGGTCAGCGGTGCTGCGGCGGCGTCGACCATCGAGGCCGCTGGTGCGATCGACGTCAATGGCGCGACCATTACCGCCGACGCGATCACCGGCCTTGGGAATATCAGCGTTTCCGGGACCACCACCGTCAGCGGACAAGTTCTCAGCGGCGGTGACATCGGCATATCCGGCTCCAACATCACCGCCGGTGCCATCGTCTCCGGTATCGATTTCGCCGCGACTGCAGCCAACGGCGGCATTGTGCTCGCCAATAGCGGTGATCTGACACTTGCCGCGACCGGCGTGCTTGATGCAGGCACGTTGCTATCGGCAGGCGATCTCAGTGCCAGTGGTGTGACCGTCACTGCCGATACGGTCACCGCCCATGGAGACGTGACGCTTGGCGGCGCCATAAGCGTTACCGATCAGATCCTTGGCGCCGGCAACATATCGATCACTGGCCAGAGCTTGTCGGTGCAGACGCTGGTTGCCGGCATCGACTTTGACGCCACCGATGCCGCCGGCGGCACTGTCGTGCTTGGCCAGGCGGGTGATCTTTCGGTCTCAACCAACGGTGCTGCGGCGGCATCGACCATCGAGGCCGCTGGTACGATCGACGTCAATGGCGCGACCGTTACTGCCGCTGCCGTTACCGGCCACAAGGACATCTCCCTTTCTGGTGCGAGCGATATTAGCGGTCAGATCCTTGGTG
>NZ_JARWLB010000067.1:0-3512 GCF_047445835.1 Rhizobium sp. BR 317 | reverse complement strand
CGTTCGAAGCGGCAAGGTTCGCTACATCGGAGCCAGCAATTGTTACGCATGGCAATTTGCGCGCGCGCTCTACAAGTCGGACKCTGCCGGATGGTCGCGTTTCGTTTCKATGCAAGCTCAGATGAACCTCCTTTATCGCGAGGAAGAGCGGGAGATGTTGCCGCTCTGTAAAGCTGAAGGGGTGGGGATCATCGCGTTCAGTCCGCTGGCTCGCGGGCGCCTCAGCCGGCCTTGGGAGGAAAGCAGTTTGAGGTCCGAGACCGACAATGTCACCGCTCGGTTCTACGGTCACGCGGACGAGGCGGATCGCCGCGTCGTAGACGTCGTCGCAAAGATTGCAGACGACAAGAACGTCCCACGATCCCTCGTTGCGATGGCGTGGCTTAACACAAAGGCGGGCGTGACGGCTCCTATAATCGGCGCAACGAAGCTACAGCATCTGAAGGATGCCGTCGCTTCCTTGGCCGTCAAGCTAAGCGACGACGAGGTCCGCGAACTCGAGGAGCCATACGTGCCGCATAGCGTAGTCGGCTTGAACTGAGTTTGGCTCAGCGGGGACGACGTTGAGGCTGTCAGGAGGCACGCCGAACCGGGCCTCCTGAGCCAATGGCTTTGGTCGTATCGATCTCTGCTCCCTTCCAGAACCAGCGCGAGGAAAAAAGATGACCACCACCCGTCATTTTGACGTCAGCGACAGCGCGATTGAAGCTGCCGCCCGGCTCATGCGAAATGGCGAAGTTGTCGCGTTTCCGAYGGAGACGGTTTACGGGCTCGGCGCGGACGCCAGCAGCCCCGCCGGGATCGAGCGCATCTATGAAGCCAAAGGACGCCCGCGGCATAATCCCCTGATTATCCACGTTTCGGACGTGGAAATGGCGCGCAGGATGGCACATTTCAATMCGGAGGCAGAGTTGGCTGCTGCCAGCTTTTGGCCGGGACMTCTGACATTGCTCCTGCCAAAGCGGGAAGACGCGGGGCTCGCAACCGCAGTTACCGCGGGCATGAAAAATGTCGCAATCCGATTTCCCTCGTCGAGTGTCGCCCAACGGCTGATCCGGGCCGTCGGATTTCCGGTGGCAGCGCCTTCAGCCAATCGTTCCGGGAAGGTCACCTCGACCCGCTTCGTGGAAGTTGTCCGCCAGTTGGACGGACGGATTTCGGGAATCGTGGAAGAAGACATATGCGATCACGGCCTGGAATCGACTATTCTGTCTTTGGTCGGATCTCCGATCATTCTACGCCACGGGTCAGTTCCGCGGGAGGCACTGGAAGCTTTACTCGGCCCGATTGACGAGGACACTGGGCCCCAAAAAGTCTCGGCACCAGGCCAGCTAAAGAGCCATTATGCTCCGGAAGCCGCCGTTCAGATGAATGTCGACMGTCCTGCCGCCAATATGGTCTGGGTCGGTTTCGGACCGGAGTGCGAGGGCTGTCAATTGACGCTGTCTTCTTCCGGTGACCTTCAGGAAGCTGCCCGCAACCTCTACACCGCCATKAGTGAAGCCGACGCCTTGGCCRGCGCGAGTGACATKATTGCATTCGCCCCTGTGCCTCTGATTGGCCTTGGCAGGGCAATCAACGATCGGCTGAGACKAGCTGCCGCGCCCCGTTGCGCGTAGGCGGCATTTTTAAGCAATTCGCAAAATGCGGATGGCGGCATGCAAAAAACGCTTGCCTCTATAGGTATGACCTTATACCTTACACCTTGCCGATTGAGGAGTCAGGCCACGGAGGTCCATCAAGCATTTCTGGTGTGGTTGGCGGCAGACGCCGGCGACATGACACGCATTTGGGACACGGGCTTTACCCGAACAATGACGGCATGGCGGAAGCTACATCGCTTCGACGCCTCCTATCGACATCTAGGGATGATCACATGACCGAACTTGAAACTAGGCCGCTCGGAAAAAGCAAAGTGCAGGTAACTTCGCTTKGGCTAGGCACAGTGCCGCTCTCTGGCTTCAACGCCGATGTCTCCTACGACKAATTCGAAGCGACCATCCTCGCCGGGTATGCGGCCGGCATCCGCTATTTCGATTGCGCGCCGATGTATGGATTCGGCAAGTCGGAGCATTATCTTGGCCATGCCCTCAGGGCGAACAAGCTGCGCGAAAACGTGGTKGTAAGCACCAAAGTMGGACGCGTATTGAAGCCCGCAAGCAGGACGWAGAAGTTAGAGACCGTCTACGGCATCGAGTGGATMGASCCGCTTCCGTTTCTCGATACCTACGATTACACCTATGACGGCGTGATGCGMGCATTCGAAGACAGCCAACAGCGCCTCGGCCTAGACTATATTGACGTTCTTCTCGTGCATGACGTTGGTCGGGCATGGCACGGCGACCAGAGCGAATTCTATTGGAACCAGTTGCGGGCCTCCGGTTACAAGGCACTGGACGAACTTCGCTMCAGCGGAGCCGTATCGGCCATTGGTCTGGGTGTCAACGAGGCCGAGTCTGTCGTGGGTGTCGCCCGTKAATTTCCGATCGACTGCTMGTTGATCGCCGGCCGMTACACCCTTTTGAATCATGCCCCGCTTGAGGCCGCGTTCGACGAGTTGCTCCAGCGGAACGTCTCCGTGATCGCCGGCGGGATCTTCAATTCMGGGATCCTMGCGACCGGCGTAAGCGGTCCCGCGGCCACTTACGATTACGGCAAGGTTCCGGCGGCCGTCGTCGAAAAGGTCAAGGCCATCGAGAGCATTTGCTTAAGATATGCGGTGAGCTTGCCTGCAGCGGCGATGCAATTCGTCTATGCGCATCCGGCAGTGGCCACGCTGGTCATGGGTGCAAAGAGCGCATTGGAAGTCGAGCAGAACGTCAAGGCGATCAACGAGACAATACCCGGTGCATTTTGGGACGCTTTGACTGAGGCGAGCCTTCTTCCGTCAAACGCTCCGCTGCCGACGGCTGTACGATGATGGCCAGCGGAGGCACCGTTTTCGGCGGCTTCCGCTGTGAAGCGCTCGTGKGTTCGGTTCCATCGCCGGAGGCGCGCGCATGCCTCGAGGCGCTCGTCAGGACATATGGCGAGCTCCTCGCGATCTACTCCTTCATGCATATGGCATTGAGGGAGAAGAGCATGCGCCTCTTGATTGGAGAACTCGCCAATCGCGCCACAGAGATAAAGCGATCCGTCCGTTCCTCGCTTGCGGGCTTGCGCGGTCTCGCGGGGCAGGGCCACGCACTCTCCCATCTTGGACGGGCAGATGGCCTGCTTGTCGAGGCGGAGGAGCACCTGCAGCGCGGTGTCCTGGTTTCAGATGCACCCCTGCTGGGGCTGCTTTCAAATGCGGCGATCGAGCTGAAACGATCGGCCGCCATCTTAGGCACGTCGACCTTCGACACGACAGCATGCTGTGGAGGGTCCCTACTTGGACATGGGGAGGAAGACCATGGGAACGCATTCGATCTGGGTGCTTGAATACTCTCGAAGCCCGGTGCACCCGGTCAGCGGGGTTTTTTACGGCGCCCATAATCAGGGCACGATGAACCTGCCGTTMGCATACATAC
>NZ_JARWLB010000066.1:0-3594 GCF_047445835.1 Rhizobium sp. BR 317 | reverse complement strand
GGCTCCGATGTAGCGAACCTTGCCGCTTCGAACGAGATCGGTCAGCGCTTCCAGCGTCTCTTCGATCGGGGTCGAATTGTCCCAGAAATGAATTTGGTAGAGGTCGATGTAGTCGGTCGCMAGCCGCTTGAGGCTGGCCTCAGCCTCCGCGATGATTGCCTTGCGGGAAAGTCCGACCGCATTCGCTCCGTTGCGCATCTTGCCGTAGACCTTGGTGGCAATGACAACCTCATCACGCTGCACCATCTCCCTKAGCAGCTTGCCGATGATMTCCTCGCTGGTGCCGTCCGAGTAGGCATTGGCCGTGTCGAAGCAGTTTATGCCCTGTTCGAGTGCCTCTTTGATAAATGGCCTACTGTCGTCTTCGGACAAGGTCCAAGCATGGTTGCCGCGATCGGCGACGCCGAAACTCATGCAACCAAGAACCAGTTGCGAAATTTTGAGACCTGACCGGCCAAGCCGACGATATTCCATCTGTCATCTTCCTTCTGATACGGTTTTAGAGCCGAACTTGGCGAGCGACTGCGCCAGCTCTGGATGAGATTTGGCATATTCATGGAGATCGATTCCGGCGACCGCGGCATCCCAGGCCGCACGAACCGCTCTGACACCCGCCGACGGCCCGCYGGGATGGCTGACGACGCCACCACCACAAAGGTAAAGGTGGTCAAGCGTCTGCTCCGTCCTTCGATAGGTCTCAGGCGCCTGTCCACCCCATTGACCCGAACAAACGACCGGTAACGGGCGGTCGGCATCACTKAAGATMGGTTTCTGGAGATCATGGAACGACTGAACGAAAGACGCGTCCGGCTCCCAGTATTTGGCGGCAATGCMGTTGATCTGGAATTGGTCGACGCCGAGAAGTCGCCAAAGCTGTTGGTAGACCGAGAAATMGAACMCAAGACCAGGATGTCGGGTGAGAAGATCCCAGCCGTTGCGATGGGCGTGCAAGACAAGGGACGACCGCCGACGCAGGAACAGAAAAGCGCCCATGCCGATCGAATTGATGTTGATGACAGCGGCGTTTCCACCCTCGCGCACGACCAGGTCGTGCTTGCGAACCATCTCGTCGGGATCGACGTCGGAAATGCCGAAGGCATACATCACCTTCTTGCCGGTGCGCTGCTCCTGATCCCGGATGATCGGCATGATCGCTTTCACCCGCGCCTCCAACGAGGAGTACGGTGGCGACATCAGTTTCTCGTCGTCCTTGATGAAGTCGACACCGGACGCGACGAGTTCAGCAACCACCTGCGCCGTTTCGTCCGGGGTGAGGCMGAGCGCGGGCTTGATGATCGTGCCGATGATTGGCCTATTGTAGACGCCTGTCAGACGCCGGGAGCCTTCGATCCCAAATTGAGGCCCCGGGTAGACGCCTTCAAACTCTGGAGGCAGCTGCAGGCCGATGACCCTCAGCCCGGTGAATTCCTTGATCGACCAGACCCCGCCCAATGCAACCGTGGTGACTGCCGCGAGGTCAGTTCCGACAGCCTCCAGGGGATAGGCGATTGTTGTCTMCGCTCGGTTGAAKACTTCGCCCGCTGCAGGGAGCGAGGGAACCTCAACAGAGTCCAGTTTCTCGAAAGCGACCACGCGCGCGGCCGCGCGCGCCTTCAGTTGCGGCGTCTCTCCGGGCAGGTCAACAAATGTACCCGTCGACTKGTCGCTTCCGATCTTGACCGCCAAGGCCTCAGCGCTCCCGGCGGTCTCAATCCGATAGGTGACCAGAATGTCCGAGGGCCTGCGCTGAGCCAGATCCATCGCTATCATGCCTCCGGAACTGGCGCGGCTTCAGGGATGAGGCCGGACKACTTCAGGTCGGCCCAGAACGCAGCCGGAACCGGCGTCGAGATCGCGGCGACGTTTGCGGCGACGTGTTCGGGCGCCAGCGCTCCCTGAACCACCGCGGTCACTGCAGGATGTGCGTAGACAAATTGTGTCGCTGCAGTCGCAAGCGAGACGCCATGGCGCTCGCAGACGGCTTCGAGCGCCTCGACCTTGCGGACGATCGCTTCAGGCGCGGGCTGGCAATCGTAGGTGCGGGTGGTTGTCATCGACTTGCTACCCTCGGCGAGGATGCCGKAGTTGTAGATGCCAGCCGCAATGATACCGATGCCGCGACGCTGCATTTCTGGATAGAAATGATCKAGAGCGCCGTGGTTGAGCAGGGTGTAGCGCCCGGCGACCATGGAGCAGTCGAGATCAAATTCCTCTGCCACCTGCAGGACCGACGCGGTTTCATTGACGCCGAGGCCGATGGCCTTCACGGAGCCTGTGCTGMGCAGCTCGTCACACGCCTTGTAACCGCTCGATCTCAGCGCCGAAAGGTGGGTGCTATACGCCTCGCGGTGCCATTCGCCGCTCACGTCGTGGAGATAGAGGATGTCAATGTGGTCCATACCCAGGCGCTGCTGGCTATCTTCGAAAGCGCGCATGATGCCGTCATAGGAATAGTMGTAGTCATCGACGAATGGCAGCGCCTTCACCCAGTCGATGCCGTAAAGGCTCTCGGCGCGCTTTGCGCGGCTTTCCGGCTTGAGTATCCGCCCCGCCTTGGTGCTGACCACGACCTTGCCGATGAGATCGTTGTTGCGAAGGACATGGCCGAGGGAATGCTCGGACTTTCCAAGGCCGTAAAGGGGCGCGGTGTCGAAATAGCGGACACCCAAGTCGTATGCCTTGAGGACGACCGCCTCGAAAGTCTGGAAGCTCACATCGACATTGCACCCGCCGAGCGGCGAGGTACCCAGCCCTAGCGAGGTCAGCGTCACATCGGTCTTTCCAACTTTTCTCTTCAACATGATGGTCGATCCTATTTCCCTGGTGTAAGGCGGACGGCCGTATGGGCCGTCCGCCGTTGTCCGATTACATGTACTTCTCGACATTGGTGGAATCGAGCACGAGCCACGGCACGACGTAGTCCTTCTCGGTGCCGCCCTTCCATTCCATCAGCGAGCCCCAGATTTCGGACTGTGGCTTGTAGCTCTCGCCCTTGATCGCCCGCAGTGCGAGGTCGACCGCGCCCTGGCCTTCGGCGCGGGCGTACTTGTAGAGACTGACCGCCATCTCGCCCTTCTTCACGGCGCGCTTTGCGTCCGGGATGCCGTCGATCGCAAGAACGGGAACGGTCTTGAGATCGATGCCGGCGCTCTTCATGGCTTCGATCGCGCCAAGCGCCATCTCGTCGTTTTCCGCAAGGACGCCGTTGATCTCACCCGGGTGCGCGAGCAACCAGTTCTCCATGAGCGCCTGACCCTCGGCGCGGCTCCAGTTGCCTGTCTTGTCTTCGATGAGCTTGAKGTTCGGGAACTTGGCGAGACCAGCGTCGATGCCTGCGCGGCGCTCGATMTGGGCCGACTGGCCGATCGGACCCTCCATGAGGACGACGTTGCCGCCGTTCGGAAGGCGCTTGGCGAGTTCCTCAGCGATGATCCGGCCGCCTTCGGTATCGTTAACGATGATGGACGCGGTGTATTTCGTCKACTTGGTCTTGAGCGCMGACACGATAAGCGGGATTTTCGCTTCGGCGGCCTTTTCGATCGGCGGTGCCGAGGCCTCGAGGTCGAACGGTGACATGATGATCGCGTTGAATTG
>NZ_JARWLB010000065.1:0-3618 GCF_047445835.1 Rhizobium sp. BR 317 | reverse complement strand
CATTTGCACTTGGCGGCATCGCCGACCAAAACCGGCACGACATGGCTCGGGTTCGGCATATGCGGAATGCCGGAGGCATCGAGCTGGGCGCGCAGCCGGCGCACCCGGTCCTGATGGCGGGCACGTTCGAACTGGCTGGCCTTCAGATGCCGGATCGRGGCGACAGCCCCCGCCGCCAAGGCCGGCGGCAGCGACGTCGTAAAGATGAAGCCGGAGGCAAAGGAGCGGATGAAATCGCAAAGTGCGGTCGAAGCGGCAATATAGCCGCCCATGACGCCGAAGGCTTTGCCGAGCGTGCCCTCGATCACCGTCAGCCGGTCCATCAGCCCTTCGCGCTCAGCAATGCCGCCGCCGCGCGGGCCGTACATGCCAACGGCATGCACTTCGTCGAGATAGGTCATCGCGCCATATTGGTCGGCGAGATCGCAGATCTCCTTGATCGGCGCGATATCGCCATCCATCGAATAGACGCTCTCGAAGGCGATCAGCTTCGGCGCCTTCGGATCGGCGGCCTTCAGCTTGGCTTCGAGATCATTAAGGTCGTTGTGCTTCCAGATGACCTTGTCGCACTTGGCATAACGGATGCCCTCGATCATCGAGGCGTGGTTCAGCGCATCCGAGAAGATGATCAGCCCGGGGATCTTGGCGCCGAGCGTGCCGAGCGTCGCCCAGTTGGAGATATAGCCGGAGGTGAAGATCAGCGCGGATTCCTTGCCGTGCAGATCGGCAAGTTCCTGCTCCAAAAGAACATGGTGGTGGTTGGTGCCAGAAATATTCCGGGTGCCTCCCGCACCCGCGCCACAGTGATCGATCGCCTCTTTCATCGCTTCGATCACCTTGGGGTGCTGGCCCATGCCGAGATAGTCGTTCGAGCACCAGACCGTGACGTCCTTGGAGCCTTCCGGCGTATGCCAGGTCGCACGCGGAAAGCTGCCGCGCTGACGCTCCAAATCGGCGAACACGCGGTAGCGGCCTTCCTGATGCAGCGCGCCCAGTTCGCCTTTGAAAAATGCTTCGAAATCCATGCTTGGCTCCCTTCTATGGTGTCTGCGATACACCAGTCCAGCCGACAGCTATTTGATCTGCGTCAAGTCTCGAAACTCCTTCGGCGTCTTCGGTCTTTGACACGGATCAATTATCCGCCGGACCGTTCAGGTTAAGGCTCCGGCCCATGAGCACTTTCCTCCGCACCAGAAACGCCATCACCGGCCTCGCCCAACCTTCGAAATTCCTGGAATTCGCCGATCGCGTCCTGCCAACGCTGCTTGTCGTGACCATTTTATGCTTCGCAGCCGGCCTCTATTTCAGCTTCACATCCGACGTCGACTATCAACAGGGCCAGACCGTCAGGATCATGTACGTCCACGTCCCTGCCGCTTGGGTGGCTCTTCTCTGCTATACCGTGATGACGGCGAACGCGATCGGTTCCCTGGTCTGGCGGCACCCTCTTGCCGACGTTGCGGCGCGATCTGCGGCACCGCTCGGGGCCGCGTTCACCTTCATCTCCCTCGTCACAGGCGCGATCTGGGGCAAGCCGATGTGGGGCACCTGGTGGGTGTGGGACGCGCGCCTGACCTCCATGTTCGTCCTGTTCATAATGTATCTCGGGATACTGGCCATCAACCATGCGATCGACGAGTCGACGCAGGCCCCACGATTGACATCGGTCATCATCATCGTCGGCTTCGTAAACATCCCGATCATCAAGTTTTCGGTGAACTGGTGGAACACGCTGCACCAGCCGGCAAGCGTGCTGAGACTGGACGGTCCGGCGATGGACGGCGAATTTCTCCGTCCCCTGCTGATCATGGGGCTCGCCTTCGCCGCTCTGTTTGCAACGCTGCACATTGCATCGATCCGAAACGAGATCTGGCGCAGAAAGCTGATCTCTCAACACAGGCTCGCAGCAAGAGCCGCCATGCATAGGGAGAACTGAAATGGATCAGCTTCAATACGTGTCCGCGGCTTACGTCATCGCGTTCCTGGTCATGACAGCAATCGCTCTTAAAATCTGGCTGGACGGCAACAGCTACCGCCGTCGTGTCGAGGCGCTCGTCAGGATTCGGAGCAAGGAGTCCCCTAGAAATCGATAGAATGTGGCCCTGTTTCCCGGACCCGAATACCGCTAGGTCCGAGAGCGGCTAGTCGTCGAGGATGCTCCGATCCCCGTTGATCCGAATGCCGAATTTTCACCAGTGACTATGGCAGCGGCGTGCGCGCGTTACCGAACTTCGGTCGTAGAGAGACTGCCGACGGCAAGCCGGTCGTGGTAGACGCCGATCCCTACGCTTTCGATCAGCGTGTGGACAGCCTTCCTCGCCAGTTCCGACTCGACGTGGCCATCAAGGGTCACCTCTCCGCCCTTGACGGAAACCTGCACCTTCTGCGGTGTGAGGCCGAGCTCCGATCTTAGACGGGTACGCACGGCAAGCCTGATGGCTTCATCATCCCGAGGTAGCGTCGTCGCCGGGGCTTCTACGATGAGGCCGAGAATATCGCGCCGGCTAACGATCCCGACCAGACGGCCGTCTTGGACGATCGGCAGCCGCTTGATCCGATGCGCCTGCAGGCTTTCCGCGATCTCGGATACCTCGCTGTCGGGCCGAGCGACGATCACGTCCTGCGACATGACATCGGCCACGCACCATCCATGGCTGCCGATATATCGTTGAAGATCGGTCTCCGAAATCGCGTCAGGCGACCGCGCCATCCGAGGCATCGCTCGAATTTCGCGCCGCAGCAGCAGGTCGCCCTCCGTCAGCATCCCGCAGATACGGCCCTCGTCGTCGACGACGGGAAGGCCACTCACATTGTTCTGGATTAATATCGCAGCCGCTCGGCGCACGCTGACCGCCGGGCTGATCGAAACCACATTCCGGGTCATTATATCCTTGGCCAGCATGCCCCGTCTCCTCGCGCATCATAGACTGTGTTTGCTCAATCTAGCGGGAGGCGACGGCGACGCTTTGATCTCGATCAACCGGCATAGCGGTCGCCAGCCTCCGCCAGCAATTTCTCAAGCTTCGAGCGTTCGTCGTCCGTGAGCTTGGCATCTGGAGGGCTCCGCCTCCGTGTCGATCGCGCGACAACGACGGGCACCATCGAACATCCGAGAAGCAAGATCGGCGATGCCCAAAGCAGAAGCGTGGTCCATTCCAGTCGCGGCTTGAGCAGGACGAACTCGCCATAACGAGAGACGATATAGTCGAGCACCTGCTGATCGCTATCGCCGTTGAGGAGGCGCTTGCGCACCAGCAGGCGCAGATCGCGGGCGAGATCGGCATTGGAATCGTCGATCGACTGGTTCTGGCAGACCATGCAGCGCAGTTCCGCCGAGATCGTCCGCGCCCGTGTTTCGAGGGTCTTGTCGGGCAGCACCTCGTCCGGATTGACGGCAAAGGCGGCGGCGGGGGCCAGGAGCAATGCCAGAGCCAGGAACAAACGTCTGATCATTCCGCCGGCTCCATCGCCGGACGGGCCGGCTTTGCTTTGCGGCTTGGTGCGCCGATGCGCAGACGGCGGTCGCTGAGCGAGACGAAGCCGCCGAGCGCCATGACGATGGCGCCGCCCCAGATGCAGATGATGAACGGTTTCCACCAGAGCCGCACCACCATGCCG
>NZ_JARWLB010000064.1:0-3659 GCF_047445835.1 Rhizobium sp. BR 317 | reverse complement strand
CTTCAATACGTGGTTTCTCAGCATCTGCTGTGCAAACATCGACTGCATGAACCCGACCATCTGAGCCTGCGGGATATCCGTGGGTTCAAATCGCGTGATGAGGTACCGGAACCACTGAACACGCATTTCGGCGCCGGCCTCGGCGACGGGMCMCATGATCCCGCCGAGCATCATCAGAAACTGGCTMATCGACATGATGTCCAGCATCTGAGGATGAATGGTGATGAGGATCCCGGTMGACGCCATGAGCGCGGTAATGGTCAGATAACCGAGCTGAGGAGGGCAATCGATGACGACCACATCGTATTTGTCATCGACCTGCTTCAGAGCGCTGGCGATCCGCATGTAGAACAGTCGGCCGTCCTCACCTTTCTTGGAAGAGATCGCCAGCGGCACGTCATACTCGTATTCCTGAAGAACCAGGTTTGCTGGCACGACATCCAGTCCGGGAATATTGGTCGGCTGGATGACATCGGCGATCGACTTGCGCTCGTCGTCAAAGCGAAGAGCCTCATATAGAGACGCCGTATCATCAAGCTCCGGCTGGATCCCGAAGAGGGAGGTCAGGGATGCCTGGGGATCGAGGTCGACCGCGAGCACCCGATGCCCGGTGAGGGCGAGATATTGTGCAAGATGTGCGGCCGTTGTGGTCTTGCCGCTTCCGCCCTTGAAGTTGACCRCCGACACAATCTGCATCGGCTCGCCCTCTCTGCGCTTAGGAACATAGTATCTCTTGTCGGATTTCTTGTTGGCCTCAAGATAATCACGGAGCTCAAGCATCTGATCGGCGGTATAATAGCGGCGTCCGCCAACCGATTCTATTTCAGGCCCCTTGCCATCGGCATGGATCTGCCTGAGATGAGTCTGGGTTACTCCCATGAAGTCGGCAACCTCCGCAAGCTGAAACTTGCGMAGTCCCTTGCGGGCGTCCKGCGGATACTGCTGGCTGCGCAACATGTGCAACGCACCTGAGATCTTCGCCCCTTGCTGGGCGATCTCGATATCAAATCTGTTGGGCAACATGTTGGTCATTTCGCGAACTAATTCCCCGGAGGACTACACTTTCGAAAAAATGGCTAGAACGCCATCATTTGCGAAACTATCTCCCGATTCCMACCTAGCCGCAAGACATTTAAGGTTAACAAGAGGTTAACGCCATCGCGCAGGTAAATTCGATCCCGCCCGATTTTCCTTTAATAATCGTGAGTTAACAAGCCAGAGGTTCTGCGGCGTTCTCTATCTGTTTATCTGTGAATCCTGCAAAACTTGCCGACCGCGTTAAGGGCGACGAGGCATGATTTCCGCAAACAAGGCGCTCATCATGGAGCGACTCACTCGCCAGTCATTGCATGATCCTCCAACTACCGCGCAGTACCGTTCCATGCTGACTTCTCAGCCGATMAACGACGACGGAGAAATTCATGCAGGTTTTCGCGCTCAACAAACCGCGGAATGTTCACGAAGCTCGGCTCATCCAGCAACATCACCAGCTACGCGCTCGCGTCTTCGCGGAGCGGTTGGGCTGGGAGGTCAACGTCGTATATGGCGAGGAATCGGACGGCTTCGATACTCTTKACCCCACTTACATCCTGGCCGTCTCCGACCTCGGCAACGTGAGCGGCTGCGCGCGGCTTCTGCCGGCCGTTGGCCCGACGATGGTGACGAACATCTTTCCGTCGCTGCTACCGAGCGACGGACTGAACGCACACCCTGCAATGATCGAGAGCTCCCGCTTCTGCGTSGATACGACCYTTGARGAGGGSAGGGGGGCAGGCTCAGTGCATGAGGCAACGCTGACGATGTTTGCCGGCATCACCGAGTGGTGCCTCGCAAACGGCATCACCGAGATCGTGACGGTGACCGACCTGCGGTTCGAACGCATTCTCGGTCGTGTCGGCTGGCCGCTTCAGCGCATCGGCGATCCGAGCCGTATCGGCGTGACTACAGCCATCGCCGGGATCCTTCCGGTGAACGTAGAAACATTTCTGAGGCTCCGCCCGTCCAGCTATCGCTCGCAATTCAATGGTCCGCTGGGTCAGGCAGCATAAGGAGAAAACCGTGAACCAGCTTCGTTCTCATCCTCGACTCGTCCGCAAGCTTCAGGAGGCGCTCGGCGATCAGCTCTGCGTCGCGYTCGATGATTCGACTGTYGTCGAAATCATGCTCAATCCGGACGGCAAACTGTTCATCGAACGACTCGGCCATGGCGTTGTACCCGCCGGAGAAATGTCGTCCGCAAGTGCTKAAATGATTATCGGAACCGTGGCGCATTCGCTCCAGTCCGAGGTCGATAACGAGCAGCCGATCGTCTCCGGCKAACTGCCGATCGGCGGCCATCGCTTCGAAGGACTGTTGCCTCCTGTGGTCTCCAAGCCGGCCTTCACCATCCGTCGTCGCGCCTCTMGCTTGATCCCACTTGAGGATTACGTGCGCTMGGGCGTGATGAGCGAGCAGCAAGCGTTGACAATCCGCAGCGCGATTTCGTCTCGGCTCAACATCATCATCTCCGGCGGCACCGGYTCSGGCAAGACGACRCTYRCRAACGCCGTCATCRAYGAAATCGTCAAGTCGGCGCCAGACGACCGCCTCGTTATCCTCGAGGATACCRCAGAGATCCAATGCACAGCCGACAACGCCGTCCTTCTCCACACAAGCKATACTGTCGATATGGCGCGGCTCTTAAAGAGCACGATGCGGCTGCGTCCCGACCGGATTGTCGTCGGCGAAGTMCGTGACGGCGCTGCGCTCACTTTGCTTAAAGCGTGGAATACCGGCCACCCTGGTGGCGTCGCGACCATCCATTCCAACACTGCAATGTCGGCGCTCCGCCGCCTTGAGCAACTGACCGCCGAAGCCAGCCAACAGCCGATGCAGGAGGTGATCGGCGAGGCGGTCGATCTCATCATCTCGATCGAACGGACGGCTAGGGGTCGGCGCGTTCGCGATGTCATTCAGGTCGAGCGCTACGCACACGGCCAATACGAAATCGAGTCCGATGAGCTCACGGAAGAACAGGAGGCGCGCCATGTCGCCTAAGAATGCTACTATCGCCGCTGCGCTCCTTGCAGTGCCCATCGTCCTGGCGTCGGTTGCCMCCGCACTCGCGAGTTCCGGCGGCAGCCTCCCATGGGAAGGGCCGCTGCAACAAATCCAGGAATCGATCACCGGCCCGGTTGCCGGYGCCATCGCRCTTGCRGCRGTSGCGATYGCCGGCGGCATGCTGATMTTCGGYGGYGARCTCAACGATTTCGCGCGGCGGCTCGTCTATGTGGTGCTTGTCGCCGGTATCCTGCTCGGCGCGACCAACATCGTTGGCCTTTTCGGCGCCACCGGCGCGTCGATCGGACTGCCGGACGAGCGAGCCAGGTCCATCGATCCGAGCGGAGAAGGGGAGAGGGCACATGGCTGAGGCCTTGTCCGGACTGCAACGCAACCGCATTCACCGTGCCCTATCGCGCCCGAACCTGTTGATGGGCGCGGACCGGGAGCTGGTGCTRCTCACCGGGCTTGCTGCCGTCATCCTTATTTTCGTGGTGCTKACGGCATACTCCGCCCTGTTCGGCGTTGCCATCTGGATCGTCATCGTTGGTTTCTTGAGAATGATGGCAAAGGCAGACCCGCTGATGCGGGAGGTCTATGTCCGCCACATATCATACCGC
>NZ_JARWLB010000063.1:0-3732 GCF_047445835.1 Rhizobium sp. BR 317 | reverse complement strand
GCTATTTACTGAAGAGAGCGTGATATAAGGCCCGGCCCGTTTGCCCACGCAAGGCCCMAAATCMAAAAACCGCCAGCGCTTTTCAAGCAGCAAAATCACTTGGCGTCGATACGCGCCCGCTYGGATCTGACGGCTTTGATGATACGCCAGCTAATTCCCGGCTCGCGTAGCATCTGGATATCGTCCATGTTGTCGAAATCCGAAAGCCGGGTGTAAAACGCACGTCGAAGGCGCGAGATAAACTGCTTCGGCAAAGCGGTGTTTTCGAGAAGGTCCGGGTCGTCATCCGGCAAATCGCCAAAATCCATTTCTGTCATCGCCTATCCTTTCCTGCGTTGAGCAGGACCATCCGGCACCATTTCTTCAGCCAGCGCAACTCGCAGATTTGCACCTCTTGCAGACTTGGCGTTTCCTTTAGTTTATGCGGTAAGCCGACGGAAAAATGATGTCCTGGTCGACGAGGACGTTGAACTTATAGCCGGGACGAATCTGGATCGTCGGCTGTACATTCAGGTTCTTCGAGATTGTCTGCTCGGCGACGCGACCGAAGCTTTCCGCAAAATTCCGTCTGGCGGCATCGGAAGCCGTATCCTGAGTCGCAAGCGTCGARCTYTSCGGCATSGACATGTCRATCCCGGTTCCGATCAGCGCGAYGAGYGCYGCMGAACYCCASGTGCGCCAGAGATGCCGATCGACCTTGTCCTTGAAGCCGCCATAWCCTTCGGCKTCCGTACCGGCCATGCCRCCGATYTGCARMGTYGMYCCATTCGGRAAGATGAGRTCGGTCCAGACSACGAGGACRCGYTCCTGGCCRAAMGASACCTTGGAATCGTAGCKACCKAACAGCTTTGCGCCTTGCGGGATCAGCAAGCKGTAGCCGGTGGCACTGTCATAGACGTTCTGRCTGACYTGCGCGGTGATCCGSCCSGGAAGGTCGGARTTGAGRCCSGTGAYCAASGTGGCSGGAATGACCGAGCCGCGCTTSAGCTCATAGGSYGAMAWYTGCGGYACGACCCGGTTCGGCARRTAGCCGAGRTCCTTGATGTCCTGGTTGAAGAAATCYTCCTTYGAWSYCTKRGCGTTTGGATCGACGTTCTGGCCCATGAGGCCTGATTTCATGGCGGCGGCGTAGAGGTCCGAGGCATTGTTGGCTGTCGCAGTCGTGGTTTGCCGGCCCGTGTCMGTGGAATTGTTGGCGGCCTTSTCGAYRTCGGAAATATCCACYTTCAACGGCGAGTCCAAAGCYGTYGCMCGCGCCTGSAGCCGGGCCATGCGCTGSCGYTGSGCYTCRCGGATATACTGYTCRTCCTSCTCACGCTTCAGGCGGGCTTTCCATTCCTCTTCGGATTCGAGCCTCGGCCGCCGTTCTTCCCTTTCGGTCGGCCGACGGTCGACAACAGTCGTTTCCTTCTCGACCTTCTGCTCGACGGCAGGCGTTGGCTGAAACGCTTCGCGCTCAACCGGCTCGCCGATAATGCCGTCGGTGACGCCGCGTTTGAGCTGGTCACCGAAGTTGGTTGCAGGTGTATTCGAAGCACTGTCGATGTCATTGCCGCGATTGAACGGCAGACCGCGCCACGACAGTCCGATCACGACCACGCCGGCGAACAGCGCGATGATGACGATGGCGATGGTGATCGGCAGCCGATTGAGACGGCGCATGCCCTTCTGATCGTCGGCCTGGTTGGAGGCGCCGAGCTGGAGAGATTGKACCATACCCGCTTCCCMTCAGTTGCGCTGCATGATCGAGAGCGGGCTTGCCGGCGTGGCGCCCGCCGCCGATGTCGAATAKGCCCGCCCAAGCGCGACGGAGGGCGTCGAGACTCTCGCAAGCACCTGACCGTCAGCGCCATCGATCGAATAGGCGAGCTCGACCGGTTTGACATCCTTGCCGACCTTGCCGTCTGTGATGACAGTGTAGCCCCATCCTTTCAGCGCCGCCTCGAGCGCCGACGCGAAGTCGGAGGCGTCMTTATCCATCTTGAGCGTCGTMGTGCCGGCCGGGCCGATCTGCTCGGCGAGCCGGCTCGCCATGTCGCCGGCAATTGCGCTTGCGGCGGGGCCGGTGACGGCGAGGGGGGTGGAACTCGTTGTCAGTCCGTCCTCGGCCGTCTKGCAGCCTGAGAGCAGGGTGGCGGTGATGATGATGACGAGAAGCTTGCGCATKGTTCAACCTCCCCGCCGAATGGTGATTTTCTGCTGGCGCCAGCCGACGCCGGAGACGAGGATCGCCTTGTCGACCGCATAGTCGACGATCATCATGTCGTTCTTCATCCGGTAGTTGACGATGCGGTTCTGSCCRCCASWGACGACGAARAGMACCGGYGCATCCTGGCTCGARACYGWTTTCGAGAATTGRATGTAGGTYTTGRCRCCRTCCGAATAGACCCSCTTCGGYTTCCAGGRCGCGCTKCCRCTGAYGGAGTAWGARAAGTTCAGYTTGTCGGGYGCSGTKCCAGGAATGCCGCCGGTCTCYAGCCGGGARTTGATRTCGGCRAGCTTGGTCGAGACATCCTCCGGATATTCGAAGCCGACGCGSGCCATGTACTGGCTYGGATGSGAYTTRAGYTGGAYGTGATAGGTGCGCCGCGACGTSGTGACSACCATSGARGTGACGAGWCCSGSYTCCGASGGCTTGACGATCARRTGGATCGCCTGMCCGCCGGTGGYGCCGGARGTCGCSGGYTCSACCTTCCAACGAACCGTGTCRCCGACMAGMACATCGCGRACGATCTCGCCRCCTTGCAATTCGATATCGCAGACYTGMAGCGGYGAGCAGACGACCGACGGCTGSGTYTCGCCRAAMAGGAAGATGACYTTGCCGTCCGGACCGGTCGTCACCAGCCCTGACGTCCCGCGCCATTTCCTGGATATGTTGGTGCCCTTCACCTCGTTGTTTGTCATGCTCTGCGCCTCGGCGCCGCTCGCGAGGACKAGCGTGGCCAGGCAGCCGGCGGCTGCGATCAATCCTGTTCTGTGCATTGAGAAATCCCCTGCCCTTAAAGCTGCGCTGTCCAGTCGAAATCCCGGACATAGAGACCGATTGGATTGAGGCGGATGGTCGCCTCATCCTGCGGTGCGGTGAGCGTKACCGTCGCGATACCGCGGAACMGGCGCGTGCCGATTTCCTTGCCCTTGCGGTCGCGTTCGTATTCGGTCCAGTCGATCTGATAGGTCTGGTTCGAGAGCGCCACGATATTGTTGACCTCAATGGCAACGGTCGACGACTTCGCTTTCTCGAACGGCGAGTTGCTGCGGAACCAGTCATTGATCTTCTGCGTCGACGGATCTGAGGTCCGCAGCAGCGCGTAGGTCCGATCGATATATTGCTTCTGCACCACGGCGTCCGGCGTAATCGAGCGGAAGGTKGTCACGAAGTTGCCGAGCGTAGCGCGCACCACCCGGACATCGGCATATTCGATCTGTTCGGGGAAGCCTGCGGTCACTGCTGTGCCCAGTTTGTCGACCTGAACGATATAGGGCACCAGCTTGACCTGGGTGCTCAGATACATCGAATAGCCAAAGCCGATGACGGCCATGGTGAGACCCAGAATCCCGACGATGCGCCATGCGGCKGCTGCCCGGACATAGGAGCCGTATCGCTCGCTCCATTCCTGGCGCGCAGCGAGATAGGGGTTTTCTGGGGCGCGGTTCGCTGCCATCGATCGATCACTTTCTGATTGCTGTTAGTCTCTGCGTTCGGGAGGCGGTTTTAGCCCGCTATGCCCGCTG
>NZ_JARWLB010000062.1:0-3745 GCF_047445835.1 Rhizobium sp. BR 317 | reverse complement strand
AGAATATACGGCGCCATGGCTCATAAACGTTGTCGGAGTTAGTGTGAATACGTCAGTGTATCAAGGAGATATAAATACATCGGCGATTATTTTTGATMCACCGAACGAACTTAAGGGAAAAATCAACGTCCAACMCGAAATGCTGGATATAATGGGGCTCGCGATCCACTATCTGGGCGGAAAAGAGCTTTGTACCGATGACAAAGTTCTTCTGCAGAAKGTGAGGGATAAGCTTCTTGCGGCGAAGAAACATTGGATTTCCATGGATTATACGACACGTGAACCCATGATTAAAGGCGATTATGCTGCGTCCGCTGATTKGAATGGAGTAGCTTTACAAGAGCGTTTGCAAAACAAAAATATTGCGTTTGGGTACCCGCAAACGGGTTTCCCGTATTGGATGGATAACATTGGCRTTGTATCCGGCGCCCCAAACTTGGAAAACGCGAAGCTCTTCATAAATTTCGTTATGGATCCGCAGAACATTGCTCTTGAGTCCGACTTCACCAACTTTGCAAATGGCATTGACKGCTCKGATMGATTTATGAAGAGTGGAATTGCCTCAGCGCCAGAATTTGCAATTCCTGACAAGCTCAAAGGTGCAGGATACTGGGCTACAACCTGCCCGCCCGCTATCCAGAAGCTCTATGGCGCTATCTGGTCAGAGGTTAGAATGTAGCGTTCGTGTCTTCGCACCGCGTCGTCTCACCTCGCTTCCCGAGGGTTTGATTATATTTTAGCCCACAGCTCGAATTACTAGTTAGATCCTTTCAKACCGCKGGGCAGAGCTGTCGCTGCCCTGCGGATCTCGACCGATCTCCCATTCCKGGATCCCGCGCTGCCGCTTGTCTTTCGGCATCGTTAACTCCTTGCGTTGTTMCCTAAACGAACCACAGGGCAGTGAGATGTCATCAAAGATGCGCAGTCTTCGCCCGACTCGTKAAAAGCCTGCGCGCATAGCGCGACGCGCATTGTCCTACCTTTGACGGCCGCCAGACAGCCTTGGGATACTTTCCGCAGCGTCGGGTCCGGCATTGGACAGTTGACTTCGGAAGAATTTTCCTTGGTGACGGCATGCCGAAGTTTATGTCAAGGCCGAGTGAACTCAAGGGTGTCGTAATTAACTCCACGATAATTATTCCATATTATAAAAAGAGCGTGGACGTCGGTGCAAACGGCGGAAACAGCTATGACAGCTCGTGCACCTGGAATCGGACGCGCCTTGTCMCATGCGAAGGCAAGCTTGTATTGATCCGTGACTTCCATGTCAGGAGAAGATGCGTAATTCCTTCMTTCGACGCGCGCAGTGGTTGTCTTGCGMGCGACTGGCCAGCAGTACGAGTTTCTCGATCGGGCTGCGTTGGATGCCAGACTAGTTCGACTGAAAACTCTGGCTCATTAGATTKGGGTGTTTACCAAAATGCGCACGAAATGGTCTCTTGCTMTAAAGCTAATCGCTGTTACCGCTACCGCGATAGCCGTAGTCTTGGTTTTATCGAACGCTGTCCTCGTCTTGGTTACAAAGAACCGAATAGAGCATCTGACCATCCAGCAGGCTAAGCTCGAAGCAGCAAGATTGGCAAATGACATTTCAGCGGAAATGACAGCGCTATCGACTCCGACATCCACGATGGCAGCTTTGATCGGCCAAGGCAGAGAAAAAGACTATCTTGATCGCGCTGCGGTGATCGACATGCTACGGGCTACAGCGCAAGCCAATATCGTTTTCAGCAGCTGGTTCATGGAGGAGCCCAACGCCTTCGACGGAAGGGCGGTAGAGTTCAAKGGAAACACCTCACTTGKGTCAGCAACCAATGGCGCGTTTTCGCCTACGTGGACAAAGCCAGGTGGAACTCTATCGATGGCACCCGTCGCCCTCGATTATAACGCCGAATACTACCGTGTCGCTTCCAAGTCCCGGCAGGGCCACCTTACGGAACCCTATGTTTGGGTCGACGCGCATGGTACTTTCCTCTTATCTACCATCTCGTATCCAGTCGTCAGTTCAGATCGCCTGATTGGTGTGACTGGTATGGACGTCGACCTAACAGCACTATCTGCCAAGCTGGGTGCACAACGGCCATTTGGCTCTGGTCGAGTATATGTTATTTCTMAGGCKAAACAGTGGATMGTAGCGCCTAGTTCCGACCAGACAACGAGGATCTATGATGAACTTGGCCAAAAAGAATTGTCCGAGGCKATCTCCGAGCAGACAACTGGAGTAGTGGAGGACGTGGAGGTCGCTGGGGTCACTTACACCCGCGTCMTGCTTCCCTTCGAAGTGCCGGGCTTGAATACCCGATGGGTCGTCTGCGTAGATGTTCCAACTTCGGTAATTGCCTCTGCGGTAAATGAGCAGATTACCCTGATGGTGTCGGCAGGCCTATTTGTAGTATTTATAATCGCGCTCGTCTTATTTGCGACGACGAGAATAATGCTTGCCCGTCCAATAGGGCGTTTGGTCAAGTTTGTGGAAGTGTTGGCCGTTGGGAACTATAGTGACTCATCCCCAGATACACGCCGATCAGATGAGATGGGAGCGGTCGCAACCGCGCTGGAAAAGCTACGTCATGCCCTGATCCAAGKAGAACGTGCAGAAACAGAGGCAACGAACGTGAGAGAGGCAAATGCGCGTGAGCGCGCCACGGCCGAGGCGGCTCGCGCGGAAGCGCTTGAGGAGCAGCGCCTCGTGGTGCGTGTTGTCGGAGAAGCGTTGAAGGACCTTGCACACGGTGACCTCACCTGCCKAATTCACGAAGAGTTTCGAGGTGAATATACCGAGCTAAGGGTCAACTTTAATTCCGCTTTGTCGAGCTTAGAAGAGACAATCCGCATGGTCGGCAGGGGCGTGAATCATATTAACGCAGGCATAGAGGAGATTAGCTCGAGTGCGACCGACTTGGCGCGCCGGACTKAAATGCAAGCGGTAGGCTTAGAAGAGTCAGCCGCAGCGATGGCCGAACTTACCGAACAGGTGCTGGCAAGCGCGACGAGAGCTTCCGCGGCTGCGACAAGCGTTAGCGCTGCCACCATAGACGCGGTTGCCACTGGCGACATTGTCGGGTGCGCGGTCCACTCCATGGAGAGCATCAGCCAATCGTCGCTAGAAATTACCCGTATCACAGGCATCATTGATKAGATCGCATTTCAGACAAATCTACTCGCCCTGAATGCTGGCGTAGAGGCGGCACGTGCGGGTGACGCTGGGAAAGGCTTTGCCGTCGTCGCGCAGGAAGTACGTGAACTCGCCCAACGCTCAGCTGCGGCAGCAAAGGACATCAAAGTACTCATTAGTTCGTCCGCGAWGCAGGTACAAGAGGGAGTTGGACTTGTCGKACAGGCCGGCCACGCATTGAGCAGGATCACAGCGCAGATCACAGCAATAAATGAGAATGTGAAGCAAATCTCTGTGGTGGCGGACGAGCAATCCGTTGGTCTGAAGAGTATCAGTGGTTCGATAAACCAGATGGATCAGGTGACACAACAGAACGCCGCTATGGTAGAAGAAACGACTGCGGCAAGTGTATCGCTGCGAGACGAGGCGCGTCTCTTGAGTGAAGCCGTAAGTCGTTTCAATTTGTCTGAAAATCGCGGCAAGGAAGAAGCAATCCAGCAGCGTCGTGTGGCTTGATTTCCGCTAATTCGTATGTTTGCTTGATGCTCTGKACCGGATCCTCAATGCCTMGGAGCGGCGATGATCCCTGGTGTGAAGGTCTAGTCGGCGACCGGCTATACGGACATGTGG
>NZ_JARWLB010000061.1:0-3750 GCF_047445835.1 Rhizobium sp. BR 317 | reverse complement strand
TATTGGAGGGATACCGAACTCTCCGTGAGCTTTCAGGACCGTCCGGAGTACTCGTTCCAGGCCACGATCCCGCAGTCCTGACGAGTTTCCCATCGCTGTCACCGGATCTCGCATTTGCAAAGGTTCTACGGTAATGGGGACGCATGGAATGTCCGGTAAGAGGCCAGGCTTGGGTGTTCTTCGTTTTCGTCAGACAATCGGGTTGTCTCATCGGGATAACCCACCATATAGTACCATGACTTGCGCGGCCGGTTCCGGCCTTGGTAAAACGGACTTTTGGATCCTATGGGTGATATGGATTTACAGATTGCACGGCAGAGTGCCACTTTGCGCACTCAGGTAGAGGATAAACTGCGGCAGGCGATATCCAGCGGCCGTTTCAAGCCGGGTCAGCGCCTCGTTGAGCGAGAACTCTGCGAGTCGATCGGTGTCGGACGAACATCAATCCGCGAGGCGMTTCGACAACTCGAGGCCGAGGGCCTCATTACCAGCTATCCGCACCGCGGCCCCGTCGTCAGCACTATCACTTACGAAGAAGCCGCTCAGCTTTACAGCGTCAGGGCTTTGCTCGAGAGCTATGCTGGAAAGGAATTCGCTGAAAACGGAACCGCCCAGGATATTCACACACTCAATGAGGCGGTTGCTGAGTTTGCGGAAGCCGCGGCAAACGGCGCCGGTAGCAGGCTCATCAAGGCGAAAACCGCGTTTTACGACTGCCTGATGCAAGGGAGCGGAAACGTCTTCGTCAAGCAAATGCTGACATCGCTCCACAATCGGGTGACGCTCCTGCGCATGACGTCGATGACGCAGCCGGGGCGCTTGAACCACAGTGTGGAAGAGATAAAGGAGATCGCTGCGGCCATTACCGACCGAAACGGACCGAAAGCCGCCGCAGCCTGCAAGTACCACATCGATATGGCGGCTAAGGTCGCGTTGGACTACCTGCGTAAAACCTCTGAAAACCACGGCGATTGAAGAAGCGGCATTAGCCGGTATTGACAGATTGTCTGATAATCTGCTTATTCGAAGTCATGGCGCTGCCGACGCGTGCGGCCTGGCGCTCGCTCGAACAGGGAGGTTGCYTTGGCCATTTTTAATGAATTGCGGTCCCGCATGTCGGAGGCCCTTGGGGATCAGGAATTGCCCCGGCTCACTCCGKACCTGACGATAAAGATCGCCTTCTACGTCGGCGATCAGGTGATCGCCCTCGATTTCGCTGAAGGCGGCGCGGAGATCTCGGGGGAAAGCAGTGACCCCCAGGTGACAGTGAGGGCCACCACGGACGCCTGGGATCAGGTTCTGATGACGCCGCCGCCGGCGACCTTTCACTCCTTCACGGCGTTGCAGCTTGCAAACCCTCTCTTCGAGATCGCGGGCTCACCGCTCGACCTCGCGAAAGCACGCCCGGCTCTCGAACGGGTGTTCGAGCTCGTCGTCACGTCCCCCGAGATGACAGCGGAGCGTGCGCAACGCGACCTGCGTCAAATTCGGGGGCGGTATGCCGTCGTCAATATCGATGACGTCCCCCATGAAATATATTACGAAGAAGCAGGTGAGGGGGTGCCGGTCCTGTTTCTTCACACCGCCGGAGCAGATAGCCGCMAATTCATGCCTCAGCTCGCGGACACCGAGCTTGCGAAAAGCTACAGGCTGATCGCGGTTGACCTACCATTCCACGGTCGGTCCATGCCGCCGCTGACGTGGGACGGAGCACCCTACAAGCTCACGGCATCGATCTACCTGAAATGGTGCACGGCCATTCTCGAACAGGTGGTTCGCGAAAAGGCGATTGTCGCGGGTGGGTCCATGGGCGCGGCAATGTCGCTGGTTCTCGCGGCGGAACGGCCGGAGCATATCCTCGGGATCGTGGCGATCGAGCCACCTTTCCGCTCCAAGGGAAGGAGGAACCCATACCAGCACAACGTAAACGTACACGGCTCACTTCATAACTCGGCATATGTCAGAGGGATCATGAGCCCACTGAGCCCCGCAGGGGAGCGCAGGAGGTCAAGCTGGATCTATTCGCAGGGAGCGCCCGGAGTTTACCCAGGGGATCTTTCCTTCTACAGCGACGAGTTCGACGGAGCAGTGACAGCTCCCCGTATTGACCCATCACGCACCCCGGTGGCGCTGCTCTCGGGCGACTATGACTACTCAGCCACGCCGGCCGACGGTGCCAAGCTCGCCGAACTTATTCCKGGATGCCTCCACCTCGTTATGGGCGGACTAGGTCACTTTCCAATGTGCGAACACCMGAACTTCTTCCGGAGCTATCTTGTCAAAGGGCTCGATTTCGTACGGCACGCCGCTCGCTGAGCGGTTGGATTGACTCTCGTCRCCCGGTGCAGCCGCCGGGCGATCGCATGCGAAAGCGGGCGGGCGMATACCGAGGCTTTGCAATTGGCGTCCCGGCGATGACACGGCCGGCATCGCAGGCGGCATCCCTCACGCGCTCCCGAGAAGTTCCGGTGTGGATTGAGAAAATTCCCGCGATATCTGGGGGAAGGATCAGGCGCGGCGATGYGCCTATAAAGCGCCGTAGCGACGTCTMATCGCAGGGTCTTGATCACGCAGCTTTGCGCGTGATCTCTATCTTTTCCCACTGCGGGTCTCTGTGTTTCCGACACGTAGTACCACAGCAAAAATGCCTCCCGTGGTMAAGAAGGAGGCACCCGCCAGCACCTATGTGCTTCAGCGCACCAAGTGGTTACCGATCGACGATCCTCCGTCGACTGTGAKAATGCTTMCGGTCGCAAACCGCGAGCGGTCCGAAGCGAGAAAGAGCATCGCCTCGGCGATCTCTTCCGGGTTGCCCATCCGGTGCAAGGCTGCACGGGCGTTGAAGTCTTCCCGCAAGGCTTGTGGGTCCGCCGCTTCCGCAAAAATCTTGGTGAAATAGGGCGAGTCGATCGTCCCGGGGGCGACAGCGTTGACGCGGATCCCGTCTTTTGCGTGGTCCAGTGCCATGGCTCTCGTGAGTGCCGAGATCGCGCCTTTCGACGCCACGTAGGCCGTGCGGTTGGCGATGGCTGACACGGCGGTGTATGAGGTCGTGTTAATAATCGATCCGTTGCCCTGTTCCGCCATAATCGGAACCACGTATTTCGAGCAGAGGAAGATCCCCTTCACGTTCACCGCCATGATCCGGTYCCAGTCGGATTCGGCGATGRTGGTGACGTTTCCCGTCATTCCGAACCCCGCGTTGTTGACGAGAACGTCAATACGCCCCCATTTTTCCTTAACTGACCTGACCAACGCCTCGACTTCGGCGGAGGAAGACACATCGGCTTTTAATGCGATCGCATCCGTCCCAATTTCTCGGGCGACGTCTCGTGCTGCATCGATGTTGACGTCGACGACGCCAACCTTAGCGCCCTGGCGCGCAAACAGTTCAGCTGTTGCGCGCCCGATCCCGCTGCCAGCCCCGGTCACCACACAGACTTTCGATTCTAGATCCATAATCGTCTCCTCTTTCATTGCCCAAGAAAACATTTTCGCAGACAATCTGTCAATGACCAACAAAACGTGTTGACAGATTGTCTGCCAATCTGCTTATCTTAGGTCACGAATGACTTGGGGGAGGTAACGATGGCTGGTGCTGAAATAGCAGCGCAAGCGGCGTTCAAGACTGCTTTACGCCGGTTCACATCAACAATTTGCCTGATCACKACGGAATGGGAAGGTGCCCGTTACGGCATGGCTGCAACCGCCGTCCAGTCAGTGACGGCTGACCCTCCGACCCTCCTGGTT
>NZ_JARWLB010000060.1:0-3782 GCF_047445835.1 Rhizobium sp. BR 317 | reverse complement strand
CCGGAAATCGTTCTCGGGGAATGCGGGATCAGGCCCCAAGACGTCACGCATGTCATCCTCACGCACGCGCACTTCGATCACATTGGCGGCCTAAAGTTCTTCCCAAATGCTAAGATTTTCATTCAGAAGAAAGAATTGGAATCCTGGATGTGGATTCTGGCAAAGGGTCGGCGCTTCCGTTCATTGCAGGCCGGACTGAATCCGGCGGATATCCTCTATCTGACCCAGGCAAATATCGAAGGCCGCCTGGAACTGGTGGAGGGAGAGCGGGAAAACCTAGTGCCAGGCGTTCATGTCTATCCGGCATTCGACACCCATACCGCAGGATCGCAATATGTGGTGGTGGAGACGGGCGGTGGAGACGGCAAGTTTGTCCTGTCCGGCGACGTCATCTACACCTACAGCAACCTCACGGGTGAGGACGCCACCGATCCCTGCTTTGTGCCGCCGGGCCTTGCCAATGGCAGCCAGACACGTCTGATCGAGTCCGCCGAGGAGATGCTCAAAATCGTTGGTATGGACGAACGACGAATCGTTCCCATGCACGAGGAGCAGCTGTCAAAAATCTATCCGTCGCGCCTGACGGATCGCCAGCTCATGCTCGTCGAGATTTGTGTGGCCGACGGAGACGTATCAAGAGTTTGATCGATTTGAAGCAGCGCGAACACCAAGCTGCATCGTTCACAATCGTCCTTCCAAGGCGATAAGCAGAGAAAAGGCCGGGTGTCAGTGACACAGGCCTTTTCCAAACACCTTGCCCGCTGCGGTGATCTGCCCGGTGAAGAAGCCCTATATTCGCGCCCGCTTTGATGACGGCCCGGTAGCCCACGATGTTGACCATGGAGGACAAGGCCTCCATCTTCCGTGCGCGGCTGACGCGCGGGACCATCTCCATGGCGATGACATTTGCGCTTGAACCCCCAAACCATCCTGTTTCGTTACAAAATGAGCGCCTTCGGCCATGCATGGAGCGGTGCAATCGCGCCATCATGCGTCTTCACGTGTCCCAGTATGCCAGCAGCGTCAGTGGCGTTGTCGAATAGAGCAAGACAAACTAACGAAAAATGATGTTTGCATGTGATTTGTAGCGGCGGATCTTGATGTTAAAGGATCGGATTAGTGCGCCGGAGGACTAAAATATGAAGAGAGATGATCGGAGGCAGGCCATTATGGACCTGTTGGTCGCGCAGAGGGTGGTGGATCTCGACGACCTATCCGATCGGTTCGCTGTATCCAAGATGACCATCCACCGGGATCTGGATGATCTTGAGCAGGCAGGGATGCTTCGCAAGGTCCGTGGCGGGGCAACGATCGAGGCAGGAGGCCATTTCGAAAGCGATTTCCGGTTTCGCCAGCAGCAGGAGGGCGAGGCCAAGCGCCGGATGGCCGAGGCCGCCCTTGAACTCGTCGAGCCCGGCATGACGGTGATGGTCAACGACGGATCTATGGCGTCGGTGCTCGGGGAATTGCTGCCACAGAGGAGGCCGCTGACGGTGATCACCAACAATGCGGCGGTCATCGATCGGCTCAAGACGGAATCAGGGATCAACCTGATTGCGGTCGGTGGACGCTATTCGATGAAGTTCAATGGTTTTTTCGGCGTCGTCGCCGAACAGGCACTGTCGCGTCTCAGCGCCGACATCGCCTTTATCTCAACGCCGGCAGTTTCTGGATTGCGCGTCTACCATATGGATGATGACGTTGTCCGCTCGAAGCGAGCGATGATTGCAAGCGCCGCGCGTCGCTGCCTGCTCTTAAACCATAAGCGCTTCAATCATACCGCTCTTCATGTCCTGGCCACCATTGACGAGTTCGAAGTTATCATCACCGACCAGGAACCGTCAGTCGACGTCCGCGCGGCTTTGGAAGGAGCCAATGTGCCACTTCGAGTGGCATCGCAGGAGAGCAAGTGAATATCGCCATCCTTCGGATAGATGCCGCGCAAGGCGGCACCTGTCCATCTCAAGCTGGGCCCTCCGATTGGGGGGATCCCTTCTACAGTCTTCTCCTATGGACGTCTCCTACGGACGTCCAACGCGATATCTCAGATGGACGGAGCCGAGGCCAGCGGCTTCGGCGCTGATAAACGTGAGCCTCGCCCCGCCGGCAAGCCCATCCTCACCGCCCTCGAATATGGCCGGTGTATTCGACTTGCCTCCGATCGCAGGGAAGATGACTAGGCTGACCTCGTCAACAAGACCCTCATTCAAGAAATGGCCATTGGTTTGCGCCCCGCCTTCCAGCATCAAGCGCTTCACACCGAATTCGGTGCCGAGAACATCGAGCGCGTTTTTCAGATCGACGCCATCTTTCTCCGATACGATATAGGAAACGCCAGCCTGGGTGAGGCCCGCCAGGTAAGCATCATCCACGTCAGATCCTGTCAGGACGATAAGTTGAGCACCCTCAATGTCGTTCTTGTCCCAGCGTAGCCGACCGTCCTTATCAACGATAACAGCGAACTCGTTGGCATCCGGGTTGGCGTTATGGATCGGCCGCGGTGCTGTGCCGGTTGTTTCATAGGGACGGTCGACGGCGTCTGCGAATTCCTCGCCTGTCGCTCTTCCCGAAAGCCAGGCGTCGGCACCAATCTTCTCATGCAGGTCGTCATAGACCTTCACGAGTTCCTCCACCGAATGGCCGGTCGCCTCGGCCCAATCATTGACGATCAATCGACCGTCCAGTGGCGACATCATGTGACAGATTACATGGGGTCTGGGCATTGGATTACTCCTCTACAAACATTCCACCGTCAGTGGTCTGCCTTCAACCAGGCTGCGAATTTATCCATCCAGTCGGGGTGCCAGCGTGAAAGCGCCGGCCGGTTCAGGATCATGTCGTCGGCCGCCCAGCGGATCCGTCTGGCATCGATCGCAGACGTGACCGCGTTATCAGGACAAATGATGTAAAAGTCCTCGTCGAGCAGACGGGCCAGGAAGTATTCCACCAGCTGCTCTGCGGTCCATGCCTCATCGGGCATGGCAGCGCCCTTCGGCTTGAGTGCGATGTTCATGGGTGTCCACGTGTAGCCAGGGACGAGGAGATGAGCCGATACACGACCTCCCGTCTCCTTCAAAAGCGCGTGCGACAGCTGTTCGGTCAGCACCTTGACAGCTGCCTTTGCCACCGAATAGGCGGCATTGCCTGGAGGAGTTGTAATTCCTTCCTTGGAGCCGAGGTTGACGACCGCCGATGGTCGGGCTGCCTTGATCAGGTAGGGCACGAAGACGTGTTGTGCGGCTAGAACACCTCCGAAGTTTACATCGATCTGGCGTCGCCACTTTACAGGATCATCCCAGGGGCCGGCTCCTTGCGTAATGCCCGCGTTGTTTACAAGGATGGCCACGTCGCCAAACCGAGAGAGCGTTTCGTCCTGCAACCTCGTCAGTGTCGATAGATCCGAGACGTCGCCGCTCACAACCAGAGTGTCCGTATCGAGTGTCGAGGTAACATCATCAAGTGCGTGGGTGTCGAGATCCAACAATGCGAGCTTCATGCCGCGGGCCGCGAGAGCCCTCGCGATTGCCAAGCCGATGCCCTTCGCAGCTCCCGTGATGACCGCAACGCGGCCAGGAGCAACGATACTGTTCATTCTCTCGCTCATCTTTGTCTTTCCCGTCATTGGACGTCACCGCTGGAAGGTGTGCCGGACACGCCGTCGCGGTGGATTTTCTCAGCCGAAGGCACCAGCGCAAGAAGCGCACCAGCGCTACGCGGGCGCTTGTGTGGTCGGACCATATCTGCTGGCTGCGAACGACAGCTCAACCTCCTAACAACATAGG
>NZ_JARWLB010000059.1:0-4077 GCF_047445835.1 Rhizobium sp. BR 317 | reverse complement strand
CCGACTGCACGGCGTCGACCACTGTCGCGCGAACGCAGCCTGACGTCATCGCGCCCGTGACCACCACGGTATCGACGCCGGCTCCAGTCAAAAGTGCCGTCAGCGCTGTGCCATGGAATGCCGACGCACCTTTCTTGGTAACGATCGCATCTTCCGGCCGGATGCCGGTCGCCGCGTCGATMTCGACCAGCCGGCTTCCTTCCACCAACGCCGCCATGCCCGCCGCCTTCTTCAACCAGGCGAGTTTATCGATTTCACCAGGGTGGTAAGCAATGGTGGTGTAGACGACCAGATAGCCGGCGGTGCGCGCAATATCGGTTAGGCGGCGCGTGGCGGCAATCGCTTTGCTCATGTCCGCAGCCGTMGGGTAGCGAGTATCCGTAAAGCCATACGTAAAATCGACGACGACGATKGCGGGACGGTAACCGCGCGGTACAGTGCAACCGAAGCCGGCCGCTTCATAAATTTCTTTCTGCGACATTCCCGTTCCTCCTGTGCTTGCGGATTTGCAGCCCCGCACCCGGCAAGGCTGCTCCTCCCGCGATCAGTGCCGTTCCATCTTCATGTCCGGCACGACGATATCACCGTCGATGACGATTGCCGCGTCATCGAGGAAGAGCGAGCAATTGCGCATCGGGATGTCGAGATGGCAATGCGTGTCGTTCGGGCCCMCGAGTTCATTGTTTGGGCCCGTCGAGAACATGACGTTGCCGTAGAACGAGCGAGGCTCCATACCCATGCCGCCAGGAAAAGCGCCCGGCACGAAGTTGTGCCATTTCGCTTGCGGGTTCATGCCCMAGCCAACGTGGCTCATGCCGAAACCTTTGGGGTCATGGAAAGACTCCATATAGGATTTGACAATTTCCGCATCGAGGCCGCCTCTGATGTCGGTGATCCAGCCTTTCTCGATCGTGTAGATGATCGGTTCGCGCACATAGATGTTCTGCGGCAGCAAGATGTCGCCCGGTGCGACGACGATCTGTCCGTCGACACCATCATCGTCGCCACCAGTAAAGACGAAACCAGAAGGCCAGTGGTCCCATCGTCCTGGTTTGTCCGTGCAGGCATATTCTGTTACGGTGGGATAGGTATTCAACTTATAGGTCACGTCGGTTCCGTGCGGGGACGTGATCCGCATAATTTTGGCCTTCGATAAAATTTCGCCGCCAATCTCGACCTTGTCGCGGAGTTCCTTATACGGGAGCATGCGCGCGAGAAGTTCAKGTGGCTCGACMGCTGTCAGAACGCGAGTGCCGGCGGCCTGGATCGCCATCTGCTCCKGCGAGAAGAGCAGGAAGATGCAGTCGATTAGCATGTCGCAGTTCTTGAGGGCGTCGACGGCATCCGGCATTGCKGCCAGACCGGTGACGCCGACGTTCCAGCCGCCCGTCGGCAAAGGCGCCGGCAGACGCATATGGTACATGTTAGCKCCCAGACGCTGGCCCGCGGCGAGGAATGCATTGGCATAGTCCAGCCGTTCATTGCCCTGCGTGAGCACGACAAGGCGCTCGCCGTCGCGCACACCGGACATTTTCAGTTGGTGGAGGCAGATTTCGGTGAAGCTCGTGTGGTCCATTGCTCGGAATCCTTTTTCTATAACTACGCTGCAAAGTCCATGACTGCGGCAAGAAAGCCTTCCAGGTCGTCCCACGGGATCATGTGTCCCGCGCGCTCGACCGTACGCACCTCGATTGCCGGTACGAGGCGCCTTATTTCCTCGACATCCGTCGGCTTAACAACCTCCGCGCCCCCTGCCACCACAAGACGCATCGGCAGGCCGAGCGCGGATAGGTCGGCGWGGATATCGTCGGTGTGGAACCCGTCGAAGGCGGTGCGGRTCGCGTCGAGCTGGCAGGTGTGGAGCCACTCGGCGCGAAGGGCGCGTTGTTCTTCACTCCAGCTCGGACAGAAGTGTTTCATCTMCTCGGCCGAGCAGCCTCGCTGCGCGAGCACGATGGAGTCCTCGTACCACGCCCAGGATGCCGGGTAACCGCGTMGGCCCGGCCCGCTGACGGGTGGATCCACCAGAACCAGCCCCGAGAAAGCGGACGGACTCTTGCGCGCGGCACGGATCCCGGTTCGTGCACCCATCGAGTGCCCGAGCAGGATCGGACGGTCGAGCCCGGCCGATTCAGCGACCCKAACGGCGTCCTCGGCCATTGCATCKAGCGAAAAGTCGAGGKCCCCGCCCTGCGACAGGCCGCGGCCGCGCACGTCGAGCACATGGACGTCGAACCTCGCCGCTAGTCGCTCGGCAATGAAGCCCCATGTGATGGCCGGCGACGTGATGCCGGGAACGAGCAGCATCTGAGGACCTTGCCCCGGATAGTGAAGCAGGTGCTGGCGAATGCCGTTTGCGTGAACGTTGTATCCCCGAGCCATGGCGCCCTCCCCTTAATAGGCGCCGGAGAGCAGCGTTCCGCCCCCCGGAACGCGCGTATCAAGATTAAGCGCCTTCAATAGCGACCATGTGGTGGCGATCGCCGCCGTCAGGACCGGCTTTCGGGTGATTGCCTCCGCCTCGGGTACGGCCGCCAGCGAGGGCATTTGGACGCAAGCGGACAGCACGATGGCATCGACATCGCTGGTGTCCATCGCGCGGACGATGCCAGGCAGCTTCATTGGATCGTGCGCGGCTACCGCGAGGTTATCGGATATTTCCAGTGCCCGCCAGACACTGACCTCGATACCCTCGTTACGGATATAGTCCACGACGAGCTCGGTGAGGGGCTTMATATAGGGCGCGACGAGAGCAATTTTCTTCGCGCGTATCGCCTTGATGCCCTCGACCAGCGCACCGGCCGATGTCACCACCGGCGCCGGATTGCCGTTGTCGACCGTCGCTTGGTGAAGACGCTCTTGCGACWGGCGATGATAGCCATGCCCMATAGCCATGATGGCGACCAGGCAAGCGTAGCCCATGACGTCGACGCGCGCGTCCGACAACTCGAGGGCGCAGCGGTMACTGTCTCGATCCATAGCCTTCAATTCCTCTGCAGTCACATGCTTCATGCGCATGCGGGAAGAATGAAAAGTGAATCGCTCTGGCGAGACGAGTTCGCGAGCCCKCAATAGTGCCGGAATTTCCGTTTCCATCGTGATGTTGGAGCTCGGAACGATCTGACCAATACGAAAACGCTTCATTTGCGGGGCCCTTGTTTAGAGTAGGTTTCACCACATTAATTATTCAAAACGGGAATTACAAGTCAAAAGTCTCTGGAGAGCGCCCGCGACAGTAATTTTGCGAAGCATGTTCTACGGTGACAGAGGGCTCGATCCACCTTCAAAAGGCTCATAGTATTGAATCATAATAGAAATAACATGATTGGAAAGCTCTCGGCTGGAGCCTGGACTGGTGACAGCAGCGCAGCTGTCGGCGCGCTGAAATTGAGAGGCATCTGATGAGGCTTGCCACGCATTTCACATTAATATAAGTTTGAATAATTATAGCATGCGGCAAAGTGATAAGGATTGGTTGGKGGCAACGGATGGTCGGGCCGTGTACACTATATMGAGGGAGATGGGCGTGCCCCGAACCAGAGTGCCGGTCGCTTTCACAGTCTTCMGATTTGCACCAGGCGAAGAACAGGCACCATAGATTGGGTTAATTGTCTGAAGTGACGTCGCGCGTGAGCGTTCGCGGTATGGATGCAGCGGAGCGACTGAAAAGTACGCGCTATAGCTTAAAYGCACKAGGAGGTTGAGATGATGAAACCGCAGTTTTTCCATAGACTACCCGAGATGGAGAAGGGATATAGCATGTCACTGGCTGTCAGGGCTGGCGACTATGTATTCATCGGCGGGTTGACTGCTACGGATAACAAAGGCAACGAACTACACGCCGATAATCCGGGTGCGCAGATGAAGCGGATCTATGAGATTCTGGACGAAGTTCTGAAGGAATTTGGTGGCACGTCGCGCGACGTTGTAAGTGAAGTTATCTATTATGACGTTAGCGGAAATGAATACACAGAAAAGCTCTTTCCGCATCGGCAGGCTTTTTATGGCGAGGAAGGTCCCTCGGTCGTAGGCATGCAGGTGGTCGGCTTTATAAGCCCCGCCATTCACGTGGAGACC
>NZ_JARWLB010000058.1:0-4111 GCF_047445835.1 Rhizobium sp. BR 317 | reverse complement strand
ATGATCAGCCCTGGCGTGATCGATACCGGCTGGGCCGACAAGGTTMATGACGAGACGGGCAGAAAGATCGCCGGAGAGCTCAACAAGCAAGGTATTCCGCCGTCGTCGGTGGCTGAAGCCGTGGTCTATGCCCTAGATCAGCCCCCGGAGATCACGATCAACGACATTGTCGTCCATCCAACCCGGCAGGACTGGTAGCCGGCGTTTTCGAAAGCTCAGAACTTGAACCTCCGGGACCGTCAGGCCGCCCGCGCGGAGGTGGTATCCGTTCCAACCGGTGCCGTCTCTCGTGGCTGTGGACAAGATGATCTTCATTGCATGACGATTAATCCCGGAGGTGCTATTATTCAACGACCCGGCCCATCTCCCGTCGTAGCTCCCCGAATCCGACATGGATCAACTAATGTCAAATTTTTGACTGCTTCCGTGGTCATCACATACCAAAGCCAGGTTAGTTGAATAAGGATTGAAGATACCAGCCGTCTGAAGCAAGGTCGGCGTCGGCCAGGACGATCTTATTCAGTCGAAGTGGGAGTATCCATAACTCATGGTATCCACGCGGGCCGATCTGGCCGACCTTGAAACTTTCGTCGCGATCGCGAGGGCGGKGGGGTTCCGAAAGGCGGCCGCGCTTCGCGGCGTTTCCGGCTCCGCTCTCAGCCACTCGATCAGGGGTTTGGAGGCCCGTCTCGGCGTCCGTCTGTTTCATCGGACAAGCAGGAGCATCAGTCTCACCGCCGCCGGCGAAGTACTGCTTGCCGAACTAGAGCCCCGTTTCCTCGGCATCCAGGCTGCGATGGATCTCCTGGACAGTTTCAGGAGCGGTCCTACGGGCAGGGTGAGAGTGACCACGCTGCGTGACGCCGCCGAGCTGTTGATCGCTCMTCGACTGCACAGTTTTCGCAGCAACTACCCCGATGTCGAGATCGAAGTCAGCGTCGAGGATCGCTTTATCGATATGGTCGCCGAGGGTTTCGACGCGGGCATCCGCTATGGAGGAACAGTTCCCGAGGGGATGATMGCGTCGCGTCTGACTGCCGAACTTGAATGGATCGTCGTCGGCTCTCCAACCTATCTCAACGAACGAGGGCGGCCGGAGCGGCCGGAAGATCTCTTGACGCACGAGTGCATCCGGATCCGAACCGGTACAGACCACGTCTGCAAATKGGAACTTGGCGACGGAGACCGCATGGTTACCCTAGACGTCCCTGGACTGCTCACGCTCGGGGATTCAGAACTGTCCATCCGCATGGCGCAGGAGGGGGGCGGTCTCTTTTACTGCCTGCGCGCACGCGTCGAGGACAAACTGGCGGCTGGTCTGCTCGAAGTGGTGCTGCCGKACTGGTCGTCTACTGGGCCGGGTTTTCATGCATACTACGTTTCGCACCGACAGGTGCCGTCCGCGCTCCGGACGTTTCTCGACCACCTTAAGGCGCCGCTTCCGGACGATTGAAGGGACCTCGCGAGCCAGCTCCAAATTACGCAGATGCCTACATGGTATCCGAAACTCGTAGAGGTCTCGGCCTGCGCTTCAATGGATGCGTTAGCTTATACTATAACGAATTCAGATGAAAAAAGCTCATCTATTTTATGAAATATTGCGTTTGAAATAGGAGCTGAAAGCAGAGATGGTTCGATGCGTGGAGGGCATCTGAACCTGGATCGCCTTAGCGCGTAAGATGAGATGCAATACGGTTTACGAKGTMGCCGGACTAGGGCGAGGGAAGAAGTATTGCGCAGATGCCGTATTAGGAGGAGGGCCGAATGAGTTTCCCCGCTGGAAAAACTGTAGATAAACGCGACAATTCTATTCTTGCTGGTCTCGAACCGGCGATCTTCTTTGGCTTTTTCGAAGAGCTGAGTGCGATCCCGCGCGGTTCTTACAACGAGAAGCAGGTCAGCGATCACATCGCCGATTTTGCCCGGGCACGCGGCTTCGAGGTTTACCAGGACGAGATCTACAATCTCCTCATCAAGAAGCCGGGCACACCCGGCTACGAAAACTCGCCGACCGTCATTCTTCATGGGCATACCGACATCGTCTGCGAGAGCGACGAGGGTGTTGACCACGACTTTGAGAACGAAGGCATCAAACTTCAGGTTATCGGCGATTTCATCCATGGGACGGGGACAACCCTTGGGGCGGACAACACCGTTGGTGTGGCTTTCGCAATGTCGTTGCTKGCATCCGACGATATCCMGCATCCGCCGCTTGAAGTCGTCCTGACGGTTCAAGAAGAAGTCGGCAAGGGCGGCGCACAACACTTCGACKGCACAAAGCTTAGCGGTAAGCGCCTTCTCGACATGAACTGGCACGATCCCAAGTMGCTTTTCGCAGGCTGCGCTGGCGATATTTCAGTGCGCTTCAAGATTCCGGTTCAGTGCGAACCGCGCGTTTCGGGGCAGGCCGCCCTTTCGCTGCGGATCTCCGGCCTGAGCAGCGGTCATTCCGAATTCGACATCCATCTTGAACGCGCTAACGCCATCGTCCAGCTCKGACGGCTGCTCCGGATTGCCATCCGGGATGCTGGGGCCAGCGTAGCCGAAGTCAAGGGTGGCGTGAACCGTTACGTTATCCCGGGTGAGGCGGAGGCGATCATTTCGATCGATGCCTCGCGGATTGTCGATCTCAGACAGAGAATTGAAGCGGAAGCGGCTTCGATTGCGCTTGAGTACAAAGCAAGCGATCCCAACCTCAAGGTCACAGTCAGCGAGTCAGGGAGGCAGATTACTGAAGTCTTCTCGGCTCAGTCCGCCCGGGCGCTGGTCGATGCCCTGAACCTGCTTCCCAACGGCGTCCAGAGCAAAAGCCTTCAAGTCGAGGGCCTCGTMGAGAGCTCMAACACCGTGGCGTTGCTTTCAAGCGATAAAGAGGCCATCGAAATCGTCAATACGGTCCCAAGCGCCGTCAGCTCCCGTCGCTACAACATCGTCGACAAAATCCGGCAGCTGTCAGAACTCATCGGCAACGGCGCGAGCGTGKAGACATTCGCGGATTGCCCGGAATGGCCATACAATCCTCATTCGCGAATGCTCAACGCCGCCAAAGCCGCWTACGAGCGCGAGTTCGGCGAGCAGCCACATGTGGAAGTCTCTCACTCCAGTCTCGAGCTCGGCCTTTTTMGAAAGAAGGTTCCTGACATTGACATGCTGTCGATCGGACCGGAAGCGTTCGACGTCCACACCACGCGCGAGCGCCTCAACCACACGACAGTCGATCCGACCTGGCGGCTTCTCAAGTCGCTGCTCCGCGAACTCCGGACCTAAGGTACTAAAATGCCAAAACTGCCAAGCTACTTCGGCAATTTCCCACATCCGCCCAGCGAAAAGAAGCCGGTCCATCTGACGCGCGATAGCTACAAGATGTTCATCTATACGGGGACGAAGCCGTACTCGAGCGACCTCAACTACCTGCTCGCCAGCACGGACCAGCAGACCACTGGCATCTATCAGCTCGCGCCGGGAAGCAACTTCGACCCGGCCGACATTCACGCGGGTGACGAGGTGTACTATGTCCTCGAAGGTGTTGTGCATCTCCTAAACCCCGAAACCGGGCAGACAGAGKAACTCGGACCCGGTGACGCGGTGCTTATCCCCAAGGGCGCTCCGCATCGCGGCTATAACTTCAGCGACAAGGCTGCAGTTATMCTGTTTTGCATCGCACCGCGTATCTGGGAC
Source organism: Rhizobium sp. BR 317 (assembly GCF_047445835.1). Lineage (NCBI taxonomy): Bacteria > Pseudomonadati > Pseudomonadota > Alphaproteobacteria > Hyphomicrobiales > Rhizobiaceae > Rhizobium > Rhizobium sp. BR 317. The sequence goes on along the minus strand of NZ_JARWLB010000058.1, from coordinate 433 downwards.
GAGAATGGCCCTCCGACCGGCTATGACGGGCCGACGCGCCTCTATAAGCACGAAGGGAGAGCGTGATGAGCCTTGAGAAACTCGGAGCCTATCCAGTAGACGGCGCTCAGGCGCGCAAGAGGGGCGACCTGGTGAAGGTCGCAAAAAGCGATCGTCTGAACATCGTCTCCGGCCGCGATCATCCMGTTCTCATCCAGTTCTGCGTCAGCAACGATTACATGCACGTCGGAGAGCTGACTATCCCTGTGGGTGGCGTTGGACCGCGCGCKAGCKAACCCGACAGCCATKGAGGGKACGCAGTCTTCTACGTTMTGCAAGGCCCCGCAACCTTCTATTTGGCGGATACCGACGAAACCTTTCACATCCGTGACGGCGAGTCTTTCTTCCTGCCCGGCGGCATCAGCTACCAGTGCCTAAACTACGGCTCCAACCC
>NZ_JARWLB010000057.1:0-4239 GCF_047445835.1 Rhizobium sp. BR 317 | reverse complement strand
GTGAGATCATGGAGGTCAGCGACCGCGAGAGCCATCTCACCGGCGATTGTCCGGTCCTGCCGGCACCAATTCCGCCATTCCTCCGCGCTGCTGAAACCGGACAATTCCCAAGGCTGAAGCAATCGTTCGCCGAACACAACTGGGAAAGTGAGCTTTCKAACCTGGTCGAYGGATGCAGCGAACCCGATGCCAGCGCCCGGCCAACTCGTGGTGACTTCGGGCATCATGGCGGTGTAAGCGTCCATGATCCGTTTGACGTCAGGGTTTTCGCCAACACCCATGACAAAATTGGAGCCGAGCAGTTCCATTGCGGCACGAAAGGGCCGCTGATGGACGTGGACGCCTTCTTCAGCGTATTTCAGATCCAGCCGGCGAAGCTCGTCTAACGTCCATGCGGTCATGCGCTGCTTTCCTTATGTGCGATTTTCAGGTTTTCCGTATCGGCGGAAGTCCGTTTTTGCGGGTACGAACATCGAGAGATTGCGCTTGGCGCCGAGCCCGTAGAAGTCCGTTCATTCGTTGGACAGATCCCCGAATAGACCTATCATCAAATCGCCGTCGTAGAGCGAGAAAGGGTTTTCGACATAGTGGTCCCGATGGCGAGGCAGGGTGCGCCCATCATTCAGGGACCTGTCGGACAGATGCCAGCGGATGTGTATTGGCCACCAACAATCCGTTCACGCCGCCCGCCCGCCCGCCTAGGGAAGCCGCTTAATGAGGAGTTTGTCCCACACGTTTCGGAGCGGCTCCCTCAGCAGGTCGATGATGACGGAGTGATCCGCGAGGCTTAGCTMCGCGCCGTAGTCGACGATCCCCAGCCCAAATAGCCGCTGGTTCATGTAAATAGACGTCACACGCTCCGCATCGACTGGCAGTGATGGGTTCAGACTGGAAATGTACGGCACCCGGATTAGGTGGCTCATCTCGTTGAAAACGGTATTCAGCCGGGGGAGCACTAGCTTCATCTCATCTGCTTGAAAATCGTAATCGACACGACCGCGGTGTACGGAATCCCACGGCGTGACAACGATCATCTCGAGCTGACCGAAGTGCTCGGTCATCACCTTCCAATCGAAGCTGCTCAAAGAACCACCGTTAGGGTGATTATGCAGAAGCTTTAACTTCTCGCCATTCAGTAGCCGCGCCTTGATCTCGTCKGCCAAGTCTCCGCCTTCTTTCAGGTGGCTCGCATGATGAAGCACCTTTTCCCCGGCTTCATCCAGATAAATATGCTCTTCCGACGACAGCATTGGACCGATGTGATCAAGGATCGCCCGCTCAAGCGGCGTCAGCGTACTGAATGTCATGCGGTATCCTTGGCGCGCTCGATCGTGGCTTCGTACCGCCCATCTKGTAGCTTTTTGTAAAAAATCTTGCCGCCGCGCTTGTAGACCAGCACTTGGATCTGCCCCCACGTATCGATCTTCGTCAGGATTTCGTTTGCCACAACCGGATCATGAATGATGCTCGATGGCGGCAGCTCGAAGCCGGTCTCAAGGTTCGKGGCAACTCCGGGGAATGTTTCGGTCCTTGCGTCCACGGGGATATCAGACGCGTCGATGGTGATCGTGTAGACACCGCCGTTATCGATGACGCTTCTAATGACGTTGAACTCTTCTTCTAAAAACTTGGCCATTTTCCCTCGTATACGCCTCGCACTCTCGAATCTTTCCGGTATTTCGTGGACAGTCATAGCAGATTGCAATCATATCACGAGAAACGCGCGCATGAGTTTCGATTCGGACAGGAGGGTCTTCGTCAAAACTGCTCGAGGAGCCGTTGCATAATGCCGCCGGCAATCTAACCATGGCGAGAGCTGAATTCACACAACTCGGAATTATGTGAGATAGGAATAGCTTGCATAACTGCTGTTGAAGCCCTGCAATCTCCAATTMAATCAACTTGTTAACTGACCTTGTGCAATGGGACTGACGGTTCGAGTCCTTTCACGGCGCTCACGACCGAGCCGGTCGCTGCTTATTCACCGACCAAAGAGACGGGCGACCAGGCGCGAGCTTGCAAAGGGAAGGCGACCCTCATCCAGTCCATTTGTTCGATAGTAGGCGAGAAGCCGCTCGCGCCCCAGGCTTCCCCGTTCCAAGGGAAGGAAACGAAGCGCGTTGCGACGGAAAATCTTGTCGCAAGTATCGTCCGAAAKACCGCAGTCGGTGCGCAGAAAGGCGTTCACGCTTTCGATATAGTGACTATAGCCTGCCTCCTTCCCGAGCATGATCCAGTCGCTTCCGTAAACGATGTGATCGCAACCACTATCGAATTTTTCCAGCCATTTGTTGAAGGACTTCGCAAGGAAGTCTCGTTCTTTCGAGCCGGCCGAAAGCACCTCGGAAAAATAGCTGATGTCGGCKACCACGTTCCGGCCCGGGTTTTCCTTGATGAATTCACCGAGCCGCCATTCCCAACTGCCATCCGGCAAAAGCATTCCTTCCCGTCCAGCCGACCGTGCGCTGAAACGACCGAAATGCGCGATACAAACCCGTAGCTTGGGGAACTCCTTGAACACGGGTATCCAGTAGGCGGGATCGCCCCGCTTTGCATAATCTGGACCGKAACCGTTCGACGAATAGCCATGAGCCAATATTGGGGCATCGACATCGACACAGAGCTTGTAGAGGTCTCGAAGCGCAGCATCGAGTTCCTCGCTGGGGTCAAATCCCAGGCTCTTCACTGTTCGCTCCGGATATGGCGGCTGGTTGCCCGTGGGACGAAAGCCCATCGGCKGGTAGAGCTTGATGCCGACGAAGCCATGTTTCATCAGAGCCGAATAGGCAGTCGCAAGCGAGCTTATACTGCTTTTCCCTTTCCGGAATGCCACTTCCCGGAGCGGATCAAACCCCATGTAGCCGTGGACGACGGGACCGGATTTCGCTTTCGCCATGCGCTGCGAAATCCGATCCATCACCACCATCTGCCGGGGTAAGGGCGAAAAGTCTACATCTTCATAGAGCCACTCATCATAATCGACGAGCGCCGGCGTCAACAGCACCGGATTGAAGTCCTGTGCCTTGCTGTCGGCAACCAGGCGATCAACAAGGACGTACCGGTARAGGCGAAACAGACTGAACCAATTGAGATAGCGCCCCACAGGATCTTGCCTCAGGAAAGCGCGCTGGCTGGCTCCGCGGGCTTCTCCGATCGTGAGCGGTTCGTTGGCGCGCAGAGTCTTGATCGGGTCACCGAGCATATAATTGAGGAACTTTTCCTCGGAGATAGATGATCGTGTCGCCAGATCGCCCGGGGCTGTCATCGTAACGATCCGCCGCCTCTTCCGATCGAGTTCCAGGAGATGCTGGCTTGTGTCTTCGACCGCCGCCGCGCGCGCTTTGTCGACCGTCAGAGAAGCGGCTTTTCCGTTCCGTCCGGTGTCGAGGAACGCGATTTCCTCATCCGCCGTCGGTGCGCTTCCCGTGCCGAGCAGCTTCAGAAGAAGTGCGATGAATTCGTCGGTCACGTCAGGATCACGCACTGCGAGAATGCGGGCKACCGACTGCTTGGGAAAATMTTCGAAGACKACTTGTMGCAGGAAGCGGGTGGTCGGGAGATCCGACGCATTGAAAACGTGGCAATGAGCGTCGACCAACGGGACGCCTTCGCCCGGTACCGACKKGCTCGGTCGTCCGCAACCCGTAGTCAATGCGACAGCAGACAAAGATGCCTGCGTTAGAAAAGCTCGACGTAGCATAATCATCCCCCAACTCGGCCCMGATGCAATGCAGACATGAAATCCCGCCAAGCGTTCTGATCGTCACAGACGAGGGTTCAAAAATYCAGCCGGGCGATCATMGGGCAGTGATCCGAAATCGCMAATACCTGGTCTTTCCCGTTCGGGGTGCCTGCTTTGTTGCCACMAAGGTTTCCGATGCTCAAATGTTCGGCCGGGCCGTCGCTTTTGATTCCGGGCCCGACGAGGATGTGATCAAGGCCTACCGGATTGCGGCACCCGAGATAATTGTCCGAGGCGAGAAGCTGTGTTTCCKGCGGGGTCAGGTMGCGGATTTCGGCMTGGGTGCAAAGTGCCTGCCCAGCATCGCTGATCTGGCAGTGCTCGTCGAGAATCTTGAGATCGGCGGCCGCTGGCTGCCCATCGGCCACTTCTTCTATGAGAGACCGGGACAACACCCCCGCCGACCGCGGCGACGAGGTCCCGCTGGCGTCGGTCCTGGCCGGCCGCTGGTCGCGCAGTTCATGCCAGAAGTTGCGGTTGAAATCGCCGAGGAGGAC
>NZ_JARWLB010000056.1:0-4301 GCF_047445835.1 Rhizobium sp. BR 317 | reverse complement strand
GGATCGTGGCGAGCGGTGTCTGCCACACCGACATGGTTGTTCGCGACCAAGGATATGACGTACCGCAGCCCGTGGTTCTCGGCCATGAAGGCTCCGGCGTCGTGGAAGTGGTCGGGGCCGATGTAAAAGGGCTTTCGCCCGGTGACCACGTGGCTCTAAGCTACGCATATTGCGGGAAATGCGAGAAGTGCCGGGGAGGCACGCCTTATTATTGTGAAGACTTTTTCGGCAGAAATTTCCGTGGCACCCGGCCGGATGGCAGTTGCCCGCTACATGATTCACACGGTACCCAGATCAGCGGGTGCTTCTTCGAGCAGTCTTCTTTCGCCACCTACGCCATCGCCAGCGAGCGCAATGCGGTCAAGGTTTCCAAAGATGTTCCGCTCGAACTCATGGGACCRCTGGGCTGCGGGCTGCAAACGGGCGCCGGAGCGGTTCTCAACTGCCTCAAGCCCCAACCGGGATCTTCCATTGCAGTGTTCKGCGCGGGTGCGGTCGGCATGGCAGCCGTAATGGCGGCGAAGATCGCCGGATGCTCGACCATCATMGTGATCGACCTTAACGATGAACGTMTCGAACTGGCGATTGAACTGGGTGCAACCCACATCATAAACGCCCGAAATGGGGATAGCGTCAAGGCAATCAGGGAAATCATTCCCGAAGGCGCAGACTTMAGTCTMGAATGCACGAGCTCGCCGAAGGTGTTTCGCCAAGCGGTCGATTGCCTCGGCACCCCAGGAACCTGTGGACTGGTCGGATCGTCMGCACTCGGAACGGAAGGGATMGTCGATATCGGCAACTTTCTGTTMGGCCGTACGCTCGTCGGTGTGGTCGAAGGCCAGAGCATTCCCTCCAAATTCATACCCGAGCTCATCGAATACTGGCAGCAGGGACGGTTCCCGTTCGACAAGCTCGTCCAGTTCTACGATCTCAACCAGATCAACGAGGCAATGGCCGATTCCGAGAGCGGCAAGGTCATCAAGCCGATCCTGCGCATGAAGCACTAAGCTCTCGTCACGAACATTGTCCAGAAGTCAGCCTCCCAAGGCAACGTCCGGCGKGGCCGTGGTCGTCACGGTCTCGCCMGGACACTCTGGAACGCAGGTGTGAGGCGCAACACCGTTTCATCATTGCAACGCGACCAAGTCGCGGTAACGAGAGTGAGCTCTTCCAGGTCAAAATATTAGTCTGCGACGGCGCAGTTTCTCGGCGATMTGTGACCGCCGCATCAGGGCCTTGCGGCAGTTGACGGCCGCAAGCCATTGCAGAATCTGCAAATGTGAAGTGAGGTTCAACTGATGCTGCCCTTTAGTCATAAGAGCACTGGGGCGGGCAGGCACGAGCGTCCCGACACRTGCGCCTTGCGTCAACGTGCCACMAGGAAAATGCCAGACAACCGGTGATGATCTTGCCAGCGAGCGGCCGGTGGCGCGCTGTCCTMGTCCCGTCGAAAAATACCTACGAAACTATCGAGATGGGTCATCAGACGTTGCGTCAACGCGAGCCTTAAGCAGACAGACCCAGCACAAAGGTGAGTCTAGCGCCTGCCTCTCTCCGCACGTTCCGACGTTCCATTGCCGTTCTGCCCTCGACGTTCGCCTGGGCAGCGTGATCGGCCGGGTCCTGCTCGCGGTCGACCGCCTCTTTTTGAAGGCTGTCGGCGCGGTCTTGACCAAGAGTTTCCCSGCCTACTGCAGAATGTGTCATCGGGCCTCCGTGACCAGCTAAAACATTGCGGGTGGCGAGCCTTAAGACGCGCCACCAACCGTTGGACTACGACTGTATGCCGCCCATGCAGACGTATTTCATCGAAAGGAAGTCATCCATGCCGTATTTTGAGCCCTCGCGGCCGAACCCCGACTGCTTGACGCCGCCGAACGGTGCCACCTCCGTCGAGATCAGGCCGGTGTTGACGCCGACCATCCCGTACTCCAGGGCCTCCGTAACCTTCCAGACATTTCGAAGGTCGTTGGCGTAGAAGTAGGCAGCGAGACCGAACTCGGTGTCGTTGGCCAGTTCAATGACCTCGTCTGTCGTTTCGAACCTGAAGACCGGGGCGAGCGGCGCAAAGGTCTCCTCTCGTGCGACCTTCATTTCCTTTGTGGCTTCCGAGAGAAGCGTCGGCTGGACGAAGGTGCCACCACGCTCGTCCCTTGCACCGCCGACAACGACCTTCGCACCCTTACCGACAGCGTCATCGATGTGGCTGTAGAGCTTCGCTACTGCATCCTCGTTKATCAGCGGACCGATGGTGGCTCCATCCTCGAACCCGTCAAGGACCTTGAGCGCAGAAACCCGCGCCGCCAGTTTTTCTATGAAGCGGTCGTAAACCCCGCTCTGGACGTAGAGACGGTTGGCGCAAACGCAGGTCTGGCCGGCATTGCGGAACTTGGACAGCATCGCTCCTTCCACGGCCTCGTCGAGGTCGGCATCGTCGAAGACGATGAAGGGAGCGTTGCCGCCGAGTTCGAGGCTGAGCTTCATGATCTTTTGTGCGCCCTGCGCCATCAGGATGCGCCCGACCTCGGTAGACCCTGTGAAGGTCAGCTTCTTGACGACGGGGTTCGAGCAGACTTCTTCACCGAACATCCGGGCGTTGTCTGTCGGCAGGACGCTGAACAGGCCGCCGGGTATTCCCGCACGCTCAGCGAGGATGGCAAGAGCAAGGGCCKACAATGGGGTTTCGGCGGCCGGCTTGAAGATGATGGCGCAGCCGGATGCCAGCGCCGGGGCGATCTTGCGGCAGACCATGGCGGAAGGAAAGTTCCAGGGCGCGATGGCCGCCACCACGCCGACGGGCTGTTTGATGACTACTAGGCGCTTGTCGGCCTGATGCCCCGGAATGGTGTCCCCGTAAACACGCTTGGCTTCTTCCCCGAACCATTCAATGTAGGAAGCGCCGTAGGCGATCTCGCCGCGTGCCTCGGCCAGAGGCTTGCCCATCTCGGACGTCAGGATGATCGCGAGGTCCTMGGTGTTGGCCGTGACGAGGTCGAAGAACTTCCGCATGACGCCGGCACGTTCCTTGCCCGATMGTGCGKCCCACTTTTTCTGGGCGAGTTTGGCGACGTCGATGGCTTCGCGGACGTCCTGGAGTCCTGCGCTCGGGAGGCTCGCAATCACGTCCCCAGTCGAGGGATTGTGGACCTGGATCGTCTTGCCGCTCGCGCCCTCTTTTCGCCAGTCGCCTCCTACCAGCATTTCCTCGCGTACCAGGGAGGGGTCTTTCAGGCGATCCAGTAGAGCGGTGGAGATAGCCATTGATATTCCTTTCGATGCAACGTTCAAATCTGATTACGGATGTGTGGTGAGCGGGCGTAGATCGCGACCATGGGGACGATCAGCAGCCCTACGACGGCCTGTTGTGCCGGGAAACTGAGCCCCAGGCCGACGAGAAGCGAGGTCAGGACAGTAAGCACGAGGACGCCGAGGACCGTCGCTCCATACCCGCCGGCACCACMTAGAAGAGATGTTCCGCCGATAACGACCGCCGCCACGGTGGTGAACAGATAGGGATCACCGACCCCGACGAAACCGCCGCCGGAGAAACCGAGGAGCAGCATTCCGGTGAGTGCCGACATCGCCCCGCTGACGCTGTGGATCACTGTCCAGATCTTGAATTCCGAGATTCCGAGGCGGGCGGCGGCCGTGCGGCTCCCGCCAACAGCATAGAGGCTCCGGCCAAACCAGGTGTTGTGCATTATCCAGCCCAGGGCGACGGCGATGAAAGCCCATATGACGATAACCGGTGGAAACGGCAGACCGAAGAACTTGCCGTTGAACGCCGAAAGGTTGCGAAGCCATCCGGGGACGGGCGCAAAGACGGTACCGCCGAACTGCGATCCGAGCGAGGTGTAGATCTGGACCGCCCCGACGGCCGCGAAACCCAGGCCGAGCGACATGATCAGCGCCTGACCCTGCAGCCGGAAGCTGAGGGCGCCGTTGCAAGCCCCGACCAAAGTGCCAAGGACGAGCACGACGATCATGGCGACGGGCGCCGGAAGACCCGCCACCATGAGGCTTGGAAGCAGGATATTGGCGCCACCGATGATGTATGGGATRGAAAGATCCAGCGCTCCAACGAGCGCGCAGAGCGTCTGCCCGACAGACGCCAGCCCCAGGAAGGCGGCGAGCAGGAGGATCGATCGCGCGTTCTGCGGCGACACGAAGCCCGGCACGAGCAGCGCTCCAAGAATGAGCAGACATGCAAGGAGACAAAAGCCGATCGAAATACTCTTGTGCTTGCGCAAAGGGCTGGCGCCACGGGCCGCGCCGATTTCTGTGTTCAAGACAGTGGAGAT
>NZ_JARWLB010000055.1:0-4350 GCF_047445835.1 Rhizobium sp. BR 317 | reverse complement strand
AGCCAGAACCCAGAACGCCAGTACACCGAAGGCGCCCMTTTGTTGACCCCAGTTGCTTCAATAGTCTTGAAGAGCTTTGAGCTGCTTGCGTATCTAAGAGCGCCGGAAGGACAATACAGGTGGTATAGAAGGCCGCGATTGCCTACCAGAGAGCGAAGTCGATCAATTGCGTTTGGCTGTCCGCTAGTTCGACTGAAAGAAGCGCGTAGATCCCATTGGTCACTGTCAGGTGGAACTTTGGCGACCTTCGATTGCATGAAATAGGTTGCGGTCCACTTTTTCATTGCGGGGTTGATTTGGCTAGGATCGGTGAAATTGATGTTTAGACCATAGTCCGCCTGCGTAACATCTCCTTCGTAGTTTTGCGTGTAGCGTTCTGTCTTGAACTCAACACCTATCGGAAATCCTTCTCCAACKAGCTGTCGGACATCGCGCTTCAGGTCGTCKATGGAAAATTCGATATTTGGTACCGGCTCGCCGTTCGCGTTCAGACACCAAAGCAGGCGATCTGTAACACCATTTTCGTCGGCGCGTTTAAGCGCACTGACTTCATATGAAATGCATCGATCAACCGACAATAAGAACCGGTAGACCGGGTTGAGTAAGACCMTTGGCAGCATGAAACCCGTCAACCGTTGAAGATCTGCGCAAAGTGGCGGCAAAACATCTAAGATTGCGTTTCTCAGTCGCCATCTTCCGAGTAATTCAGGAGCGCTCCGGCCGTTTGTCGAATTGATAAGCATGCTCGTGAACACCACGAGCTCGGACTTCACAGCAATCTTGTCGCTCGCCCGGTTCGTCTTGAGGCGTTGTTATAGTAACTMGACGCCTGTTGAACCGAACGATGCCGCGACTGCTCCATCGCCTCAGGAAGAGGGATACCCCGGTTGGCGGCTTCCGTCAGGTATCCTGACCGCAGGCCATGTGCCGAAAACTCCCMAGGCTCCAGTCCAGCCATGACCGCCCGCTGCTTGACGATATCGTTGACCGCCTTCGGATCGAGGGCACGGCGGCTGACATTGCCCCAGCGATCGACCGCCCGGAATATGCTGCCGCTGTCGATCTTGGCGGCCACCAGCCAGGTATTCAGCGCATCCACCGGCCGGCCGSTSAGATARACKACCTCATCGTGCTCGATCCCTGACGTTTTGGTGCGACCCAGATGGATGGCGAGAGAGGGGAGGGGAGGACCACCCTCGACGGCGATTGGCGGTTCGACCGAGAGCTGCTCCCTTCGCAAACCGGCAATCTCACTGCGGCGGCKACCGCCCGAGGCAAAACCCACCATCAATATTGCCCGGTCGCGGACATCGCGCAGGCTGTCGGTGCCACAKGTAGCGAGCAGCTTTGCCAGGACGTCACCGGTGACTGCCTTGGCGCTCTTTCTTTTTCTTGGTCGTGGCGTCGCGCGGACAGCGAGGCGTATTGCGGATTTCAGCGAAGGKGAGGAGAAGACACCCGTCAGCCCGCGCCATTTTGTCAGCGTCGACCAACTGGCAAGCCGCCGGCGCACCGTATCGGGCGCGTGCGGCCCGGGAGATCTAAGGAAGCGTTGCTCGCGCAGGCTCTGCTCGACATCAGCTGGCATGCCGTGGTGAGGATCGATGTCGCGCTGGTCAGGCTGCCAGAGATGGTGGGCGACGAATTTCAGCAGTAGCGCTTCTGGCGCCGGCCAGGGGAKGGAGGCTCCAGTCGCGGCCAGCGACCAGGCCTGCAGATAGGCAAGGTCGGAGGTGAGGGCGCGCAGGGTGTTTTCGCCCATGCCCTCGTTGACCAGGTGGCGGAGCGTTTCGATGTCCTGGTCGGTCAACAGTTCGGCCAGTTCGTCGCGCCGGTCGATCGGCAGCACGCTGGCGATGGTGTCGAGTTCGTGGGCGCGGCGTTCGACGGCGGTCTTGGAATGGGAAGACTTGGCCACGAAAATCGCTCCGGTTCAATGGTTTTGACGGCACTGAGACTGTGCTTTGCAACGGTTTTCGCTGATTTGGGGGAAGAAATCAATCACTTCCGATAAGCATTACTTATCGGAAGTGACAAGTTGCCTCGGCAACAACATCCAGTGACGGACACTAAATCTAAGATAGCGACCGTTTAGTAAATCATTTACCATATTTTCAATGCGTTACGATTTCGCCAAATTGCCCCTCCAGACCCTATCGCGGCCGGTTTCGGACGCCGCATCGTCACTGTCACGTCTCGACGAGCGCATCGCCCGATCGACGGTCGGCTCCGGCTTCCTCGATCGCGCCCACTTTTCMGATGCCTGCGCCTCGCTGTGGCTCGACGGCGAGCTCGTCCATCTCGAGGACCTGGTGCTGCACGACGCCGGCCACGACATCCGCACGCCGACCCACGAGCTGACAATCGCCCGCGACGTGCTTCGCAGCCGCCGGCGACTCGCGGCGCAGCCACCCGGCTGGGCGCTGCGCCCGGATGGTCTGCGCGCCTTGCGCGGGCAGKGGTGGCTTGCACCATCACACGACGACGACGGAGCAGTTGATGGGATCGCCCAAAACACCGTGCCGTTGGCCGCACCCGCTGCAGACGCGATCGGCGGAGGGGAGGGGGACGATCCGGATAAKGATCCCAACKATCCCCTGGCGGAACACCTGGCCGAAATCGACGCCGTGATCGCCCGCTCGGAAGCAGCGCTAACCGAAGCCAAATTGCCCGGGCCGCGCACTACGCGGGACAAAGATCCGCTGGTMTACGATCTCGATTGGGACGAGGACGCACGGCTCGACGAATKGCGCGTCGTCCTGGGCGAAACCGAAGGCCTGCCGCCGGTGTTGCGCGCCGCGCTGTTGCTCGACGCCTGGAACGACCTGCAGGTMCTGCAACACGCGCCMTGGCTCGGCCGGCTGCTGGCTGCCGAAACGCTGCGCCATGCCGGCCTCACGACCGGCGCCCACCTCGCCGCGATCAATCTCGGCCTCAAATCCATTCCCGTCGAACGGCGTCGGCATCGCGCGCGCGACACCCGCCTGCTGGCGGTCGTTAACGGCATCATTACGGCCGCGGAGCTCGGTCTCAAGGAGCATGACCGGCTGGCGCTCGCAAAACATATGATGGAGCGGCGCCTGGTCGGCCGGCGCTCTTCCTCCAATCTGCCGGGTCTGATCGAGCTCGTCATGGCGCGGCCGCTGGTCTCGGCCGGCATGGTCGCCGAGACGCTGAAGGTGACGCCGCGAGCGGCGCTMAGGATCGTCGAGGAGCTTGGGCTCAGGGAGATGACGGGGAGGGGGAGGTTTCGGGCGTGGGGCGTCCTGTAGTTAGCCATTCAAGATGCTTGAAACGCACAGCCACAGCAATTTGAAGTTTGCCAAAGATCAGGGTCTGTGTACAACCTAAACTTTCGCCTTTGCGGTGCACCTCCCGCCAGCTACAAAACAAGAACAGTGGCCTTCTCACAATGGGTGCATCGAGTGAAAATCACATCGTTATTTAGATGGTGCACGTCAGTGGTTTCACAAAAAGCCAAAGATATGCCATCTAAGTACGTGGATCTTGCTCCAACTGACGAGGCTGACGAGCATGGCATTTACGCGGATGCGTTGATGGTCGCGACCAGCAATCCGAATGTCTCCAACATTGCGCTGACTGGCCCGTACGGATCTGGAAAAAGCAGCATCATCAAAACTTTCCGTCGGAGGTATAACAGACCAGTCCTTCAAATTTCGCTTGCCGCTTTTCTACCTGAGGCCGATGGGTCCGTAACGACCAACGAAAGCCAAGCAACATGCCCTAAAAAAGGCAATGTCAGCAAGCAGGAGATCGAACGGAGCATTCTCCAGCAGATGCTCTACGGCGCGGATTCCAACAGTTTACCCCTTTCGCGTTTCAAACGCATCCAGACACCCAGATGGTGGTCAAAGTTCACGTCGCTGTTCATCATGGCTGGAATGTTTTCTTGCTGGCACCTATTCATCAAACGAGATGCCGTCCTGAGCGGTGAGTTTTTCAAGCCCGTCGCCTTTGAAAACTGGTTCAATTTCGCAACGACCTCAGTTGGATTTCTCTTTATCTGGCTTGCCTTCCACCAGATATACATAAAAAGTCTCGGCCTCTCTCTCAAAAGTATTTCTCTCAAAGATATTGAGATAACGCCCGAGACAGCGAAAGAAGAGTCGATCCTCAACAGGCACTTGGACGAGATCATTTATTTCTTCCAAGCGACCAAGTACGACCTGGTCATCATAGAGKATCTTGATCGGTTCAATAACCCTGAGATTTTCGTAACGCTTCGGKAAATCAACAGCCTGGTAAACGCCAACGCTGGAGTTAAGCGACCAATCCGCTTCCTCTACGCCCTTCGCGATAATATGTTTGTAAACACGGATAGAACCAAGT
>NZ_JARWLB010000054.1:0-4365 GCF_047445835.1 Rhizobium sp. BR 317 | reverse complement strand
ATCTGGGCAAGGTTGCCGCTGCTGCCGATGGCAGCGGTCAGTTTGCCCATCAGGCTGTTCGGACTGATCGCAGCGCCGCCGGTCGTCAGGCTGCTGCCATTGATCGAGGCACTGCCGGCGGCCGTCAGGCTGTTGCCATTGACCGTTGGGCCGTTGCCGATCGTTGCGCTGCCACCCGTCAAGGACGCACGAAACCTTGTCCTTGAATCTCGACGCCAGACGTCAAAGACTCCTCAGACAGGATGCCGACCAACGAAGCAATTCGGCTTCTGACACGCGGCGAGAGCAGCAGGATATCCTCAATCAGCCGACGGCCTTCGGCAGTGGAGATATAGGCGATGCGTTCGTCAGCCTCCGACGAAAGGTCAACGAGCTCGTCCGTCCCGGGTTGAGGTAGGTCGGCGAAGAACCGTGGATACCGTGGATGCGGCGTGCGCGTCGTTTGGACGGTTTTAGTTCCATGGCGGACGTGTATGTGAGCCTGTTTTTCACGCAAACGCGAGCGGCATCAGCAGCTAAGACCGCAGGTTTTGCGGGCGAGATTCCCAAAAAACTAAAATTTTACCCACTTTGGCAATCGAGTTGCATGATCTTTTTGCGACACTACAAATGATTGCGCTTCCCGCGCCAACCGATTCCAACAAAAAAGGCACCGTACTCATGACGCGACCATCACGCTCCGCCATCGGACAGCTCGACTTGGCTGGATTGTACTGGCGGTCCTAGTCGTGATCCTACAGATTAATATTTATGCGGTATACGTAGGACCTTTTCCGTTTAAGCCTGGTTTGGTGTTTCAGTGGATTATGTCGTTTCCGGAATGCATTGCAGTTTGTTTGTTTGCGTTCCGACTACCCGTCGGGTCAGCTCAATGGTGGCGAACTTATTCGGCGATCTATCCGCTGGACCTCCTGGCTTGGGGTTGGGATATGCTTGGTGACTATCTGAGGCTTTTGCCAAACGGCCCGATCGCCTTTTCTTTAGCGGCGGTGAACTTGCTGGTTGTCAAATTGTTCACGGCATATGCAGTGTGGAAATTTGGCCGAGATGTATCGATATGGCGTTGGCAGAACAATCTCGGCTCGGCGGGAGCCGGATAGATCTTATTAAGATCCAGCTCGATATCGGCCTTCTCTCTAGCAAGAGCGTGGATCTGGTTCTCAATGTCGGACAACGCTGCCTGGAGCGGTGGTTAGCGGCGCAAGTCTGTTCTCTTCCTCAGCGGCCAGTCTTGCGAAGGCGAGCTCCTGTAATGCTGCGGCAGCCTCCGTGCGGGTCCAGCCATATTGCTCGGCCAGGTTTAAGACCTGATTGAAGGTGAACTCGAGCGCCGCCTGGCAATCGAGATCACGGTCTGAGTAGGGAGCGAGCTTCTTCGGCATGGTAAGTATGGCTGTTCCTTTTTCGTTCCGAAAACATTAGAACTAGCGCAAGAGTGGAATCTTGTCGAGCGGTGCTCTGAGCGTCGGCGTTTTTAGCGTAAATGGTGAAGGATGCTTGGTGGCTAAGACGGCGACCGCGGACATAAAACCATTGGCGGGGTGCCTTCCAACTCCTTCGTCACCGCTAACAGCGCGTCGCGGGTTATTTTAGCTTTTGCCCACTGATCCTTCGTTAGATCCGGTGTCCACATAACAGACTCGATCCTCGCCACGGTATTTGTCTCGTTAATCGTAAATGTCGTCACTACATTGATGTTCCCGTAAGGAGCGGTCATTACGACGCGATGCGAGCCCAAATCGGATAGTTGAGTATTGCGCTGCACCAAATCCGTCTTAGACCCTTGCACGAGTGAGAAGTTGGCCGTCGCGAATATCGAAATATGGGCCTTGGCACGAGCTGCCAAGTTGGTGCAGCTCACTGTTTTTCAGCTTTTCGATCGTTTCACTTTTCGGCTGCGGCGAGCACGCGGCAAGCCCCAAGGTGACACTCAGCAGACTGGTCCGCAGCAGATATCTCGCCGGCTGATTGTACTTGTCATTCAAGCATTGGATAAACATGTGCGCCAACGTAACGGTTGTGTCGTCATTAATGTACAATCGCAAATGAATTGGAAATTAAGTCGGTAAATTGCAGGGCGCCGGTTAGCGAGGATGACCGCAAATGGAGCGACCTCGGTTATTGCGCGGATAGGCGGGACGCGCTCATTCATCCGCAAGTCGCATGATTCCCGGCTTTCGCTGAACACTGTAAAAGCCACCTTACCGCAGCTTGGGTTAAACTCGGCGCGACGCATGGCGCTAGCAGTCGGGCCAGATCCTTGAAGATTGGCCAGGCGTCCGCCTGTTCGCAAGCCTGTCGATGGATCATTCTCGCCGCGGTTGGGGGGGATTCTATCGGCGACGGAGTTCTTTGAGGAGCGGGTACACGCAAGAGAAATGTAATGTTATAACATTTGTGGCGTAATATGAATTATGGAACTGAAGGGGCGCGGAGCCGCTTGCACAGGGTAGCTGCCTAGAGTGCCGTTTCGCGCACTATCCTAACTAAACAGCTCTACAACTCTATTTGGTATCGCTGGCGGTTTACTGCCGATAGTCAATTTCCTTATCCAGGAACATGTAATTAAATTGTCCCCATCGAGACCTTCATTTAGAAAGATATTGCCAACCATTTCCTTAAATTCACTGATGCCCGCGAAAGGAATATCTGCGTACTTTCCATTTGATCCTTTTGACGTGCGACCAACATAGAAGTCGCCTGTCGATACCAAGAATTCTACGAGCGAAATCGCGTCAGCTATCCGCTGTTCGGGCGCTTTATTCAATGGGGCGTCGTCTGGATCGTTACTGACCATCCCCAATATTTGACCAAAGAATATTAGATCGATATCGCCTTCGCGATAGATATATCTAATTGTCTCATAGGCATGCTGAGATGTTTCAATCATGTAGGACCTATGTGAATTTTATACCCAGAACCGCCTCCTTTGGGAAACACATCTATCGTTTTACCGCCGGTTTGTGATTCGTTTCGAAGGCCAATTCTCGTCCCATCTGCAAGCTTCTTCATGATGCCGTCATAGCCCTGGGCAGATGTCTCCTCACCTGCTGCGCTAATCTTATCAAAAAGAGACTCCAGTTCAGCTTCTGAATTTACGTTAAAGCCATTTTTCTCAACTTGTGTTGCACTCTCACGCACTATCGAGCGGACCTCCGACGACTGAGTCGGCACTTTCGACGCCGAAGTCCCACCGGAGCCATTGCTCCCATCATCATCCGGGTCCGGCGTGCCAGCGGTCGCACCAGAACCTCCGGTAGCGCTCGTGCCACTGCCCGACCCACTCTTCTGATTATAGACCACTTGCATGCCATTGCCGGCCTTGTTGACCAGACTAATGAAGTCGCTGAGGGTTGCGGCCGGCAGCGGCTGCCCATCGGGGCCGAATGCGGATTCGACGTTGAACTGCCCGTAAGTGCCGGTGACGCCGAGTGTGATGGACGACACCGATTGATCGGGAAGCACGATGTCGAGGGTTAAGAAACCATTATCTTTGTTGCCGCTGATCCGAGCTTGTAGGCCATCACCAACCGATATGGTCTTGTCGATAAACTGCTCGCCCGAGTTCGTGTTCCAGGCGTATGCTAATAGACCGGCAGTAGCTCCAGCCAAGATTGGTCCGACAGCACCTTTTATCAACCAACCCGCGGTATCGGAAGTTATTGGGATAGTGATGGCGTTGCCGGATTCACTTGAGCTATAGGTGGTCTCCGTGACTACGATGTTGCAAACAGTCCCGCTGGGCCGTTGAGCACACTCCGCCTTTTGCTTCTGGACATTTGGATCATTGGCGTATTGTTCAAGTTTCTTGGCAGCTTCGGCATCCTGTGGTGAAAGCTTACCAGCTTCCACCAGTTTATCGATCATGTCACCAAGCACTTCAGCAATCGTCTTGCCTGCATTAAGAGCGGCAGTGACACTCTGAACCGAGACATACGGCTCGAGATCGATATGCTTGTCCTTGGTGACGACGTTTAGCTGGGTGGGATCGGTGTTGATCTGAGCGGGAGTGCCCGTCTGCCCGCTCTGCTCGAGGGCAGCCTGCTGGTCCGGGTTGCGGATGGTGATATTGCCAGAGCCACCGCTGCCGCTGATCGTCGCCTTGACCGACTGCTCGACGTCGTCGAGTTGGTATTTGCCCTCGGCGCTGGAGTTGTTTTGCGTTATGCCGTTGGCGTCCTTGCCGCCATAGAGGTCGATATCGGCATTGACCTGATAGCCCTGGTATTTTTGCGAACCGACGAAGTCGGACCAGGTCAAGGTGCCGGTGTCGAGGTTGACCTGGCCATCGGTTGAGATCAGTCCGGCCGCTGTCAGGTTGGTGTTCTTGCCAACGGTGATGTTCTGGTCGCCGGTGGAATAAAG
>NZ_JARWLB010000053.1:0-4605 GCF_047445835.1 Rhizobium sp. BR 317 | reverse complement strand
GTACTTGCGTTCTKGGTTCTGGCTCACTCACACATTACCTACGAACATGAAAACGCTATTTGCCAATCGGGTGCATCCGACCCCTTGGACGTTGCTCATTCTCTCTCATTTTTTCAACCTTCGCGGACTGGACGGCCTAATTATTGAACCAGAGCGGCTTTACGAGGGACAGAAAAACGAGGAAGCCCAGTTCCGAGAGGACCTCTTCAAGCGGGACCCAAAGGCCGTTGAGAGCGCATACCTCTTGAAAATCGCGGATGGCCAGCCAAAGAGAGAAATAGTCGAAAGCTATTTGAAGGCTCAGCCGCACCGTACTGTCACGATGGATATCACCTTCCCCACCTACGAGTATGAAAAATCGATGCAGCCGGATATCGCTCCAGACGATGGGGATATTCCCGACTTCGAACGCGAGGCCGAGGATGAACACGACAATAATGATGGRTTGTCGAACGGAATAAAGCTAGGCGGCACGGGATGCCTTTAGGCACCATCGCTAGTCGGTAGTGAGGTAGAGCAGGGCCTGGTTCTCCTTAACAACTTTAGCGTCGGGGCTTGTATACGAGCGAGCCTCGATCAATGGAATTCCCTCAGCGAACAGGGCATCGGTCGGGCGCTCGGTMTTAACCAGGGCAGTCGCGGCCTGCGACGGTGGCTTCACCGATATCCGCGAATAGTGGCTCAACTCTCCCTCCCGACCAAGAACGGCAAACCCGTCCGGAAAGACTGCGCCTCCGGAACGCTTAGCTGCCTCGATGATATCGGCAGGGAATTCCGGAAGCTCTCCCATGAGATCCAGGTCCCCTTCGCTMGACTCGATCAAAGCAAAGACACGCCCAGCAACTTCCAAATCCAGCGCCATACCATTMACAAATCGAACCGGTCCCGATTTGAAAATCAGATGATCTTCGGCAGTKACGACCAAGGGCTCCCACTCGGCGTCTTCCCCGACCATCCACGTCCGGCCAAGCCAGTCAACGGTGGTGAAGTTCTGCTCCGAGGGTCTCCAGCGGCGATCGCGTGCCGCCTCTCCGATGTCAGGTCCKAACAGGAGGGTCAGGACACCGCAATAGCTGCCGAACCGAACTCCGCGGGGATCAGACTGGTMGGAAGGGTCCTTGTMGTTACCGGATGGCGGATCCGAACTCACCGTGTGGTCGATGAATATCTCTGCCTTCTTCACTGACTTCATCCAGCTGCCGACGGCATAACCATGCGACGCGATCCAGGTGCCTATCTTGCGGCCCAGATAGGGTTCGACTTGTTCGCAATAGCCGTCCCTGACAGTCTTTGTAAAAGCAGCCCTGGAAGCTCCCTTTGTTGCCTTGGACTCTGCAAKGGCGACGAACAGATCCCCTGTGCGACTAAAKACATAGTCGGGTGACCGGGTGGTCGGCGGCTTGCCATGAACGGCGTGGTTTTCGAAATGATCTACCCATCGATAGCCATCTCGAACCATCTGCAGATAGGCAATACCGTCGCCAACCAAGCCKGTCATTACCTTCCCGACATAGTCCTTGAGGGTGCGGGCAGTGTCCAACAATGCGAAACGATCATTTTTGTCATCTACGTGTCTGGCGATAAGGTGGCGGCACATCTGAACCTGAGCCCTAGCCGCACGCTGGTCCATCTTCGCTCTGCTGGAGCACTGCGCCATAGCACCGAAGAGTTCGGCCGGCGTGAACAGCATTTCGGTGTTCTCAGGCGCACGACCGACGACCAAGGGATGGGGTTTCGCGATATGACCATTGATCTGCTCGACCGCTAGCTGTTTCTGCTTTGCCTTCCACATTGTTGCAGGTCCTCGCAGGAATTCGATAGTCAACGCTGATAACTACCTGTATTGCCATAGGAAATCACTAAAAAAAACGGCTGACAAGTTTTGATGCTCCAGCGCCACAAGCCGATCGCGTTTTGCCCGTCGTCAATGGCGCAGTCCCGTGTCAGGCGGACCTTCGATGTCCGCCGTCATTTGCCTTTATGAGAGCCATCAGCATCGGCCCKAGCGAAAACTCCCCGCGCTCCGAGCGCCTGGTCAGATCCCGCAGATATCCGCCGGCAGATGTTATGAAATTCGACCGCTCCAGAATGCAGGCCACCGCAACTGCCGCATTCTCCGGCCCCATGGCATTGCAGGCCTCCTCGTAGGCTGAGGGGCTGACGCCGAGCATTGATCGCACGACGACGGCCGCTTTCATCAGCTCGCGCCAGTGCTCAATGCGCCCRGCGGGTCCGTAATCAGCGATCTGCGGGCAGGCACGAAGGACCATTCCGAGCGGGAATGCCTTGATCGGCTCAGGTTTCGTCTTCGGTCCTCCGTTCGGCTCATTCTTCGTCAGAGGTTCATCCGCCAAGCTTTCGCCCTGCTCTTTTCGAGAGCTAGGTTCAATTTCATTTATGGATTCGGTATTTGAATTCTGTATGTGGCAGGCATTGTGAATGGCATTGCCATACATATCTTCAGTTTTTAGCTGTGTTTCCAGGATGTTGAGAACCTCGTCCCGCAAGAGCTCCATCTCGTCGAGCGTAATCTCGACCTGCGCACGGTTCGGATAGCGTGGGAGGCGGGCGAGAATACTGACATACTCAGATTCCACCCGTTCCCAGTTCCCTGTAGCGCCCTCTTCCACGGCAGCCGAGATCAGCTTGCGCACATCGCGACGGCAGATCGTGAGGGCTTCCTTTGCGCGGCGGAAACGAGCGCGTTCGGCGGCGACGTCCTGCGCCATCAGGGCGAGCTCCATGGCACGAGCCAGCAGCGGTCTCAGGTCAAACCCGTAAGCCTGCTCGATCTCGCCATCGCGGTTGCGGTGCGCATAACGTTTACCGTTCGGGCTATCGCGCCGCAGAATAAGGCCGGCATTGACAAGTGCCGCGAGTTGTCGGCGGAGTGTCGTCTCGGTGATTCCGTGGGCACGCACGGACAGCTGGGCGTTGGATGGGAAAACGACCAACCCCTGGCTCGGATCGAGCTCCGCGTGAGGGTGAAAGGTCAGGAGGGCATCAAGGACGGCAAGTGCCCGGTMCTGGATTCCCAGGCGTTCCCGTGCCTCGCACACGTCACGAAACACTTTCCACTTTTCGATACGCGTGCCTGGCTGCGGATTGTCGATCGCCATCTGGCCTCTGACCAGGGCAAGCGACATCGGCCGCCGCCCAAAGGGCGTCGTCACATGTCCCGTCTGCATTTTTCACTCACCTTGCTTCAGGCAAAGGAAATCCGCTCACCAAATCGGCGCCAAGACTCTTGACTGTGATTCCGGGAAATGCGATTCTCGATCCTGCTAGAGATGACGAGAGAGGCTTCCACGGTTCGCCGTTTGGGGGCCTTTTTCTTTTGCGGTTCAGTCTCCGTTTGTTTCAGTTTTCGATCCTTTGTACTCCTCGTACAAACGACCCATGTGGGAAGACAGCCATTCGCTGAAAGGCCTGGCTTCAACATTCGTAAGCTCGATGGCAACTTTCTTTGCCTTCGAATTCATCACCACGTTTAGTGCGCGATCGGTAGAGGTCCATTCCCGGACGGGGACGTTTGCCTTCGGCTTCTTTGCAGCTGACTTGGCCTTGTATCGCTTCAGGTAGTCATGGAGTTCATCGAACCGCTCACCTTCAGGAAGCTCTTGAAAGTTAGCAGACCCCGTATGCTCTACTGCAACCTTGGACAGGGCAGGGGCAAGAACCAGTTGCCGAAGGCTGAGCCATTTGTCGCGCCCGATCTTCTTAGATGCACCCAGAGCCTGGATCACTGACGCGGGCACCGCCTCGACAACTGCAAGCATCTTGGAGAGCATTGCCTCATCGACGGCGAGTGACGAACGAACCGTTTCCTTTGTCATTCCTGACGCAATCAKGTTCTGAGCGAAGARCGCGCGCTCTATAAAAGACAGGTTTGAACGGGCCGCGTTCTCCTGTCCTTGCACAATGGCGGAGGTAATATCGTCGAGCTTCTTAACGATTGCCTTGACCGGCACTCCAAGCTCGCGAGCGACTTTCAGGCGACGATGGCCGAACACGACCATATATCGTTTGGCATCTGTCGAGCTCGGGCGAACAAGAATAGGCGTTATCTGACCCGACTCCTTGATAGCCTGGAGCAGTTCCTGAAACTCCTCGCCGTCATCTGACAGTCGGTCGGCGACGAAGGACACGTCGATCAATCGCGGATCCAGGTCCACGATTACCTCACCCTCCATAAGCTTTTTGGTACTCTCCGCCATATCCTCGATGGAGCGAACAACTGTCTTCGCAGCTCCGGTCATTCCGTAGCCTGGCTTTGTCGGCGTTTGATTTGCCGAGATCGAAGCCATATCTAGTTTGGCGAACGGATTTTCACGGGACATGAGTTCCCTCCCAACCTGCRGTCAACACCGACAAGCCACTGACGACGTTGAACAAAACGTTAAAAAAAACGGCTKACAATCCTCTCATTTTCGCCCCCAGACGCCGTGGATKAGCTCGRCGATCTCCGCGTTGGCTGCGTTCAGGCTCTCCATTGCCCGGTCGTATGTCGCCCGGACGAATTCACCCCGCTCGACCTCGTACAAAGTCTGCTTCTTGATCGACGCATCGGAAATCGCGGTTGACTTCAATACGTGGTTTCTCAGC
>NZ_JARWLB010000052.1:0-4883 GCF_047445835.1 Rhizobium sp. BR 317 | reverse complement strand
GATCGGAGACGCTTGGAGGCAAAATGAGACACTTTACGTATCGAAGAGTGATGAAGAGGTCTGGAACCGAAGTCTTTCGGCTCCGCAGGATCGTTGGTTGCGAAAACTGATATGGCGGGATCTTAGCTGGGTCCTCTGCGTTCCTCTGGAGATCGATGCCCGGACGAAAGTCGTTGTGACGCTCGACAGCGACGTMGAGCTCGACTTCGACCAGGATGTCCAGCAGGAGTTGCTGGATACGCTGGAAGCTCTTATATTGAAGGAGTTCCAGTTTMTGAGAACAGTGGAAAGGGAATTGCTCAATGGCCGTTAAAATGCTTTCGCGAACAGCCAAAACCGGTTCCAGAAGCGGCTCCAGTGCTGCCGTCCGCACGGCCGTCAAAACCAAGTATTCGGAATATCTGGCGTCAGAGCCGACAGATCATGCACGCAAAGCATCGGAACTTGCCAAAAAGATTCGCGAATTCGAAGCGAGCGTCGAATCTGACCCGCGGCCTGTCGTGCGTAGCCGCAATGCCAAAACAGGCTTATTCCTGAAATAACGAAAGGGTCTTAGGCCGCGGACCGGGCAGCAGGAGGCAGCTTATCCGGTTGGTCCGGGCATGCTGGACAAGCAACCGACGCACCAACCTTGATTGTCCGGTCGATCGCCGCCAGCGTTGGACGTCCCTCGCGAATGGAGCGTATCTGCCGATCAAAATCCGGTCGCGAAACGAGATACATGCCTCCCCTCGCGCCCTCGAAACCGCAATTCCAGGMGGCAAGGGCTTGGCCAAATCGCAGCGCCTCGTTTAGCCCGGCTTCGCCAATGCTCATCAAACCGCTCAGCCCGCTACCAGCGGCYTTCATCAGGAAGCCACCGGTGCACCAGTCCCCTGATCCGCAACTATCGACGAGGTTTRCAACTGGAAAGGCGGGCACAACTATCCATGGCGACACCTTGTCGTCGAGCCGGTGGCGATATCGAAGGCCGTCGGCTCCTACCGTCTGAATTTCGACACGCGTCGCTGTMCCCTCAGACATGGCCTGTCCCGCGTCGGCGAGGCGCTGATCCGAGTATTTGACCACATGCGCCAAACCCAGCGCTTCCGCGAAAAGCTTGTCGTCCGTTTTTCCGGATGGCTCGAAGACGACGACTGCGCCCGCCGAGACTGCGCTCTCGGCAAGTGTMAGGGCGGCGCGCGATAAACGGTCGAGGAAAAAAACGGACGAATTTTGAAGGTGTGGAACGATGGCTTCGACCGAAGCCTGGGTGACCGGCCTGTAGCTGGGCAGCCGCTGGCCACAATGCGGGCAGCTCCAGAGAAAGCGATGCGTCGGGGTCCCATCACGTCCGCGCCGGATCTGCTGGATGATAATCGGCGTGTGGCCGGTCGGCGCGCAGTTKACAAAATCGAGATGCACGCCCCACGATKAAAGGTCAGTACGCACGCGTTCGGACGCAGGATCACCGTTCATCCTGGCAATCGGGTAGGCGTCCCAGCCCAGATAAGACATGATGGCCATGACGTTGCCGCAGGTGCCGCCCGCCCAGGATTGTACCGGCGTGTTCGGATCGAGGCCGATGACAAGATCAAGGGCCACTAGCCCGGTGCCGAAAATTTTGGGTCTGTCGACGACGATCGGCATAACACCTTCGTCCTTTCATCATGTATGTAACTGCGGCCTTGGCTGAGGATAGACCTCTCCCTCCAGCCAAATATGAACCAGATGCGGTGAATCTGGGGCGTCCGAGACTGATGCCTCTAAATCATATCCTAGAGCCTCAAGGTAAGCGACTGGTAAATTCCGCTCGAGTGCAGCCATCAGCGCCCCAAGTGCCATCACCTTGCTGCCGAGCGGCGAGAGCACCAAACGAGAGCCGCCGACCTCAGAAAAGACTGGTTTTCTGAGGTCGTCGAGGCGCAAGATCGTCCGGTAGAGATCGAGAGGGTCTCGCTCATCGGCGTAGACGATGTCACGAGTATCGACCGACCAGGCGCTGTCGAGTTCGACCATGAATTCTTCCGCCAAGCGGTCCCCGATCCGCGGGTCCATGGATGGGAATGGCAGAATCGGGCAGGTGTCGTGCGGCGAGACGAAATCATAGAGGCGGTCCAGAGCGGCGCGCTTCCCCGTCGCCAGCTGCGGCAGCCAAAGCTTGGCCGCCCCGGCGAACTTGTTGAGCGTAAGGCCGCCGACAAAGCCATGAACATAGCCGGGGGAATCGCTGGCGATCGTCTTGATCGCGCCGTCGAGAGCGGGATTGTGCGCGACGAGCAAATGGAGGTTCTGTGGCCCCTTGCCCCGCTCGCTATACTCGACGAGGAGCCGGATGATCGGAAAACTGGTTCCGACCGATAGGGCGCTCACATCGACGACGACATCCGTGATGCCGTCAAAATTTTGGCCAGCAAGAGCTCGCGCCACGTTTCGACCGCCAATCACGGCGAGGTCGCTGCCGAAGATATCGACAGGAACAAGCGCGTGATTTGGCACGATCGTCTGCAAGTCGGCAATATTCTTCGCAGCCCGCGATACKAGTTCGGGCGAGGGATCCGGACGGTTTTCCTGGAGGAACAGACCGCGTAGCGGCGCCCCGCCGGCGGCCAGCTTTCGCGATATCACGCAGGCGCGGGGATCGAAGCCTGCCCCGGCGATCACGATGACCTTGCGCTTCGTATCAGCAAAATAATCGTCAATGAATCCGGAAACAGCGTCGCCGCTATGAGAAATACAGGGGTCCCACCGCCAGTCGCGCGCCATTTAAGCCTCGTTTAGGATGCGCACCAGGTCGTTGGTCMGCTTTTCAAGGAAACCACCGCGCTTGAGCGTCAGTCTGTTGTGAAGCAAAAGCACACCGCCCAGCTMAACGAGAACCCAGAGACGCTTCTTGGTGCCGTGGTTGGGAACGAGGACGAAGGCGTTATATGCCACGCMGAATTGCAGGATGCGCGCCAGCTCCGGCTGGTTGCGAGGAATTTCGTAGAACTCTTCCTGCGGTATGCCGAAGGCGTTGGCGCCGCCTCCAAGCGACGCGTTACCCTCAAGGCTCTTCTTGACGCAAGCCGCCGCAATCCCATCCGCTAGCTTCTTGACCTGCTGATGGTGCGGAAAATCCCACTCCCGGATCATTTCGGCAGCCCGATTTCGCAAGAGCGAATGCTGCGAGCTCGCGCTTAAGGTTGGCGACTTCGAACGGATCAGCTGCGTCTCGGATTGCGCAACCAACCGAGAGGCGAGCTGAAGGAATTGTTCGGCGTTTTCGGAGCCCGCGTCACATAACGGATCGATACCATAGAAATAGGGCCGATCTTGCTTGTGAAGTAGATGGATTTTCGCGCCTTCGAAGACCTTGTCGTCCGCGATGAGCGGGCGTGACGGTTCGACGTCCTGCCCGGCATCGTCGAAAAGTCCCTGCTGCGGCACGCGTTTGGCGTAACGCTGGAAAAGGACGCCGAGCATGGAAAGTCGGATCTCTTCGCAGTCTTCGGCTGTGTCCTTCAGATAGTTGGCGATGTCCTGTTCAAGACCGGTCCTTCGCTCCGCGGTGATCTTGAAGCGCCATTGCAGACTATCGACGTKGCTTGCAAGCCTTTCCCGCTTCGATTGCGAAATCGGCTCGATATAGGTCGCAAGCAGATTTCCAAGATCGTTGAGCCGGCGACGGTGGAAAATTTCCATCTGCGCGAGGTACCGATTGGCCATCCCTTTGGCCATCTTGCGAAAGGCTCGGCGCTGATTGAGTMGATCTCCTCCGCTTTGCATCCATATCGTGGTTGTCTCGCGAGACTTTTTAAGGCCTGGCTMATCAGCGTGCGCGATCTCGTTTTCTTCAACCAGCACGTCTGCCGGCGTCAGGGCATCAAGGCGCGTCAGCACCCAGCGCGAGACTCGCAACTCGCGCCRGCTGAGCCAACGTTGAAGGGATTGGAACTGCGCCGGATGCAGGCTGTGGGCGTCGTCGAAGATCACCAGCGGCTTCAGGACCGATGACTGGTTGTGCTCCTTGAGGAGGAACGTCTCGATGACATCGAACGGGCGGTAGGCCGCCGCGGCAACTTCCCTGTCGATCTCGTCAATCTCAGGTGGAACCAGCGCGGCCGAGATATTGTAGATCGCAAGCTCGATTTCCCGCGCCCGCTCCAGCACCCCCCGCGCACCTGTCCCGCCAATGGCGGTGAGCGCCGCATCGGCGTCGGGTCTCGGCACGATTTCGAKGTCGTCGATCGATGCCCCCGCCAACTGCACGTCCCTGATCCAGGCCAACACCGTCCGGGCCTGGAGGAKAGCCGTCATCAGTCCGCTCTTGAGCTCATCGGGATATGGAAACTCCCAGAATTCGCGGTACTCACCCTCAAGCGGCAGGCGGGCACCGATGACCGACGGCATCCCGGTCGTGATCGCCCGACAGGCCGTCAACGTGTCGATGAGATCGTCATAGATATCCTGGCCGCGATTTCGCAAAAGCGTGCGCAATGTCGAATATTGAAAGAGCCGCGCAAGGGTCGTCTTTCCGCTCCCGGGCGTCCCAATAATCGTTGTCAGTCGATCATAGAGCTTTCCCTCCTCAGCGTGTTTCTGKAAGAAGGTCGCCAAGGGCTCAGGGGTAACGACAGCGAGGAAGGCCTCATCGTCGCGTAGATATTCGGTTGCGCGTTTCTCGAAGGGATTGACCATGATGATCCTATGAATGCCTCTGCCTTCGTCTGAAGAGCGGACGCATTGCCGGCGTTGCTTCGCCACCCTCGGTCTCTGCCCAGAGTATGGCGACGGAATTGTTGGGCGTATTGTGTTCGAGAACCAGTGGCAAGGCACATCCGCCATAGCCGAGTCCCAGGTGCTCGACCCCTCCGACATCCGTATKCTCGGTCTGGATCTTCGGGTCGTAATATTTCTGGGTG
>NZ_JARWLB010000051.1:0-5073 GCF_047445835.1 Rhizobium sp. BR 317 | reverse complement strand
GTGAGGTGCAGAAGGCTGTAGAGCAGCATCGAGCCATGGCCGTTCGACAGGACGAAACGATCGCGGTCCGGCCAGCCAGGTTCGCTTGAATCGAACTTGAGGTGCCGGCCGAACAGCACCGCCGCCGCATCAGCCATGCCCATGGGCATTCCGGGGTGCCCGGACTTTGCGGCCTCAACCGCGTCGATCGACAGGACACGGATAGCGTTCGCGAGATCGCGGATCGAAACTGCTGCTGTCAATTCTTCCTCCCTCATAAACCGCGACTAATGTGGCGCACTTTTCTGGATATCACAATATCGAAACACAAAATAACGTATCCTATACGACAAACATAACAATATCACATTCAGCTGCAAAAAGTCTGCCCATCGACATCATACCTCATACCTTATACCTCTCCATTTGCGCAATAGCTTTTATTTGACTACCGCGTCGATCGGGAGCCGTAAGGATCGTTCCGGGTCGATTTCATGKGGGCGGTCTGCCTCGATCCGTTTGGTGGCAAACGGACAAGGCGACCACCGTGATGACTACCGCGTTGGGCACTCACGGTGGTTGAAACCATCCCAAATGCGGGATGCTCAATTCGGCTCGCCKATGTTTCCGACATTTCTTCAGTTGACAGCTTTTACAAATGCATTAACGTATACGTTATTGAATTCGAGGAACTCAATAGGCCTTAAAGGGAGGAACCGAAATGCCTATGACGATGCGCAAGTCCCTACAGATGATCGCCCTTGCCACTGCCCTCGGCGGCAGCGCTGCCTATGCGCCGAGCGCCTTCGCGATCGATGTCGWTAAACAGATCAAGGATATTGAAAGTCACCCGGCAAGCGGGCCCAACGGCGAAAAAGCGACCCTCGCGAGCKACCTGAAGCTATCCGCCGAGGAGATCGAAAAGATCAAGGCGAAGCATGCCAAAGCGGCCATTGTGATGCACTACACGGCGTCTGACTKGGCCAAGGCCCAGATGGCCGGGCAAAAGAAGGCCCTGGAAGAGCTCGGCGTCGAAATCGTTGCGACGACTGATGCTGGATATCGCGCGGAGCAGCAAGTTTMAGACATCGAAAGCGTCATGGCGCTCAAACCTGACGTCATGATCACCGTTCCCGCCGAGCAGTCAGCCACGGCCGCAGCATACAAGAAAGCTGCTGCCGCTGGCATTAAGATCATCTTCCTTGACCAGACCGGCGCCGGGATGAAGGCTGGCAAAGACTATGTGAGCCTCGTCTCTTCCGACAACCGCGGGATGGGAAAGGTCGCCGCACTGCTCATGGCCAAGGCGCTMGACGGCAAGGGCGAAATCGGTCTCATCCCGCATGCGTCCGACCTTTTTGCCACCAAAGAACGCGTGGTCGGCTTCAAGGAAGCGATCAAGGATTATCCKGATATCAAGATCGTCCAGGAGACCGGTGTCGGAGGCCCTGATTTCTCAAGCGAATCCGAGCGCGTCGCCTCCGCAATGCTGACGGCCCACCCCAACMTCAATGGCATCTGGGCCGTGTGKGACGTTCCAACAGAAGGCGTCCTGTCAGCGGCGCGCGCAGCGGGCGCGTCCAAGAGCMTCGTCATCACCACTTGCGACCTTGGCGTCAACATCTCGATCGACATGGCTAAGAAGGGTTACGTCAAGGGAACCGGATCCCAGCGTCCGTACGGCGCCGGTTATGCCGAGGGCATCCTTGCCKGATACGCCCTACTCGGAAAGGACGCACMTCCCTACGTCGTGCTCCCGGCCCTTGCGGTGACCCGCGATAACCTGATCGAGGCGTGGCCGCAGTCGAACGGCGACCAGGCACCGAAGATTCTCACCGACGCAATGAACTAACGGTRCGCGGGAGCGGCTCCGGCCGCTCCCCGTMCCCAGCGGCGGACAACGACCATGAACACTCAAGCAGTCACCGAAACCCTCGCCGCCGTCAGGATGCGCGACGTGAGGAAATCGTTTGGCGGCGTGCACGCATTGCGCGGTGTCAGCCTGACGATCCAACCCKGGACAATCCATGCGCTGGTCGGCGAAAATGGCGCCGGCAAGTCTACGCTGTTGAAGATCCTGCAGGGCGTGGTMACACCCACGGAGGGATCCATCGAGGTTTTTGGCGAACACATGTCGTCAAGCTCTCCGGAGAATTCCCGCAGGCTCGGCATTGAGATGATCTTCCAGGACCTCAGCCTGATCCCCACCCTCACGGTCGCCCAGAACATTTTCCTCAACCGGGAGCCCCGCCGCCTGTCGATCTTGGTCGACGAGCGCAGGGAAATCGCACAGGCAGCCGAGATCATCGGCCAACTCAACCTCAGGGTTGATCCGAGGACGCCTGTTTTTGAACTCAGCCCCGGCCAGGCCCAGCTGACCGAGATCGCCAAGGCCATCCACCAGGACGCCAGGATCMTTATCCTTGACGAACCAACCTCGTCGCTGAGCGCACAGGAAGCCGACACTCTGTTCGGCATGTTGAAGAAGCTCACTGCGGCGGGAACAGCCGTGATCTACGTTTCCCATCGCATGACCGAGATCATGACGATCGCCGACGAGATTACAATTCTGCGTGACGGTCAGAACGTGACCTCCGGGAAGACATCCGAATTCACGCTCGACTCGATCGTGCAGCACATGGTCKGCAAGCGTGTCACCGGTTTCCAATACCAGGCGCGCGCCATTGATCGCAGCGGCAAACCCGCGCTGAGCGTACGTGGCCTTTCGGGCCCTTCGGGAAAACCCAGCGATGTCAGCTTCGACGTTCACAGGGGCGAGATTGTGGGAATAGCAGGCCTCATGGGCGCTGGCCGGAGCGAGCTTGCCCGCCTTCTTTTCGGCGTCGATAAGAAAACTGCGGGAACCGTAGAACTCGGCGACACTGCCGTTGAGTTCAAGTCACCTTCGGATGCGATCAAGGCTGGCATTGTGCTTGTTCCGGAGAGCCGCCACGAGGAAGGTCTGGTTGTCGAGCACAGCGTGGGCGACAATCTTGGACTGCCGCAGATCGGTCAGCTCGTCCGCGGTCCCTTCATCGACCGTCGACGCGAGGGAACACTGACCTCCGATCTCATCAAGCAACTGAGGATCAAGACGCCGTCCGCTGACAATAAGGTCAGGAACCTTTCCGGCGGCAACCAGCAGAAGATCGTTATTGCCAAATGGCTAGCGATTGATCMTTMGGTTGTCATTCTCGACGAACCAACAGCAGGCGTAGACATCGGTTCAAAGGCCGAGATCGTTGAACTCATTCGGAGCGTCGCCTCCTCCGGAAAGTCCGTCATCGTCATCTCGTCGGAACCAGCCGAGCTTCTGGCAACAAGTGACCGCATCCTGGTCATGAACAACGGACGTCTCGCGCGCGAAATMGAGCGCGACGAAATCGAAAGCTGGGCCACGATTGCCGRCGACGAAACTCAATCTCCGCTGATCCGCACCGAACTCGGTCTGCAGGTCGCGATTCAGAAGGCAACCCAAAATGTCCACTGAAGCCAAGACATTGAACACAGAGACGGATGCAACCCACATGCGGCCGTGGCACAGCAACTGGCGCGACTACGTCGTCTACATCGGCTTCGTCGTCATCTTCATCGTCTTCGCGATCCTGCTGCAGGATCGCGGATTCCTATCTTCAAACAACCTGCTCAACATCCTGCGGCAGACTGCGATCGTCGCCATCGTTTCCATGGCAATGTCGTTCGTACTCTCGGCGGGCGAGATCGACCTCTCGGTCGGAGCCATAGCCGGACTGTCGTCGGTGGTCGCTGGCCTGGTGCTGAGCAAGTACGGTCTATTCCCCGGCATTCTCGCGGGCTTGACCCTCGGGCTGCTGGTAGGCGCCGTAAACGGCGGCCTGACTGCCTATCTCAACATCCCGTCGTTCTTGGTGACACTCGGCATGATGGGGATCGCGCGAGGGGTCGGAATGTGGGTAAGCGGCACTTCGCCTGTTMCAATTATCAACGATACGTTCATTTTCGTCTTTGGTTCCGGTAACATCGGCCCTGTTCCTGTCCTCGTTGTCTGGGTCGCCGTTCTGGGCACKATCGCCCATATCGCGCTCCGAAAGACACCGTTCGGCCGCAAGGTCATGTCGGCAGGCGGAAACTCGGTCGCAGCTCGCTACAGCGGCGTCGATGTCCGGAAAATCAAGTTCCAGGTGCTGCTACTGACGGGGATGGCCGCTGCGATCGCTGGCATGCTCTATGCTGGACGCCTGCAGTCTGGACGCTTCCAGCTTGGCGAAGGCGATGAGCTGTCTGTCATTGCAGCCGTGGTTCTCGGCGGTACCAGCCTATTCGGCGGACGCGGCACCGTGATCGGTTCCATCGTCGGTGCCCTGCTMATCGGTGTCATCAACAACGGTCTTATTCTTGGCGGCCTCGACTACAGCCAGCAGCTCATCGCGCGCGGAATGCTCATCATCCTGGCTGTGGCGGTCGGCCGAAGCCGCTAACCTGGAAGGTTCTACGGAGGTATTACGATATGAGAGTTTTAGTCACAGGCGGCAGCGGCAAACTGGGTAGAGCCACGATCAAGCATCTRGTTGAGAGCGGCCACGACGTCATCAACGCGGATACGATCGCTCCGCCAGAAAACCTCTGCCCCTTCGTCAGGGTCGATTTCGAGGATATGCGCGCCACGATCGAGGCGATCAGTGGCTTTGATTGGGACCACAATCGCAACACTGAAGCCGTCGTCCATCTGGCCGCTGTGCCGATGCCGGGGCGCGTTGCTCCTGCGGATGTTTTCCGGGTCAACACCATTTCGACGTTCAATGTTTTCGAGTCATGCCGCTTGCTCGGCATCAAGAACATCGTGTGGGCGTCGAGCGAGACCCTGCTCGGCATTCCTTACGAGATCAAGCCTGACTATCTGCCGGCGGACGAGAATTATCAGTCGCGCCCGGAAACCTCCTATTCCCTCTCGAAGCATCTCGGCKAGGAGATGGCAAAGCAGTATTGCCGCTGGGACAGCGAGCTCWAGATCGTTTGCCTACGCTTCTCCAACGTTATGGACGAGAGCGAGTATGCGGACTTMCCGGCCTTCGAGCAGAACCCGGGCAGCAGACGCTTCAACCTTTGGACCTATAT
>NZ_JARWLB010000050.1:0-5410 GCF_047445835.1 Rhizobium sp. BR 317 | reverse complement strand
TGACAATCGCCTTGCCGCTCGAGCTGACCGCCGAGCAGAATATCGCGCTGGTGCGGGATTTCGTTGAGCAGCACATCACGGCGAAGGGCATGGTGGCGKACTGGGTCTATCACGACGCACCCGGCAATCCGCATATCCATCTGATGACCACCTTGCGTCCGCTGACTGCCGACGGTTTCGGCGCCAAGAAGATCGCGGTAACAGGACCTGACGGCAATCCGATCCGCAACGATGCCGGCAAGATCGTTTATGAACTCTGGGCCGGCAGCATCGACGATTTCAATGCGTTTCGCGACGGCTGGTTTGCCTGCCAGAACCGGCACCTGGCGCTTGCCGGTCTCGACATCCGCGTCGATGGCCGCTCCTTCGAGAAGCAGGGAATTGACCTGGAACCGACCATCCATCTCGGCGTCGGCACGAAGGCGATCGAGCGGAAATCAGAAGGCGCGTCCGAGCCGGTCGAGCTCGAACGGCTCGAACTGCAGGAGGCGAGGCGGAGCGAAAACGTCAGGCGGATCGACAGGAATCCTGAGCTCGTCCTTGCCCTGATCATGCGCGAGAAKAGCGTCTTCGACGAACGCGACGTGGCGAAGATCCTGCACCGCTACGTCGATKACGCGGCGCTGTTTCAAAGCCTGATGGTGCGGATCTTGCTGTGCCCCGAAACCTTCCGCATMGAGCGCGAGCGGWTCGACCTTGCCAGCGGTATCCGAGTGCCGGCGAAGTACACGACCCGCGACATGATCCGGCTCGAAGCCGAGATGGCCCATCGCGCAGTCTGGCTGTCCCAGAGGTCGTCGCATGGTGTTCGCGACGTCGTGCTGGCGGCGACGTTCGAGCGCCATGAGCGTCTTTCGGATGAGCAGAAAACGGCGATCGAACATGTGGCGGGACCTGAGCGGATCGCGGCCGTGATMGGTCGTGCCGGCGCCGGCAAGACGACGATGATGAGGGCGGCGCGTGAGGCCTGGGAAGCGGCAGGCTATTACGTCGTCGGCGGCGCACTTGCCGGCAAGGCGGCCGAGGGCCTGGAAAAGGAAGCGGGCATCATCTCGCGCACGCTTGCGTCATGGGAGCTCCGCTGGAACCAAGGCCGCGATCGKCTCGATAGCAAGACGGTTTTCGTTCTCGACGAGGCCGGCATGGTATCGTCGCGGCAGATGGCGCTGTTCGTCGAAGCAGTGACGACGGCCGGCGCCAAGCTCGTTCTCGTCGGCGATCCCGAACAGCTTCAACCGATCKAAGCCGGTGCCGCCTTCCGCGCCATTGCCGATCGGGTCGGCTATGCCGAACTCGAAACCATCTATCGCCAGCGCCAGCAATGGATGCGTGACGCCTCGCTTGATCTTGCACGCGGCAAGGTCGGCAAGGCGGTCGACGCCTATCGCGCCAATGGCAGCGTCATCGGGTCGGATATCAAAGCCKACGCGGTCGACAACCTGATCGCCGCCTGGGACCGTGATTACGATCCGGCAAAGACGTCTCTGATCCTCGCTCATCTGCGMCGCGACGTGCGCATGCTCAACCAGATGGCGCGCATCAAACTCATCGAACGCGGGGTTCTCGAYMWGGGAACCATGTTCAAGACSGCSGAYGGYGAWCGCAAYTTYGCCGTSGGCGACCAGATCGTGTTCCTSAAGAACGARGGATCGCTCGGCGTCAAGAACGGCATGCTGGCCAAGGTSSTMGAGGYKGRASCGGGACGCATCACRGCGCKGATMGGCGATGGGGAGAATGYCCGCCAGGTGCTSGTCGAACAGCGCTTCTACAAYAACCTCGACCACGGCTATGCCACGACGATCCACAAGAGCCAGGGYGCCACAGTCGAYCRGGTCAAGGTGCTCGCTTCCCTTTCGCTCGACCGCCATCTAACCTATGTCGCAATGACCCGTCATCGCGAGGATCTGGCCGTCTACTACGGTCGCAGATCATTCGCGAGGAACGGCGGACTGATCCCGATCCTGTMGCGAAGGAATGCGAAGGAAACGACGCTCGATTACGAGAAAAGTGCCTTCTACCGCGACGCGCTTCGCTTTGCCGAAGCCCGCGGTCTCAATCTCGTCAATGTCGCCCGCACCCTGGTTCGCGACCGGCTGGAATGGCTCGTCAGTCAGAAGCAAAAACTTGCCAAACTCGGTGTCCGCCTTGCGGTCATCGCCGGCAAGCTCGGGCTTGTCCGCGGCGCCTCGCAGTCCCCAATCCAAAACAACACCAAGGAGGCAAAGCCGATGGTCTCGGGCATCACMACCTTCGCMAAATCRGTCGASCAGGCGATCGAGGACAAGGTCGCMGCCGATCCMGGMTTGAAGAAGCAATGGGAGGAGGTYTCGACCCGYTTCCACCTCGTCTAYGCMCAGCCGGAAAGCGCGTTCAAGGCSRTCAAYGTCGACGCGMTGCTGAAGGACGAGGSCGYTGCKAAATCCACTCTAGCMAAGATCGGATCGGAGCCTGAACGCTTCGGCGCGCTGAAGGGCAAGACCGGGATTCTCGCCAGCCAAGCCGGCAGACAGGAGCGAGAAAAGGCGCAAACGAATGCGCCGGCGCTGGCCCGCAACCTTGAGCGCTATCTGCGCCAGCGGGCGGAGGCGGAACGGAAGTTCGAGGTCGAAGAACGCGCTGTACGTMTGAAGGTCTCGATCGATATTCCCGCGCTGTCGCAAAGTGCCAAGCAGACCCTCGAGCGCGTTCGCGATGCGATCKACCGCAATGACCTCCCCGCCGGCCTMGAATATGCGCTTGCCGACAAAATGGTGAAGGCGGAACTGGAGGGTTTCGCCAAGGCGGTAGCGGAACGTTTCGACGAGCGGACCTTCCTGTCTCTCGCCGCGAAGGACTCCAATGGACAGACCTTCAATGCCGTCACGTCGGGAATGACGCCCGGACAGAAGGCCGAGGTGCAATCGGCTTGGAATTGGATGCGGACGGTGCAGCAACTCGCCGCGCATGAGCGCACGACCGAGGCGCTGAAACACGCGGAGACAATGCGTCAGACGAAGAGCCAGGGGCTCTCGCTCAAATGAAAGCACCCGTGTTTGCGTTCGGTACGCGAAGCGCTMAAAGGACCCATGCAGTCGTGCTCTTGGCCTTGGCGGCATMCGTCGTTGGCGGCGGTATTGCTGCCGCAATCGTCGGCGGTTTTCGCATCAATTTGACACCGAGCGAACCCCTCGGCCTCTGGCGTATCGTGGCGCTCGATCGCCCGGCAGCTCGCGGGGATCTCGTTTTCATTTGCCCTCCGCAAACGGTGGCGATGGTGCAGGCGAGAGAGCGTGGTTATCTCCGGTCCGGAACCTGCCCAGGCGGCGTTGCGCCGCTCATCAAGACCGTCGTCGCCGTTGCCGGGCAGCATGTCGAAATCGACGCCGACGTGACGATCGATGGACGCCGGATCGCGTTTTCCGAATTGGCTGAACGGGACGGCAACGGCCGGCCAATGACGTCCTATCCCGGCGGGGTCGTGCCTGACGAAAACGTCTTTCTCCACTCACCGTTCAGGGGCTCGTATGACTCCCGCTATTTCGGCCCCCTGCCCGCCTCAGGGATCCTCGGCCTGGCGCAACCGGTGCTCACCTATGCGCCATGAGCACCTTCAGCCAGGCGCATTGATCGCCGTCTCAATCGTCGCCGGTACGGTGGGATGGAATGGCTACGTCCTACTTCTTCCAGTCGCGTTTGCATTTCCGGTTCTCTGGGCGCTGGCGCGAACGAGGCGGACKGCAGCGATCATCTCGGCTGGTTACTTCCTCGCTGCATCCCGTGCATTGCCACAGGGCGTAGCGACCTTCTATTCGTCGGATCTTTGGCCGGGATTATTGCTTTGGCTCTGTGCGTCCGTTGGCTTCGTCATCGTGCATGCCGTCCTCTGGACAAGGAAGACGGGTGCTCGACCGTGTCGCTACCTCCTGGCAGCGGTTCTGATGGCCATGCCGCCATTCGGCATCACCGGCTGGGCTCATCCGATTACCGCAGCGGGCGTACTATTTCCGGGATGGGAATGGTGGGGACTGGCTGCTGCGACAGCMGGCCTCATGGGCCTCGTAACCCGCATGTGGCCAGCTGTCGCGCTTGTCCTGGCAGGCTTTTGGATCTGGTCCGCCGCAACMTGGGAGGAGCCGAGGCTACCGGAAAGCTGGCAGGGGGGCGATCTCGAACTGGGCGCGTCGCTCGGTCGCGACGTCAGCTTTGAGCGTCACCGTGATTTGATTGTCACGGTGAAGGATCGGGTGGTGGGCGGCGCACGCACCATTGTTCTTCCTGAAAGCTCCCTGGGCTTCTGGACGCTCACCGTCGAACGGTTCTGGGTGCAAGCTTTGAGAGGAACTGACGTCACCGTCATCGCCGGCGCAGCCGTCATCGATGCGGGCGGATACGATAATGTTCTGGTCGCGATCTCCGGCGATGGCGGGAGGACCCTCTATCGCGAACGCATGCCGGTGCCAGGTTCGATGTGGCAGCCGTGGCGGGCGTTGCTCTCTCAGAGCGGCGGTGCGCGGGCACATTTCTTCGAAAATCCGGTCGTGACGGCCGCCGGCCGTCGGATAGCGCCGCTGATCTGCTACGAGCAACTGATCGTCTGGCCGGTCCTGCACGCCATGCTTGAGGATCMTGATCTCATCGTCGCAGTCGGCAACGGCTGGTGGACGAAAGGGACATCCATCGTCGCCATTCAGCGCGCGAGCGCCCAAGCCTGGGCGCGGCTCTTTGCCAAGCCAATTGTCTTTTCCTTCAACACCTGATTGCCCAAGGAGACGTCATGCTCGACGCGGCCCTCATTCAGAAATGCGCCGACCCTTCTTTGAAACCTGCGATCGTCGAACAGTTMGTGACCGCTGCGGGCTCGAACGACCCATTGTCCGTCACCGTCAAATCCGGTGGCCGCTTGATCCTCGTTCCGAAGGCGACAACATMGGACGAGGCGATGGCGATCATCCGGCAGTACGTCGGCCAGGCGGTGGTTCGCGTCGGTCTGACGCAGTTTCCCGCCGGCATCGGGATCAAGGATGTCGCCGATCTGAAGCCCGATCTCGTCGATCCTTGCGAAAACCTTCGCAAGGGGACGGCGATGTTCGCGAAAGTCTTGCGCATCGTCGCCAAATGGTATGGCAATCCGAAAAGCGATGAGGTTTTCCCGCAGATCTTCGAGGACGCTGTCTATGCCTGGAAGACCGGGGAATTCGAGGGCGTGAGCGTTTTCCAGGCGCCCGATCCAGGKGGCTCAGTCGTCAATCAGCGTGAGCCGATCGACAGCGGGGGAACTGATGACGCACCAGACGACGCTTCCCTGCMCACCGACCACGAACCTCAAGATGAGAGGGAAGTTGGCGCAGCGGGAATGCGGATCGATMTTTCGCGTATCGGTGGGCAAAAGTAGCTGCCCAACTTCGTCCAGGATGATCGGGCGCGATCGGAG
>NZ_JARWLB010000049.1:0-5447 GCF_047445835.1 Rhizobium sp. BR 317 | reverse complement strand
CCATCGCTGAATGGGCCGCCGATTATAATCATTTCCGGCCGCACTCATCGCTCGGATATCAGACCCCGGCAAGCTATGCCGGGTCCATCGCCGCAACCGGCTCCAACGCTGCGCAAGATGAAAGCTTCGCGCTTCCGCCGGTTGCTCACACCGCGCCACTTGGCGTATTCAAAACCGCCGGGGCTCTAATCGCCGCTGGATGAAAGTTCAGTGGCACGTCAACTAGCATGAGTTTCGATGCGGCTTTCGTGCGCCATCAATTTACCAGAATTACCAGCATTTACAGGCGTTTTCGGACGTTAGCGGGAATTCGGTGGCGCATGATTGGCACATGAAATTGGTGCACTGACGGCCTTGAGCGACTGCACATGGAACGGTGGCTGCGGCATCCGCGAACAGCTTGACGCGATTCTCAAAAAATATGCCGGTCAGCGCGGTTTTGCCAAATGGCTACTTCGGTTCCGGCGCAGGATTTTCGTAGTCCTTGCGGTGTTCTGACCACCAGTTTAGCAAGTAGTCGATTGCCAACGGTTTTATTTTCAGATTTGTGTCCATCGTGAAGTACCGACCCGCGTACTCGACTGCCTTCAAGCTTGCATCGGTTTTCATGACCTCGATAAAGAAATCCAGCTTCTCAAGTTTTGGTATATCACTACGGTTATTGATAAATTCGATCAGTGCAGGTTTGAGAGGAACCGCCGTTGAGCCAAAAAAAATTGATTTCAAAGTACCGATGGATAGGATGTCAGGCTCGACGTCAGTTGGCCAAGGGAGTTGGAGGTTAGTTTCGTAAATCCCTTGGCTGTGAGCATCCGTGATAACGTTCTGAGCGGCGTCAGCCCGTTTCGCATAGGGCTGCTCTGGTCGTTAGCGATTAAAGAAAGCTTGTCAAAGGCGCCGCGATCATCGTTCTGCGCTTGCTGAATCACATTCCCGAAGTCCGCATCCTTTTGAAGACGTTCCAAGGTGACCTTCGCCGCTGAAAGAGTGGCATTGAGATCAGCGAGCTTCTGATCGGCGGCGTTTATTTGGGAGGCGGCCTTATTCGAAAGGCCGGCCGCATTTTTGGCCTGTGCTGCCACGGCATCTACTGTCGCAGATTGATTTTCGACTCGAGTTTTCAAAGCTTGGATTGTGCCAGCATCGACTGATGCCTGAGCGGTTGCTGCTTTAATCGTTCCGATACCTAACACCTTGAACTCAGTTATCCTGTCCAACAACATCATCCCAAATCCGACGAGGATCATCATACCTAATAGAGATGCTTCCGCTTTTCCTACCTTTTTCCCTCTGAATAGAAAAACAATATAAATCCCTATCGCTACAACAACGATCACAGCACCGAGAATCTGAAACCACATCGGAGAGGCACTTTCTTTCACGCGCAAATTTGCCAGGTGACAATAGATAATCGAGTTTCAAAATACCTGACTTCTTAAGATAAAGACCTCGAAAAGCTAGGCGCGAGTCAGGTTCATATCGTGCAGCATACGCATAGATTATTGCTCAAGTTGCAAGGGCTCCTTTCGAGCGCCAGCTTGGGAAGCTCGACTTATTCTCTATGGCGCCTGCACTTAGATGTAAAACTCGCCCGTTCGTGAACGAAAAAGCCCTTTGATACCAATAGGGCTGTAAAACCGTGCGGCGCCAAAACTCAGGGCGCATCGATATTGACTCGATCGCGCACAGGAACATAATAAGAACAAATAGGCGGCGGCAAACAAGAAACGAGGAAGGCCCATGCCTCGCGATATCCATCGCTTCATCCCCGCATTTGAGACACTGCGCTTTGTGGCGACGTCCTGCATAGGCCGCACGATTCGACAGACCGGCGCGATTTTGCGCTCTACGCTGAGTTAAAATGCGAAGGGCCTTAAATCTACGCT
Organism: Rhizobium sp. BR 317; assembly: GCF_047445835.1. Taxonomy (NCBI): domain Bacteria; kingdom Pseudomonadati; phylum Pseudomonadota; class Alphaproteobacteria; order Hyphomicrobiales; family Rhizobiaceae; genus Rhizobium; species Rhizobium sp. BR 317. Next base: position 3,561 of record NZ_JARWLB010000049.1, on the reverse strand, counting down.
ACCTTTGTAAACTCACCCCACCAAAATCCGATTCCGCACCAGCCTGACCCCCGGCACGGCCTCCGCCACTGCAGTCGCCCGTTCAACCTCCTGCGGAGTTGCCGCCGTTCCGTCCAATCGGATTTCCTGGCCGACGGCGGTCACGGTGACGTCGGAGGCGTCGAGGCCGCCGGCGACAGCAAGGGCGTTGGCGACTGTGGATTCCAGCGCCGAGCGTTTGGCATTTTCGCTTTCTATTTCGGGCTTTAGGCCGTGAAACGTAGCCGCTTTGAAAACCATTGCCCTTCTCCTGCGCCTCTGCAGGATGGAAAACGCGGTATCTGCGTATTGGTTCATTAGTAGCCCGAAAATTGCCGTTAATGCCAGAGATTCCAGCGCGAAGGGACCGGGGAAGAATGCGCCGACAGAGCTGCGGACTTGCCGCCTCCCGCGATCCCCTGTAGAGCCATGGGCAATCACAGCAAGATGCGGATACTGGAATGACCACCGGGAGCAAGGCGCCGCGCCGCCTGACGATATTGGGTTCGACCGGCTCGATCGGACAAAACACGCTCGACGTCATCGCCCAATTGGGCGGACGCGAAGCGTTCGATATCGCCGCAATCTCCGGGCATGACAATATCGATCTCCTGGCGAGCCAGGCGAAAGCCTGCGGCGCCGCTCTCGCCGTCACGGCCAATGAGGAGCGCTATCAGGACCTCAAGGCGGCGCTCGCCGGAACCGACATTGCCGTAGCCGCCGGCAGGAACGCTCTCCTCGAGGCTGCCTCCATCCCTTCCGATTGGGTGATGGCGGCGATCGTCGGCACGGCGGGGCTTGCGCCGACGCTGGAGGCCGCGCGCCGGGGCGCCGACATCGCGCTCGCCAACAAGGAATGCCTGGTTTCCGCCGGCGAACTCTTCGTGCGTGCCGTCAGCGAAGGCGGCGGACGGCTGATACCGGTGGACAGCGAACACAGCGCGATTTTCCAGGCGCTCGAGGACGACCAACAGCATGCGGTCGAGCGGATCATCCTCACAGCCTCGGGCGGCCCCTTCCGCACATGGTCGCGCGAGCAGATGGCCAATGTCACGGCAGCGACCGCGCGCGCGCATCCGAACTGGTCGATGGGCCTGAAGATCTCCATCGGCAGCGCTTCGATGTTCAACAAGGCGCTGGAGATGATCGAGGCCAAGCATTTGTTCAATGTCGGCCCGGATCAGATCGAAGTTATCGTCCACCCGCAATCCATCGTCCATTCGATGGTCGGCTATACGGACGGCTCCGTGCTGGCGCAGCTCGGCTGTCCGGACATGCGCACGGCCATCGGCTATGCGCTGAGCTATCCGTCCCGACCGAAGCTTGATGTCGACCGGCTGGATTTTGCAAAACTGGCCCGGCTGGATTTCGAAGCGCCGGACGAGGTTCGTTTCCCCGCACTGCGTCTTGCCCGCACCGCGCTGGAACGCGGCGGGCTGCAGGGCGCCGTCATGAATGCTGCCGAGGAGATTGCCTTCCAGGCCTTCGTGGACGAGCGCATCGGCTTCCTCGAAATGGCCGACATCGCCGAAGCGGTCATGGACCAGATGATCGGGGTCGGCAGCGCCGAAACGATGGATGCGGTCTTTGCCGCCGACGATGAAGCCCGCAGCCGCGCCAGCGCGCTTGTCGCGCAAAGGGAAAAGGCAGCCTAACCCGCTCGCGAGAAGCCGCGTAAGCCGGAAACGGATKACTGCCCGGAGCTGCGAATTCGTTTGTTGGCGAGGCTCTTTCAACATATTTGATGGAGATCACCAACGTCGCGTTCCGGAGAAGGCATTCCATGGCACTGCATCTCGAAACTCCGCTGCTCGAATCCCCTTCCCTAAGCCTGGCGTCGGGCCGATCCGTCTGGTTGAAGATGGATGCGCTCCAGCCCCCTGGCTCCTTCAAGATCCGCGGCATAGGGGCGGCCTGTGAGCATCACGCCAGAAACGGAAAGCGCCGCTTCGTATCCTCTTCCGGAGGCAATGCCGGCATTGCGGTGGCCTATGCCGGACGCCGCCTCTCGATCCCGGTGTCGGTCTTCGTTCCGCAGACGACGACCGAACGGGCAAAATCGCTGATCCGCCAGGAGGGCGCCGAGGTCTTCGTCCATGGCGCGTCCTGGCAGGAGGCCAACGAGCGCGCGCTTGAGGCAGTCGATGCGGAAACCGCATTCATTCACCCGTTTGACGATCCGCTTCTGTGGACTGGGCATGCGACGATCATCGACGAGGTCGTCAACGCTGGCGTCGCGTTCGACGCGGTCGTTCTTTCGGTCGGCGGCGGCGGGCTTCTGGCTGGCGTTGCGGAAGGGCTTGACCGCAATGGCCTTAAAGGCGTCCCGATCATAGCGGCCGAAACCGAAGGCGCGGCGTCCCTCGCAGCCTCCGTGAAGGCCGGCAAACTCACCGAACTGCCTGCCATCACCAGCATCGCAACCTCGCTTGGCGCCCGAAAAGTCAGCCAGCGCGCCTTTGAGATCGCTCAGACCCTACCCGTCGAGAGCGTCGTCGTGGACGATCGCGCTGCCGTTAACGCGTGTATGCGCGTCCTCGACGATCATCGCGTGCTCGTGGAGCCGGCGTGTGGCGCAGCATTGGCGGTCGCCTATAGCCATGCCGATCGATTGGCAGGCTATGAGCGAGTCCTCATCGTGGTTTGCGGCGGGGCGACGGCTTCGCTCGCTCAGCTACAGGCCTGGCAAGCATCCTGATCATCACCCAGAATTCAAAAAGTCAGGGCGCGGAAACAACATTTCCGCGCCCTGACCAAAGAACAAAAATGTAAGCTTTTACTTACGCCACCGCGCGAGCGAGCGCACAGCGCGACCAGAGCGCATGCAGCGCGCCGACGAGATGCTCGATATCGGCATCCGAATGCAGCGGTGTCGGTGTGATGCGCAGGCGTTCGGTCTTCTTCGGCACGGTCGGATAATTGATCGGCTGGACGTAGACGCCCATATCGAGCAGCAGGTCCGAGATCCATTTGCACTTGGCAGCATCGCCGACCAAAACCGGCACGACATGGCTCGGGTTCGGCATATGCGGAATGCCGGCAGCGTCGAGCTGGGTACGCAGCCGGCGCACCCGGTCCTGATGGCGGGCACGTTCGAACTGGCTGACCTTCAGATGCCGGATCGAGGCGACGGCACCCGCCGCCAAGGCCGGCGGCAGCGATGTCGTGAAGATGAAGCCGGAGGCAAAGGAGCGGATGAAATCGCAAAGTGCGGTCGACGCAGCAATATAGCCGCCCATGACGCCGAAGGCCTTGCCGAGCGTGCCCTCGATCACCGTCAGCCGGTCCATCAGCCCTTCGCGCTCGGCAATGCCGCCGCCGCGCGGGCCATACATGCCGACGGCATGCACTTCGTCGAGATAGGTCATCGCCCCATATTGGTCGGCGAGATCGCAGATCTCCTTGATCGGCGCGATATCGCCATCCATCGAATAGACGCTCTCGAAGGCGATCAGCTTCGGCGCCTTCGGATCGGCGGCCTTCAGCTTGGCTTCGAGATCATTAAGGTCGTTGTGCTTCCAGATGACCTTGTCGCACTTGGCA
>NZ_JARWLB010000048.1:0-6645 GCF_047445835.1 Rhizobium sp. BR 317 | reverse complement strand
CTCAAGGACCGTTTCGAGGTGTTCGAGGTCTCCCRGACGGACGCCGGTCTCGACGATTTCTATGCKAACCTCTCCGACAGGGTCGCCAACGGCGTGCTCGACGGCACCTATGACAAGGCCATCCTGGTGTGCGGCACCGGGATCGGCGTCTGCATTTCGGCAAACAAGGTGCCGKGTATTAGGGCAGCCCTCACACACGATACTTATTCCGCCGAGCGGGCGGCGTTGTCGAACAACGCCCAGATCATTACCATGGGCGCCCGCGTCATTGGATCGGAACTTGCGAAGACGATCGTCGACTCCTTCCTCGCCCAGAGGTTCGACGAGAACGGTCGCTCGGCCAGCAATGTTGCCGCCATCGACGAGGTCGATACGAAATACCACACCCGCTAGTTGGAAGGCTGGGCAAGCATTGCTCGCGGTCGACGCGCCAKGCGCAATCAGCCTGGCGCATTATCGTTTTCTGGCAATTTTCAGAACCCGGCGAATAGGCCGGGCGGCATACGGTATCCGGGCTTCGCGTCCGCCTTCAGATGCCGCCGGTGATGATCGCAGTGCGACCTGCGGGAAATGCAAGATGCGCCACGCCTTGACGTGATGCCCTGGCTGTCATTTCAGCAGGGATGTGCGGAAGTGTTCCATGTTTTCCTCGACGCTTTCGCGGCTGAGGTCACCGGTCTTTCTGTCCCGGATCATCTGAAACATGTGTTCGTGGAGATCGACTGCGCGCCATTTGCCACTGACCTCTAGCGATTTTTGCACCCAAGGCGCGACCATCGTCAGCACGAAGTCGGCGATCACGACGATCAACGGGTTTCCGGCAGCTTTGTATATTGCTCGGTGGAAATCGAGATCGGCCTTGAGGAGATCTTCGATCGCGKAGTTCGCATCCTCCGACAGCCTTTTTAGTCGGTCGATGCACTCTCTCATCGTGGCGAGGTCTTCGTCCGTACGCCGCAGCGACGCGAGTTCTGAACAGTTGCGGTCGAAAATGTATCGCAGTTCCATCAGCATCTCAGGCGTCGAGCTCTGAAGATAGAGCTGAAACATMGCGAGCGGCATCGCCGGAAGGCCTTCGTCCTTACGGATGTAATTTCCAAAGCCATGACGCGTCTCGACAAGACCCGAGACCGCGAGCGTTTTGATCGCCTCTCTGATTGGAGTGCGACTGATCCCGAGAAGCTGGGCCAGCTCTTTTTCATTGGGAAGTTTGTCACCAGGCCCGAGGTTGCCTTTGGCAATTTCGCCCGTAATGTAGTCGAGCGCTATGTCCAGCCGGCTTGGGATTTTCTTTGGGTCAACAGACAGCATTCCTGGTCACGCTCCAATCAGAAATCGAAAAGGTACGAGGTCATACCGCGTTTTACCGCTTGCGACAAATGCCGAACGTCGAACTGGCCACTTCTCCAGGTTATTCGCTGATTTGTCCCAGCCGCTTCGAGGCTTTTGGATCGAATGGGAACATGAGGCCAGCGGCCAGGAAGCCGCCGTCGACGTTCAGGGTGTGCMCCGTAATATAGGCAGCATCGTCGCTCGCCAGGAACACCGCGGCATCAGCGATTTCCGATGGTTCGCCATAACGGCGTTGCGGAACTAGCCGATGATAGGCGTCACGCGTTTCGACCGTGTGCATGACTTTCGAGACCTCGGTCAATATCGGGCCCGGTGCGATGTTATTCACGTTGATTCCCGATTCCGCGAGTTCGACCGCCATAACCTTCGTGAGGAGTTCGACGCCGGCCTTTGAKGCTCCATAGGCCGAACGTCCGACACCGCCCTTCTGACCGGACAGCGAAGCGATATTGATGATCCGCCCATAGCCTTTGGCGGCCATGATCCGAGCAAAGGCTTGCGCCACGAGGAATGTTCCGGTCAGATTGATCCGGACGACGCGTTCGAATTCCTCCCTTGAGCTTTCGAGAAACAGAGTGGTTGCGCCCACGCCCGCGTTGTTCACGAGTATGTCGACCGTGCCGAACCGGCCAATCGTTTCCTTAACGATCGTCTCAACGTCTTCGTTGACCGAAATATCGGCGCGGACGGCCAAAGCCCGCTCCCCAAGCCGCTCGGCGGCTTCGTTCGCCACTTCCAGATCGCGGTCGACGATAACGACATTCGCGCCTTCGCGAACATAGGCTTCAGCGATTGCCAGTCCGATGCCCCGGCCAGCGCCCGTCACCACGGCAGTGCGTCCAGAAAGTCTCATCTCGTCGTCCTCCAATTTTCTCGATATGAGGTATAAGGTATAAGGTATGACCTTGACAGAGTTATGAGCTGCTTCTATGAGTATTGTCAAGAGTGAAGCCCGGCTGATGTATGGAGGAAGATATCCTCGGCCGGGATATTGGGAGGATCCGATGACATCAGCTGGCAAGCTCAAGGCCGTGTTTTACGGCGACGACTTCACGGGTTCTTCCGAAAACCTGGCGCAGTTCCATCGCAGTGGTGTGAAGGGAAAACTCTATCTCGCACGCCCTTCAGCACGGACGGCGTCAACAGATTCTCTGTCTTATGATGTGCTTGGCTTCGCCGGTACCGCAAGGGCGTTGTCCGGCGTCGAGCTCGACGAGGAGCTTGACAGTGCGTTTTCGATCATGCGCACCCTCAACAGTCCGCTTATCCAATACAAGATCTGCTCTACGTTCGACTCATCGCCCACCGTTGGAAGCTATGGTGCTGTTCTGGCGCGCGCTGCGGCTCACTTCGGCAAGAGGGATGTTCCAGTCCTCGCCGCGACCCCGGACTTCGGGCGCTACACCTGTTTCGGAAATCATTTCGCGCGCTTTGCCGACAGGATTGAGCGGCTCGACCGGCACCCGAGCATGTCGCGCCACCCCAGGACGCCGATGCACGAGGCGGATCTGCGCATGCATCTGGCTGGGCAGACAGATAAGGAATTCGTCAACGTCACGCTTCCCGCAATCCGGAGCCGCTCGGCAATGGAGGAGCGTGTCTTCAAGGCCTTCCAAGAGGGGGCAGGGGTCATTTTCGATGGGCTCGAAAATGCGGATCTTGCGGCTGTMGCMGATCTGCTCTGGGCGCGGTATCCGACACGTCCGATGTTCGCGCTAGCAGCTCAAGGCTTGGCGCAACACCTCGGCGCTCTTTGGGCCCGCTTGGGCCTGCTATCGTCGGCGGAGCCCGTCAAGACGGAGATTGCCGGCGTCGAAAATCTACTCGTCTTATCAGGCAGTTGCRCCCTGCAAACCGGGCGCCAKATCGCGGTGGCCGAAGCTTCCGGGTGGAACCTTGTCCACTTGGATGTCTCGACAATCCGGTCCGATGATGATGCTGAGGCAGTTGCGCGGGAGGCTGCTTTGAAGGCGATCGAGAGCCTTGTGCGCGGTCGACCTACAATCATCTACACGGCTCGCGGGGAAACCGGCCGTCTGCCCGGCGGCGATGTTCCCGCGGAACGCTTGGGCGCCATCTACTGTGACGTTGCGCGTGCCGTGCGCCGCGCGGTTTCCTTGCCGCGGATCGTGTTTTCGGGCGGTGACAGTTCGAGCTATGCGGTGCGGACAATCGGCGCCGAAGCGCTMGAGATCGCCGTTTTTGACGAAGTTCAAAATTGCCATGTCTGCCGCCTGGATGCGCCGGGCGACGCCGAAGTCGATGGCCTCGAAGTCATGCTGAAGGGCKGGCAGATTGGTGCCGATGACTTCTTCCTGCGGGCAAAGGCGGGCACCTCTKGTTATCTGGCGGCGTAAGGAGCGAAAGATGCAAAAGAAAATCATCCTCGAAGCCAGGGTCAACGAGTACGCGCCGCGCACATCCAACCCTAATATCCCATACACCGCCGACGAGATCGTTGAGGCCGCCGTTGCAGCCCGCAAGGCGGGAGCGGCGATTCTGCACTATCATGCCAGGACAGCCGACGGCGGTGCGACAAACACMGTTGAGGCAAACGCCGAAATCATCCGCGAAGTCAGGCAGGCGACCGATCTACTCATCCTTCCCACGCTCGGCTTTATCTCGAATGATGCCGACGCCATGAAGCGCATMGACACGGTCGCAACCCTGGCATTGGACCCTGCTACGAAGCCCGATATTGCGCCCATCGATACCGGTTCKGCCAATCTCGAGCTTTGGGATGCCGAGACGCGCAGGTTCGAAAATCCAGAACGTTTGTATCTCAACACGACCGAAAGTCTCGCGCACTACGCGCGTACCTTGGCCGAAAAGGGCGTAAAGCCGAAGCTAGTTTCCTGGTCTGTTGGGTTCACGCGCCGCGCGATCGCCCTGATGKACGCGGGCCTTGTGAGGGGGCCCGCCTACTTTCTCCTGCACCTAACGGGAGGGCKATACATTACCGGGCATCCGCCGACCGAGGCGGGTCTCATGGCGCATCTTGCATTTCTGCCCGACGACCGGCCGATCGAATGGACGGTCAATTGCCTTGGGGGCAATCTGTTGAACATTGCTCCTGCGATCTGCCGTCTGGGCGGCCACATGGCTATTGGAATAGGCKACTATCCCTATCGCGAGTTCGGCACACCCACGAACGCGGAAGTCATATCGCGCGCTGTTGAGATTGCCCAAAAGGTCGGACGTGAGCCGGCTACACCCCAGGAGGCACGCGCGATCMTCGAACTGGACGGCGCGTAGAACCAATACGGCATGCGATCCGCACACACGCGGCATAGATTTCGATTTTACGAGGTATGACGTCATATCATGGTCAACGCAACTGAGAAGATAACAGTTCAGGGAACCGCGCAGTCGTTTTCGGCACGCGTGCTTCTGCGGGCCGAGGGCGTGGAAAAGTMGTTCAACGGCGTCCCAGCGCTCGTTGATGGCCGACTAACTCTAAAGGCCGGGACCGTCCATGCCTTGTGCGGCGGTAATGGCGCCGGCAAGTCGACATTCCTCAACATCACGATGGGACTGCTCCGCCGCGATGGAGGGATAGTGGAGATCGATGGCGAGCAGGTCGACTTCAAAAGCGCCGCTGACGCCTTGCGTCACGGCATCGCGATMATCACGCAGGAGCTTTCCCCCGTCCCCGAGATGACCGTCGCCGAGAACCTTTACCTTGGCCGCGAGCMGAAGCGACTTGGCGTGCTCGTCGATTTTAGCCAGATGCGCAGGGACGCCCAGGCATTCCTCGATGAACTCGGCTTTGAAGTCGACGCTGCCAAGAAGATGGGGGAGCTGAGCCTCGCCCAGATTCAGCTCGTCGAAATTGCGAAGGCTCTCAGCTATCGGGCACATATCGTCATCATGGACGAGCCGACATCTGCTATCGGCGAACACGAAGTCCATGTCTTGTTCAACGCGCTCCGCAAGATCACCGCGCGCGGTTCCGCAATTATCTACGTGTCTCACAAACTCACCGAAATCTTCGAGATCGCGGATGAGTACACAGTCTTCCGCGACGGCCGTTTCATCGAGACTGGAAACATCAAAGACATCGACCGCCGCCATCTTGTGACACAGATCGTCGGCCGTGAAGTCAAGCTGGTCGAGAAGGGCAAGCCTCTCGAAGACGCGCCAATCCTGCTTTCGGTCTCGAACTTGGCGCGCGGGCCTCATTTCCGAGACATCTCGCTAGACGTGGCGTCCGGCGAAGTGGTMGGGATCTACGGGCTGCTTGGGTCCGGGCGGACCGAGTTCCTCGAGACAATATTCGGGCTGCACTCACCAACGGGAGGCGAAGTTGTCTTCAACGGCGGTAAGGTCAAGCCAGGCAGTCCTAAGGACGCAATTCAACGTGGAATGGCGATGGTGACCGAGGATCGCAAGGACAGTGGTCTCGTGCTCTCGGCATCGATCGCCCACAACATCACGCTTTCATCGCTGGCCTTGATGGCCATCAGCGGTTTCATCCGCGGGGACAAAGAGCGCAGCGCGGTTCAAGACATGATCGTCTCGCAGAGGATCAAGTCGGCGTCGCCAGATGTTGCCGTCGAAACTCTGTCAGGGGGCAACCAACAAAAAGTCGTGCTGGCCCGGTGCCTTCTGACAAATCCAAAGCTTCTCATTTGCGACGAACMGACGCGTGGCATCKACGAAGGTTCCAAGCAGGAGATCTACGCGTTCCTGCGAGACTTCGCGGCGAAGGGCAACGGCGTCCTCGTGGTCTCCTCGGAGGCACCGGAGATCATGCAGCTMAGCGACAGGATCGCGATTTTCAAACAGGGGCAGCTCCTCAACATCATMGCMGGTGCCGAAGCAACGCAACAGACGCTTATGGACATGGCGAGCTGATGAGCGGTCATAGCCCCATTCACGGGAGKACTTGAGTAATGAATACCATCGCTGCGGCGAAGCCCGGAAACTTCCGCGCCGGGGAAATGATCAGGCAGTTCAGCATCGTTCTCGTGTTTTTCCTGATCGTMGCGTTCTTCGCGTTCGCGAACCAGTACTTCATGACATGGTTGAATTGGCTGAATCTCGTTCGCCAGTCGTCGATCAACGGCATTCTKGCKATCGGAGTGACCTTMGTMATCCTTACTAAAGGCATCGACCTATCGGTCGGCTCCGTAATGGCGCTCGCGGGCATGATMGCCGCCAGCCTCGTAACGGAGACCAACGAGCAGTTCGTGCTTTTYGGTATCTTTGCGGGCCTCGCGGCGGGAGCCGGCCTCGGCTTGGTGAACGGAGTGCTTGTTGCCGCGGTCAAGGTCCCGCCGTTCGTAGTGA
>NZ_JARWLB010000047.1:0-6848 GCF_047445835.1 Rhizobium sp. BR 317 | reverse complement strand
CGCCAGCAGTGGCGATCTGACGCTGGCCTCGACCGGCAATATCAATGCCGGCACTCTGTTGTCGGCCAGTGATCTCAGTGCCAGCGGGGGCGCCGTCACCGCCGATGCGATCACAGCCCATGGTGACGTCACGCTCGGCGGCGCCATCGACGTCAGCGGCCAAATTCTGGGCTCGGGTAATGTGTCGATCAGCGGCCAAAGCCTATCCGCGCAGACCATCGTTTCGGGCATCGATTTCGATGCTACCAATGCCGCCGGCGGCAACATCGTGCTTGGAGGCGCTGGCGTGACGGACCTCACCCTCTCCGGCAATGCCGTGGCCGGCACCATCCTGTCGGCCGGCGACTTTACGGCGACAGCAGCCGAACTTCAGGCCGACAGCATCACCGGCCATGGCAAGGTCGGGATCAACGGCAATGTCGATGTCACCAGCCAGATTCTCGCCGCCGGCGATCTGACGCTGAGCGGCGGCAGCATCAGCGCACCCAGCCTGATCTCCGGTATCGACTTTGCCGCCACCACGGCGGCCGGCGGCACTATCGTGCTCGGATCATCCGGCGCCATGAACCTCACCGCCACCGGCGATGTCGTCTCGCAAACCATGTTGTCGGCTGGTGACTTTGCTGCACACGCCACCGATCTTACCGCCGACAACATCACCAGCCATGGCAAAGTCGATGTCATCGGCAATGTCGACGTCACGAACCAGGTGCTTGCTGCCGGCAATCTCGCGATCACCGGCGGCAGCATCAGCGCGCCGACCCTGATCTCCGGCATCGACTTTGCCGCCACCACTGCCGCCGGCGGCAGCATCGTGCTCGGATCATCCGGTGATTTGAACCTTGCCGCCTCGACCGGTCTTGCAACCTCGACCATGCTGTCGGCCGGCGATATCGACGCCAGTGCTGCCACCATCTCCGCCGGCGCCGTCACCGCCCATGGCGATGTCACCCTTGCCGGCAGCAACAGCGTTGCTGTCACCGGCCAGCTTCTGAGTGCCGACGATGTCTTACTCTCCGGCCAGACCGTCCAGGTCGGCCAGGCCGTCACCGGCGTCGACTTTGCCGCCACGGCGCAATCGTCAAACGGCGCCATCGCGCTCGGATCCAGCGGCGATCTCGACATTGTCGCGGCCAGCGCCACCGCCGGCACGCTGATCGTCGCCGGCAATCTCGATGTGGCGGCAAGCGCCTTTACCGGCGGCAACATCACCAGCCACGGCACGGTGGCGATCGGTTCGTCCACCAGTCCTGGCGCGGTCGCGATCAACGGCCAGCTTCTTGGCGGAAGCGATGTGTCGATCACCGGTTCCGGCATCAGCGGCAATGTCATCGTCGCCGGCGTCGATTTTACTGCCACTAGCCAATCGGCAAGCGGCAATATCGTTCTCGGCAATGCGGGTGATCTGACGCTGCAGGCGACCTCCGGCAACATTGCCGTCAACAGCCTGATGGCGGCCGGCAGCATCACCGCCAATGCGGCAAACAATATCAGCGCCAATGCCGTCGCCCATAACGACCTGACAATGACCGCCGGCAATGCGATCACGCTCACCGGCCAGTCGCTTGCCACCCGCAACGCCACTCTGTCCGCCCGATCGATGACGATTGATACGCTGGTGTCCGGCGTCGATTTCGCCGCCACCAATGCGGCCTCAGGCGGCAGCCTGATGCTGCATCATACCGGCGCGATGACGCTTGCCGCCTCCAGCGGCAGCATCAGCGCCAACGTATTGCTCTCCGGCGGCAGCCTTGCCGCAACCGCAACGCAGAACATCGGTTATGCCAGCCTGCAGAGCCTCGGCAATGCCACGCTCACTGCACCCGGTTCCATCAGCTATACCAGCACTACCCGTGTCGGCGGCAATCTCACGCTCACCACCGGTGCCCTCGATCTCTCCGGCAGCCGAGGCAGTGCCATTGCCGGCGCCGGCACCTTGATCGTCAACGCCTCTTCCGCCAATCTTTCCGGCAGCAATCTCGCCTTCGGCGGCCTGACGCTTAATCTTTCCGGCAATGCCGACCTCTCCAATGCCGACGTCAGCGCCGTCACCAATGGCGGCGGCTCCGGCGATATCGCCATCTCCGCCGCGGGTCTTACGACGACGGCCGGCACCTCGCTGCTGGCCGCACACGACCTGACGCTCAGCCTGCCGTCGCTCGCCAATACCGGTCAGCTTGCCGCCGGCAACGATCTCACCTTCAACGTATCGGGGGATTTCTATAACAGCCCCTCCGGCCTGGTCTTTACCGGCAACAACGCCAACCTTTTCGTCGGCGGTGTGCTCACCAATGACCAGGGGGCCATCCTTTCCGGCAACGGTCTTACCATCGCAGGCCCGGGCGGCGGCGGTCGCAATGGTGCCGTCGTCAACGCCGCCGGGCTTATTCAGTCCGGCGGCAGCATGTCGATCCTGACCAATGGGTTGACCAACACCACGACTTCCGGACCGGTGATCCAGCGCGATGTGCAGATCTCCAACACCATCCTCAGCGCCTATGATCTGATCACCGAGACCTACAAGTGCGAGACGCGATGCGGCACCGGTTCGGGACAACATGAGCCGACCTATGCCTGGACCGAGACCGTCGATCATCTGGTGAGCCAGATCGTCACTCAGGATCAACTGATCTCGGGCGCCGGCGCCTCGGCCAAGATCCGTGCCGGCGGTTCCCTGACCATCAATGCGATCAATCTGACCAACGCCTATAGCTCGATCGAGTCCGACAGCAACATGCTGCTGACCGTTGCCGGCACGCTGACCAATGACGGCGTCACGCTGAACCGCACCACCACGACCACCTGCGACAGCGCCACCCCCTGCCAATACTATCCTGACGTCATCACCTCGGACACCACACAGGGCGGTCCGGATTGCAGCGGCCCCAACAACCCCTGCATCGGCAGCAACGATCCGTCGCTCACCTATTCCGACAACCCCAACGGCAATCGTGACGCTTCCAAGGATCTTGCTGCCGGCTCGACGGTGAGCCTGCAGGCGATCGGCGCCATCTCTGGCGTTATCGAGGCGCGCGGCGCGCTGACCATCAATGGCGGCGGCACCGTCAACAACGTCGCCGCCAATGGCTCGATCGCCGGCGGGGTCGCCATCGATGCTGCGGCGACGACGAGCAACCCGCTCGGCGCCTTAAACAGCATGACGGCCGGCGGTGCGCTGTTCAACGTCAATACTGCACTCACCAGCGTCGCCGCCAATGGCAGCGCCAGTATCAGCAGCGGCCCGTCCTTGACGGGTGGCAGCGCAACGATCGGCAACGGCCCAACGGTCAATGGCAACAGCCTGACGGCCGCCGGCAGTGCCTCGATCAATGGCAGCAGCCTGACGACCGGCGGCGCTGCGATCAGTCCGAACAGCCTGATGGGCAAACTGACCGCTGCCATCGGCAGCAGCGGCAACCTTGCCCAGATGCTGCAGGTGAACGGCGCTCAGCTTGCCTTGGTCGCCAAGCCGCAATCCGGCGGCGTCGGCGGCACCGTTCCGGGCCAAGTTTTCCTGTTCGAAACGCGGGCCGCCTTCCTCGACGTCTCAAAGTTCTACGGCTCGGGTTATTTTATCGACCGGATCGGCTATACGCCGGAGACTCAGGTTCCCTTCCTCGGCGATGCTTATTTCGACAACCAGCTCGTCGACGAACAGATGCGGCAACTGGTCGGCGATGGCCTTGGCGCCGGTTCCTTCATCCCCGGCAACAACGCCACCGACCAGATGAAGACGCTGCTCGACAATGGTGTCGCCTATGCCGAGGCCAACGGCCTTGGCCTCGGCCAGGCGCTGACACCACAGCAGGCGGCGTCACTCACCCAGTCGATCGTCATCTACCAGACCGAGATCGTCGACGGCGCGCAGGTGCTGGTGCCGGTCGTCTACCTCTCGGCCGCCGATCGTGCCAAGGTCAACAACAGCGCCGCGATCATCGCCGGCAATACCGTCGGCATCGATGCCGGCTCCGTCAATAATTCCGGCGCGATTGCCGCCGCTGACGGCATGACCATCAATGCCACCGACATCAAGGCCAATGGCGGCGTCTTCCTCGCCGGCGGCAACATGAACCTCAATGCCAGCAACGGCATCACGCTCGCCGCCCAGACGATGAACATCGGTGGCCAGACCGTCGTTGCCGCGAGTGGCGGCATCACCGCCGGCGGCAATCTGAAGGTCGATGCCGGCGCCGGCAGCCTGACGCTCACCGGCACCAAGGTGGCGGCTGGCGGCTCAGCCGAGCTTTCCGGCAAGACCGTGACGCTTGGCGCCGTCAAGCAGGACAATGGCGGCACTGAGGCCCTCATCGGCACGACCGTGACGACAGGCGGCAATCTCACCGTCGCCGGCACGAGCGGCGTCAACATCATCACCAGTTCCGCCAAGGTCGGCGGCGACCTATCCGTTCTCTCCTCGAACGGTTCGGTCAACATCATCTCCGCCGGCGTCGAAAACACCGTCCTCAGCAAGGACCGGCTGAGCCTTGCCCAAGGCGGTACCGTCACCACCACCACCAGCCAGATGCAGCAGGGCTCGTCGCTGATCGCCGGCGGCGGCATGACCGTGTCGGGCAATCAGGGCGTGCTGATTGCCGGCTCGGCGCTCGATGCCAAGGGCAATCTCGACATCGTCTCGACGAACGGCAACATCGCGATCACGGCGACTGAAGATCAGACCACCAGCCAGTCGAAGACGATCGCCGGTATAGCCACCGGCTACAAGGGCGGCAGCGCGTCCTCGACTTCGGTCACCAGCAACGGGTCGTCGATCACCTCCGAGAACGGCAGCGTCACGGTAGAGGCCGACAACGGAGCGATCAGCGTCATCGGCTCCGACATCGACGCCAAGGGCGGTACAGCCAACCTCACCGCCAAGGGCGATATCACCATTGGTGAGGCCACCGACAGCGCTTCTTCCTCCAGCAAGTCCGGATCGAAAAAGGCGAGCGAGGCGACGACCACGGCTGAGGGCTCGTCGATCTCCGGTCAGACCGGCGTCACCATCGCTTCCACCGGCGGCAACGTCACCATCTCGGCCTCCGAAGTCACCGCCGGCGATGCCACCCATACGGCCGATGCCAAGATCAGTGCCGCCGGCAACATCGTCATCGCCTCCGGCAAGGATACCGACGAGACCACCTCCGACAGCAAGTCGAGCGGTTTCCTGTCCTCATCGAAGACCCATACCCACACCTATGACGAGGACACCGTCGGCTCCTCGATCTCGGCTTCCGGCAACATTAGCGTCGCCGCCGGTGGTGAGGCCGTCGTCTCCGGATCGGAATTGGCTGCCGGCAATGATCTCAGCCTCTCCGGCTCGACCGTCACCGTCATGGCGGCAGAGGAAGAACACGAGAGCGACAAGCAGACGAAGAAGTCGGGTATCGGTGTGGGATCGGGTGGCGGATTCATCTCGATCTATGGCAGCCACGACAAGACGATCAGCGAGAGCTCGACCGATAATATTGGTTCGACGCTCACCGCCGCCAATGGCAACGTCACCCTCAATGCCACCAAGGGTGATCTCAACATTATCGGATCCTCGATCGCGGCAACCAACGGGGATGTCACGGGCACTGCGGCCGGCGACATCAACATCCTGCCTGGTCATGAAAGCGACGACACGTCGAAGAGCGACAAGCGCTCCGGTTTCGGCATCCAGGTCTCGACCAGCGGCGGCGGCGCCTCGATCGGCATCGGCGCGGGGCGCTTTACCGATCAGGTCAACCAGAGCGCTGACACCAATGCCGTATCGACGATCAAGGCGGGTGGCGACATCACTCTTAAGGCGGGCGATACTTTCAACGACCAGGCTGGCCAGATTGCCGCCGGCGGCGGCGTCACCATCACCGGCGCGAATGGCGTCAACATCCTCTCAGGCAACGATGTCACCAACTTCGACGAGGTCGCCACCAGCTTCTTTGCAGGTGTCAGCGTCGGTGTGTCCTCCAGCTTCGTTGGCGCCGGCCAGAGCATCGAGAACCTTGCCTCCAAACTCGGCAAGGTCACCGACGGCTATTCGGCGGCCAACGTCGCTTTTGCCGGCATGAAGGCCTATGACGCGCTCTCCAATCTGAAGGACAGCGTCGCGGCCGGTAATCTCGCCTCCGTCTCGCTGACGGCCGGCTTTACCTATTCGAAGACCGAGACCTCGGTTTCGAGCTCGACGCCGGTACTGCCGACGATCTCGGGCAGCTCGGTCGACATCTCGACCGACGGCGATTTCGTGAGCCGTGGCCTGCAGATCTCGGCGCAAGCAAACCCGGATCGATCCGACGACATGAACGGGAGCGTGTTGATCTCGGCCAACAATATCGACATGGCCGGCGCTCAGGCGACGACCGATGCCTCCTCGCGCAGCGAGTCGGCCGGCGCCAGCATCGGCGTCTCCGTCGGCGTCGGCATTGGCGGTGCCACCGGCATTACCCCGACTGCCAGCGTCTCGGCCGGCCAATCCAAGTCGTCGAGCTCCTCGACGACGCAGGTGATCTCCACCGTCAGCGCCTCGAACAACATCAAATTCGTCTCGAAGGGCGATACGACGCTCAACAACACCGTCTTCTCGGCCGATACGATCGACGGAGACGTCGGCGGCAATCTTTCGATCATCTCGACGCCGAACACCGGCAGCCAGTCGAACAGCTCGACCTCGCTTGGTTTTTCCTTCACAGGAGGCACGATCGGCAAGACGGATGGTCAGGACCTGCTGACCGCCAGCAATGTCGGCACGGCGCTTGGCGGCCTCACCCTTGGCGGCGTGCAGCCGGGCTTTGGCTCCGGCAAGGGCTCCACCAACTGGATCGACACCCCGGCCGGGCTTTATTCCACCGGCGACCAGAACATCACCG